>CALSBO010000053.1:0-21494 GCA_943373195.1 Brevundimonas vancanneytii
GGTGGGGGGGGCCGGCGCATGGCGCCGGCGTTTGTCATCAGCCCCCTCCACCATCCTTCGGATGGTCCCCCTCCCCCGATGGGGGAGGAATGGTTGTTACAATGCGTGACTCCCGACGCCTCCGGCGCTAAACCACCGGCCGAATACCGGGGCTTACGGAGACACCACCCATGGCGCGCATCACGCTGCGACAGCTTCTCGATCACGCGGCCGAGAACGACTACGGCCTGCCCGCCTACAACATCAACAACATGGAACAGGGCCTGGCCATCATGGAGGCGGCAGAGGCGGTCAACGCCCCGGTCATCATCCAGGCCAGCCGCGGCGCGCGCAGCTACGCCAACGACATCGTGCTGGCCAAGCTGATCGACGCCCTGGCGGAACTGTATCCGCACATCCCGGTCTGCATGCATCAGGACCACGGCAACGGCCCGGCCACCTGCGCCACCGCCATCCAGTACGGCTTCACCTCCGTGATGATGGACGGCTCGCTGGAAGAGGACGCCAAGACCCCCGCCAGCTACGAATACAACGTCGACGTCACCCGCCGCGTGGTCCAGATGGCCCACAGCTGCGGTGTTTCGGTCGAGGGCGAACTGGGCGTGCTGGGTTCGCTGGAGACGGGCATGGGCGAGGCCGAGGACGGCCACGGCTTCGAGGGCAAGCTGGATCACTCCGCTCTGCTGACCGATCCGGACCAGGCCGTGGACTTCGTGCGCGAGACCCGGGTCGACGCCCTCGCCATCGCCATGGGCACCAGCCACGGCGCCTACAAATTCAGCCGCAAGCCGGACGGCGAAGTCCTGGCCATGAACGTCATCGAGGAAATCCACCGCCGCCTGCCGGACACCCATCTGGTCATGCACGGCTCGTCCTCGGTGCCGCAGGACCTTCAGGACATCATCAACCAGTACGGGGGCCAGATGCCCCAGACCTGGGGCGTGCCGGTCGAGGAGATCCAGCGCGGCATCAAGCACGGCGTGCGCAAGATCAACATCGACACCGACAACCGCATGGCCATGACCGGCGCGGTCCGCAAACTGCTCGCCGAAAAGCCCGGCGAGTTCGATCCGCGCGCCTGGCTGAAGCCCGCCAAGGAGGCCATGCGCAAGGTCTGCCAGCAGCGCTTCCAGGAGTTCGGCTGCGAGGGCCAGGCCTCGAAGATCCGGCCTCTGTCCACCGCCCAGATGGCCCAGCGCTACGCCGAGGGCGAACTGAACCCCCATTTCGGCGCCGCGGCCTCCAAAGCCGCCTGATGCGAGCGATCCCGGGCGGCCTGTCGGCCCTGTGCGCGCTGGCCGTCGCCGGCGCCGCTGCCTGCCGCCCTGACCCTGCTCGCCTCGCTTCTCGGCGATTGTCCTTGTTCGCACAACAACCCGTGTTACGGTCACAACCGGGAGTGATCCTCAGGGGTCAAGGATGGGAGCGGGACCATGTCGGACAAGAAGCGAATCGACCGCCGATCGTTCATGGCGCGCGTCGTGGGCGGCATCGCCGCGGGCGGAGCCTTGGGCAGCGTCGCCGGTTGCGCGGGCACGGATTCGGATCCGTATGATCTCGCCGGTCTCGGTCGCGGCACGACCGCCGGGGGCTGCACCGACAGCGACAGCGGCTATGGCGAGGACCAGGTCGGCGCCGGCCGGCGCTGTGGAACGCCCGCGCCCACGCCCCCGCCCAGCAACTGCTCCGACAACGATACGGGCAATTACGCGGACGGGATCGGCCGTGGCCGACGCTGCGGCGCGCCGACCAACTGCTCCGACAGCGATTCCGGCCGTTACGGCGATCCCTCGGGCAACGGCCGTCGCTGCGGTCCGCCCCCGCCCAGCAACTGCTCCGACAGCGATTCCGGCCGTGGGTCGGACCCGACCGGCCGCGGCCGCCGTTGCGGCTGATGCGGGGCGGCGGCTGAGTTGAGTAGTGTGACCGTGCGTCCCCTGTCCGGCGACCCCCTCCAGTGGATGCTGGGCGCCCAGGCCGAGGGCTTCTTCGAACGCGCCTATGAGCGCGAGCCGATCATCGTGCGGCACAATGAGCCGGAGCGTTTCAAATCCCTGCTCTCCATCGCCTCGGTGGATCGCAAGATCGCGGAACTGGACCTGCGCCAGGGCATGCTGGAGATGGCCGACGCCTCGCGCCAGGTCAGCATGTCGGACTTCGTCTCCGAATCGGGCGCGATCGACCGCGTGGCGGTGTCCCGCCTCTACCGCGGCGGCTCCACGATCATCCTGAACCAGTTGCACCAGTCGGACATCAGTCTGGCCGCCTTCTGCCGCTCGGTCGAGGCGGTCTTCTCCTGTCACGTTCAAACCAACACCTATCTGACCCCGCCCGGATCGCAGGGGTTCCGCACCCACTACGACAATCACGACGTCTTCATCCTTCAGGTCGAGGGCGAAAAGGCCTGGCGACTGTATGACCAGCCGGTCGAGGCGCCCTACCGCGGCGAGCGGTTCCAGCACGGCGAGCATCCGGTGGGCGAACCGAGGCACAGTTTCGTGCTGAAGGCCGGGGACAGCGCCTATGTGCCGCGCGGCCTGATGCACGACGCCTCGACCTCCGGCGACCGGGCGTCCCTGCACATCACCTGCGGCCTGATCGTGCGGACCTGGGCGGACCTGTTTCTCGAGGCCGTTTCCGAGGTTTTCGTCGAGGATCCGGACTTCCGCCGTTCGCTGCCGCCCGGATTCGCCGACCGGAATTTCGACCGCGCCGCCGCCGACCGGCATTTCCACACCCTGCTCGCGCGGGTGAAGGACAAGGCCCGGATCAATGCCGCGATGGATCTGCTGGCGGAACAATTCATCCGCTCGCGCGAGCCGGACCTGAGCGGCGCCATCGAGAACGCCTCTCTCCCGCTGGCGGAACGCTACCAGGCCCGGCCCTCGCCGTGGCGGCTGGAGGATGATGCGGACGAATTGCGCCTCGTCATCCCCGGCGGGATCATGACCTTTTCCAAGGCTCCCCGCGCGGTGATCGAGCGGATGCTGTCCGGCCAGCCGTTCACACCCGCCGACCTCGACGACGGCGCCGAGGACCTGATCCGGCGGATGGTGGCCAATGGACTGATCGAACGCGCGGACTGACGTCAGGCGCCGGCTTGCTCTAAGGGTTCGGCATGTCGACAGAAGCGTTCGATCTCGAACAGGACGACGACGACAGCGCCGCGCTGCTCGTCACCCTGACGCCCGAACGGGCGTCGGGGCGCCTGGACAAGGCCCTGTCCGAAGTCTTTCCCACCCTGTCCCGCGCTCGCCTCCAGGCGTTGCTGGCCGAGGGGGCCGTGACCCGCGACGGCCGTCCGATCTCCAACGCCTCGTCCAAGGCTCAGCCTGGTCTCTACGCCGTCGCCCTGCCCGCCGTCATCCCGGCCATCCCCCAGCCTGAAGCCATCCCGCTGGTCGTCCTGTTCGAGGACGCCCATCTGATCGTCATCGACAAGGCGGCCGGCATGGCGGTCCATCCCGCGCCCGGCAGCGAGACCGGCACCTTGGTCAACGCCCTGCTGCACCACTGCGCCGCCTCACTGTCGGGCATCGGCGGCGTGGCCCGGCCCGGCATCGTCCACCGGCTGGACAAACACACCTCGGGCGTCATGGTCGCGGCCAAGACCGACGCCGCCCACGCCGGCCTCTCGGCCCTGTTCGCCGCCCACGACATCGAGCGCACCTACCTGGCTCTGACGCGCGGCGCGCCCCAGCCGGAGAAGGGTCGCATCGTCTCCAACCTCGGCCGCTCGACCGGGGACCGAAAGAAGATGGCGGTGCTCAACTCCGGCGGCCGCGAAGCCATCACCGACTATGCCGTCGAACAGGTCTTCGGCGCGCCCGCGAGGGGGGCCAGGCCGGGCGCCCAGCCCATGGCCGCCCGCGTCGCCTGCACCCTGCACACCGGCCGCACCCATCAGATCCGGGTGCACATGGCCTCGAAGGGCGCGCCGCTGCTCGGCGACCCCGTCTATGGCTCGGGCAGCCCCGCCAACCCCGTGCGCGCCGCCATCGCCGCAGCGGGCCTGACCCGACAGGCGCTGCACGCGACCATTCTGGGCTTCGTCCATCCGGTGACCGGCGAAGCCCTGCGCTTCGAGACCCAACCGCCCGAAGACATGCGTTTGCTCGAACAGGGACTCGCCGCCCTGTGAGATTCGCCTTCGCTTTGACCGCCGCGCTCGCGTTGACGGCCTGTCAGCAGGCTGTGGAGGCGGTGACCTGGAGTCGTCAGCCCGGTTCGGCCACGCCCAACGCCGCCGGTCTGGTCACCCTGCCCTGCGACGCCTCGACCCCGCTTGAACCGGTCCAGGTCCGCTACTGCCGCGACGACCGCCATTTCGTCACCCCCGCCGCCCGCGGCGCCCTGATCGCGGCCGCGGAAGGTCTCGCGGCCCGCTATCCGGGAGAGGTGCTGCGCTTCATGGACGCCTCGGGTCCGGACGGCGAAAAGCCCTTCCCGCCGCATCTCAGCCATGGCGACGGCCGCCAGATCGACCTGGGCCTCTACTACACCGACCGGCAGGGTCGCCCGCTCGGCCGCTTCCCCGACACCCGGCTGTACGGCGGCCTCTGGCCGGCCGAACCGCCCCGGCCGGGCGAACAGATCGCCTGCCCCGACGGACGCTCCGGCCGCGCCGAAAAGCCCGACCCACCCGCCAACCGTCCCTGGCGGCTCGACGAGGATCGGACCAGGGCCTTGATAGAAACCCTCATCGCCGACCGCCGCGTCCGGCGCATCCTGATCGAGCCGCATCTCGAGCGACGTCTCGGCCTGTGGGGCCATCCCAAGCTGCGCTTCGCCGGTTGTCAGGCCGCCCGCCACGACGATCATCTGCACGTCGACTTCTTCTGACGCAGCCTCCTTCAGGTCAGTCTTGATTAAGGACTGACTACCGCTATACATCCGCCCATTCGGCGCCGTGGCGCCGGGGCAACGGTCACGCTTTCGTGTGACCATCCGCCACTGACAAAGGCGGAAACCCGACCCTATTTCATCGGTTGAGGGGTGAGGCGACGGTGCACATTGGGTGGCCGCTTCCGAAGAACCCGCTCGTTTCACGGTCGGAGGGACCAAATGGCTGTTGCTAGATCGCTCGCGGTGATGTCGCCTGAACAGGGACTGTCGCGATACCTGACTGAAATCCGCAAATTTCCGATGCTGGCGAAGGACGAGGAGTTCATGCTCGCCAAGCGCTGGACCGAGCACCAGGACGCCGAGAGCGCCCACCGCCTCGTCACCTCGCATCTGCGCCTGGTGGCCAAGATCGCCATGGGCTATCGCGGCTACGGCCTGCCGATTGGCGAAGTGATCTCCGAGGGCAACGTCGGCCTGATGCAGGCCGTCAAGAAATTCGATCCGGACAAGGGCTTCCGCCTGGCGACCTACGCCATGTGGTGGATCCGCGCCTCGATCCAGGAATACATCCTGCGCAGCTGGTCGCTCGTGAAGATGGGCACCACCGCCGCGCAGAAGAAGCTGTTCTTCAATCTGCGCAAGGCCAAGAGCCAGATCTCGGCCTTCGAGGAAGGCGACCTGCACCCCGAACACCTCTCGGCCATCGCCACCAAACTGGGCGTGTCCGAGGAAGAGGTCACCAACATGAACCGCCGCCTCGGCGGCGACTCCTCGCTCAACGCCCCGATCCGGTCGGACGGCGAAAGCGAATGGCAGGACTGGCTGGCCGACGACACCGCCGTGTCACAGGAAACCGCCCTGGCCGAAAGCGAGGAAAAGTCCCTCCGCATGGGCCTGCTTCAGGAAGCCATGGAAGAACTGACCGACCGCGAGAAGCACATCCTCACGGAACGCCGTCTCAAGGACGATCCGGTCACCCTCGAGGAACTCGCCGGCCAGTACGGCGTGTCGCGCGAGCGCGTTCGCCAGATCGAGGTCCGGGCCTTCGAAAAGCTCCAGAAAGCCATGCGCGCCGCCGCCGAAGAGCGGAACCTGGTCGACGCCTGATTTCGCGAGAAGTCTCCCTCCCCCACCGGGGGAGGGTGGTCGCGAAGCGACCGGGTGGGGAGGGCTCGGCGACGAGAACACCGACGCCTGTCTCGCTGAACCGTCCCCACCCTGTCGTCGCTTGACGCGCCGACATCCCTCTCCCATCGGGAGAGGGACCAGATCACGTCACCGCCGCGACCGTCTGGAACCGTTCCTCCCGCCAGCTCTCGCTGTCCAGAATCTCGCCCAGCACCTCGACCGCGTCCCAGACATCGGCGTGGCGCACATACAGCGGCGCGAACCCGAAGCGGATCACGTCCGGGCTGCGGAAATCGCCGATCACCCCGCGCGCGATCAGGTTCTGCATCACCGCCCAGCCCTGCGGGTGGGTGAAGGAAACCTGCCCCCCCCTCACCGCCGCCTCGCGCGGACTGGCCAGACCCAGACCCCTGCCCGCGCAGCGCGCCTCGACCCGCTCGATGAACAGGTCGCCCAGCGCCCCGGCCTTGGCCCGCGCCGCGCCCATCTCGACCCCGTCGAAGGCGTCCAGCGCCGCGTTCAGCGCCGTCAGACTGAGAATGGGCGGCGTCCCGCACAGCCAGCGGTCAATCCCGGCGGCCGGCGCATAGTCGTCCACGAAATCGAACGGCCGGGCGTGCCCCATCCAGCCCGACAACGGATTGCGCAGCGCGGCCTGATGCCGCCTCGCCACGAACAGATACGCCGGGGCCCCCGGCCCGCCGTTCAGATATTTGTAGCCGCAGCCCGCCGCCAGATCGGCCCCGTCGCGGTTCAGGTCGACGTCCAGCACCCCGGCGCTATGGCTCAGGTCCCACAGGCTCAGGGCGCCCACGCCATGAATCGCCGCATTCAGCCCGGCCATGTCGCGCACGGCGCCCGAGCGATAGTGGACGTGGCTCAGCAGGACCAGGGCCACATGGTCGTCCAGCGCCGCCTCGATCCCGCCCGGCGCCACCACCCGCAGTTCGACGTCCGACGTCATCCCGGCCAGCCCCTGCAGGATGTAAAGGTCGGTCGGAAAATCGCCGCCCTCGGTCAGGATCACGCGGCGCCCGTCCGACCGGCTGACCGCCGCGGCCGCCAGTTTGAACAGGTTCACCGACACCGAGTCCGCCGCCACCACCTCGCCCGCCTCCGCCCCGATCAACCGCGCCAGCTTGCCGCCGACCTGTTGCGGCAGACCGATCCAGCCGTGCTTGTTCCAACTGGCGATCAGGTCCCGGCCCCACTGCCGCTCGACCGCGTCGCGCACGGCCTTCGACGCCGCAACCGGCAAGGCGCCCAGCGAGTTGCCGTCCAGATAGATCACCCCGTCCGGCAGACTGAACCGCCCGCGCGCCGCGCCCAGCGGATCGGACGCATCCCGGTCGAGACAGGTCTGGCGGGTGGTCATTGTCTCGGGCTCCGGTTGCCGGACGGCCCCTGCTCTCTACAGTGACCCGCCGCGCCGGTGAAACGGCGACTTCGACAGGATGGCTCATGCGCCCGATGACCGTCGCCCTGGTCGGCCTTCTCGCCGCCGCCGCCTGCGCGCCCTCGCCTCCCGTCGTGGCCCCGACCGTCGTCGATCCGATCGAAACGCGCACGCCGATCACCTTCAGCCAGCTTCTGGCCCGGCCTCGCGCCGCCGCCGACCACCGCATCGCCTACGGTTCCGACGCCCTCCAGTTCGGCGAGCTGTGGCTGCCGCGCGGACGGGGCCGCCATCCCGTCATCGTCCTGATCCACGGCGGCTGCTGGCGCGCCGACCTGCCGGGCACGGAGCTGATGGACTATATGGCCGCCGATCTGCGCGACCGGGGCTATGCGGTCTGGAACCTCGAATACCGCCGCATCGGCCATCCCGGCGGCGGCTATCCGGGCACGTTCCAGGACATCGCGGCCGGCCTCGACCATCTGCGTATCCTCGCGCCCCAGCACGGCCTCGATCTTCGCCGCGTCGCCGTCTCGGGCCATTCCGCCGGCGGACATCTGGCGCTTTGGAGCGCCGCGCGCGACCGGCTGGCGGCGGACAGCCCGCTGCGGGTCGCCGATCCCCTGCCGATCCGGGGCGTCGTCTCGCTGGCGGGCATCGCCGATCTGGAGGCCTATCGCGCGACCGGCCCCGACGCCTGCGGCGGCCCCTCGACCGTCGACGGCCTGGTCGGCGTCCAGCAGCCCGGCGGTCGCGACGTCTTCGCCGACACCTCGCCGCCGGAACTGCTGCCGCTCGGGGATCGCCAGTGGGTGATTTCGGGCGCCCTGGACCCCATCGTCCCGCCGCGCTTCGGCCAGGACTACGCCGCCGCCGCAGCCGCCCGCGGAGACGCCGCCCAATCCGTGGTGCTTCAAGGGGCGGGGCATTTCGAGGTCATCGATCCGACCTCGGCGGTCTGGCCCCGCATTGCCGACGCCTTCGCCGACCTCTTGCGCTAGCCCGCCCGGGCGACCGGCGCGACCTGATGCATGGCCAGCAGGGTGCCTATCGGCGCCGCCAGCGTCGCCTTGGTCGGCGGGCCGGACGCCATCGACACCTCAAGAGCGCCCACGGCCACCGCCAGGCGCGAATCGGACGCCTTCATGGCCAGCGCCTTCAGCGTCGCGGCCTGTTCGCGGATGGCGCGCACCGCCTGCATCGGATCGCTGTCGAACTGGTCCAGGGCGGCGGCCAGGATGCGCATGGCCTGATCCTTGGCGGCGGCCTGCGCGCCCGCGCCCGTCGCCGGCTTGTCCGCCTTGCGTTTTCCGGGGCCGGAGAATTCGCCTGAGTTGAACCGGCGCCGGTCCGGCCCGACGTAGCCTACGGCCTCGACCCAGTCCCGTGGCTTCAGGGCGACGTTCTCGACCCGCTTGAGCAGGTCCGCGCTGGTGAACGGCTTGCGCAGGAACTCGTGCACTCCCGCGTCGCGCGCGCCGATGATGGTCCGCGCCGTCGCGTCGGACGTCACCATGATGATCGGAGCGCGGCGGCAGTTCATATCCGAGCGTCGCAGCGCCCGGGCCAGGGATTCGCCGTCCAGGCCTTCGCCGCTGCGTTCCGTGAAGACGATGCCCGGCTCGATATCCGCCGCCGTCTGCAGGCCCCGCTTCTCGGTCGGCTCGACCACGATGTCGCGGGCGCCGAGGCTTTTCATGATGTCGGTCAGCAAGCGCGCGGCATGCGGGTTCGGATCGACGATCAGCACGCGTTTGATCACCGGCTCAAGCTTCGCCAGCACACGACGATCGACTGCAAACAAGACGCGAACCTCCAATCCGGAAGTCGTGCTTAACCGACGCGGGTTAAGGCCCGTTGAACGCTCGGTTTCTTTGGATCGCCTAGCCCCGGAACGGGTCCTGCATCATGATGGTGTCGTCGCGCTCCGGACTGGTCGACAGCAGGGCCACCGGCGCCCCGATCAGCTCCTCGATGCGCCGCACATACTTCACCGCATGGGCGTTCAGGTCGCGGAAGCTTCGGGCCCCCGCCGTGCTCTCGCTCCACCCGTCCATCTCCTCGAACACCGGCTCGGCGGCCGCCTGCGCCTTCAGGCTGGACGGCAGATAGTCCAGCACCTGCCCGTCGATCCGGTAGCCGGTGCAGATCTTCAGCGTCTTCAACCCGTCCAGCACATCGAGCTTCGTCAGGGCGATGCCGTCGATGCCGTTGATCGCCACCGACTGGCGCACCAGCACCGCGTCGAACCAGCCGCACCGCCGCGCCCGGCCGGTGTTGACCCCGACCTCGCGTCCCACCGTCGCCAGATGAGTCCCGACCTCGTCATTGAGTTCGCAGGCGAACGGGCCTTCCCCGACGCGTGTGGTGTATGCCTTCACGATCCCCAGCACATAGCCGACGCCGCGCGGCCCGATGCCGGACCCTGCCGCCGCCTGTCCGGCCACGGTGTTCGAGCTGGTCACATAGGGATAGGTGCCGTGGTCCACGTCCAGGAAGGCGCCCTGGGCCCCCTCGAACAGCACCCGTTTGCCGTCCCGACGCGCCTGGTCCAGCACCCGCCAGGCCGGCTGCACATACGGCAGAACCTTCGGGGCGATCTCCAGCAGCTGCGCCAGCAGCGCCACCGGATCGATCGGCTCCAGCCCCAACCCCGCCCGCAGGGGATCGTGGTGCGAGCGCAGCCGGTCGATCTTGACCCTCAGGTCGTCGGCGTTGGCCAGGTCGCAGACGCGGATCGCCCGGCGCCCGACCTTGTCCTCATAGGCCGGGCCGATGCCGCGCCCCGTGGTGCCGATCCGCGCGCCCGGCGCACTCGCCGCCGCCTCGCGCGCCACGTCCAGCGCCGGATGGATGGGCAGGATCAGACAGGCGTTGTCGGCGACAATCAGCACCTCGGGGCTGATGCGAATTCCCTGCGCCTCGATCTTCTCGATCTCGCCGACCAGATGCCAGGGATCGACCACCACCCCATTGCCGATGATCGAAGGCTTGCCCTGCACCACGCCCGAGGGCAGCAAGGCGAGTTTGTACACCTTGCCGTCCACCACCAGCGTATGGCCGGCGTTGTGCCCGCCCTGGAACCGCACGACCATATCGGCCCGGTTCGACAGCCAGTCGACGATCTTGCCCTTGCCCTCGTCGCCCCACTGGGCGCCGACCACCGCGACGTTCGCCAAGACTGTTCTCCGCTGTCCGGAATTTCGGAATGCGGGCGCAGCCTATAACCGGGGAATCGGGGGATGTCGCGTATTGGCTAGCGTTGGCGCTTGCGTGATAGCGAGAACCACTCGATGACCATCAAGAGGTTCATCGGGCGTGGCCAATTTGACCGGAAGCTGTGCGACAAAAAGAGCGGGGCCGGCACCCGAAGGTCCGGCCCCTAGAACTTGTCCGCAGGAGATTTGCGCTCGGCGCAGTGATCCGGCCCCACGGCCCATGCAGACTTCGTAGCTCTGACACGTTACGAAATGCAATATCCCTTCTCGTGTTCCCCTTCGACATACGCCTCCATTGAGGCGACATTGTCACAGCCACGCCTCGGGCGATATCTGAGCGCGGCGGGTGGAGACCGACATCTGGCGCTTCGTTTTTACGTTTGGAATGCGCGCCTGTGCGAGGCGTTCTATATCCCTACCCAACTGGCGGAAATCGCTTTGCGAAATGCGCTGGCGCGTGGCTTGATGCAAAGATACGGCGTTGATTGGCACATCGCGCCGGCGTTCGTCTCCGCATTACCGCTTCGTCTCAAGAACGAGCTTCAGAAGGTCATCGCGGAAGAGCAGCGCAACCATGGCGCCGCCTTCACTGCTGATCATGTCGTATCAGGGATTTCTCTGGGATTTTGGGTCCATCTGACAAGCGCCAGGCCCCGACAGTATGTCTGGCTGGGCAATATCAGGCAGATGTTCCCGCATCTGCCCCAGCGGCAGCCGGAGTCAGCGATTCATGAGGCCGCTGATCGGCTGAGAAAGTTCCGCAATCGAATTGCTCACCACAACGCCGTTTTCGATAAGGGACCAACCGCAGAATATCGGAACGTCCAAGATCTCATTGGCTGGATCTGCCCTGACACACTGTGGCTCCTCCGTCAGATTTCCAACCCTGCACAGGTCATTGGTCGTAGGCCGAAATAGCAGTCTCGAACGCCCAGTCCAGCCACGGCGTCAGGGCCTCAATATCCACCGTTTCGACCGTACAGCCGCACCAGACGCGCAGCCCCGCCGGCGCATTGCGGTGGCTCTCGATGTCAAAAGCGGCGCCCGCGTCCTCGACCAGGGCCTTCATCCGCTTGACCAGCGCCTGCCGCTCCGGCTCGGCCATGGCGACGACCCTCGGATCGACGATCTTCAGGCAGACCGAGGTCGTGGACCGCGTCGCCGGGTCCTGCGCCAGATGGTCGATCCAGTCCGTCCGCCCGACCCATGCGTCCAGCGCCGCGGCATTGGCCCGCGTCCGCGCGATCAGCGCGTCCAGGCCGCCGACCGACAGCCCCCACTCCACCCCGTCGATCCAGTCCTCGAGCGTCCAGACCGAAAAGGTGTTGATCATCGACCCCGAGGCCAGCGTCCGGTCGAACCCGTTCGCATCCCTCAGACGCAGCACCTTGGGCACGCTGCGCGGCGGCGCATAGCGGTCCAGCCGTTCGACGGCTCGTGGCGAAAGCGCCGCCACCCCCAGCCCCGCCTCCCCGCCCAGCGCCTTCTGGAAGCTGAAGGTCACGACATCCAGCCTGTCCCACGGCAAGGGCATGGCGAAGGCCGCCGAGGTCGCGTCGCAGATCACCACCCCCTCGCGGTCCGCCGCGATAAAATCCCCGTTCGGCGCGCACACCCCCGACGTCGTCCCGTTCCACGGAAACACCAGATCCTTCTTCGGATCGACCTTCGACGTGTCCGGCCATTCCCCCCACGGCGCTTCCAGCACTTCGGGGGCCAGCTTCAGATGCTCGACCGCGTCGGTCGCCCACACCTTGCCGAAATTCTCGAACGCCAGCACCTGTACCGGCCGCTCGCCCAGCATCGACCACATGGCTGCCTCGACCGCGCCCGTGTCCGAGCCCGGCACATAGACCAGCACCCAATCCGCCGGAACCTGCAGCAGCTCACGGGTCAGCCTCAGCCCGCGGGCGAACCGCTCCACCACCTCGGGCGCGCGTATGCCCCGGCCCAGCAGGTCATGCGGAATCGCCTGCGACGACCATCCCGGCCGTTTCGCCGTCGGCCCCGACGAGAACCACGGCCGCTCCGGCTTCAGGTTCGGCCGGTGCGCCATCAGTCGCGGAACGGCCGCATCGGCCCCTTGTCCCGCGCGGCCTGCGCCAGCTTCGTCAGTTCGGCATTGTCGTCCGGCAGGGCGATCATCAGACGGGCCAGCAGGTCGCCGCGCTTGCCGTCCGCGAAGGCCCCCCGGCCCTTCAGCCTCAGCACCTTGCCCGAGCTCGAGCCGGGCGGAATGGTCATGCTGACCGTGCCCTCGGGCGTCCGCACCGGGACCTTGCCGCCCAGCACCGCGTCATACAGCGCCACGGGCTGATCCATCGTCAGGTCCGCTCCGTCGCGGGTGAAGATCGGATGCTTCGCCACCTTCATCTCGATCAGCGCGTCGCCGGCCGGCCCGCCGCGTCCCGGCGCGCCCTGGCCCTTCAGCCGGATCGTCTGGCCGTCGCCCGCGCCCTTGGGGATGGCCACGTCCAGCATTCGCCCGTCCGAGAACTGGATGCGCCGCGTCGCGCCCGAGATCGAATCCTCCAGGCTGATTTCCAGCGTCGCCTTCACGTCCTGGCCGCGCGGCGCGAACCCGCCGCCCCCAGAACCGCCTCCCCTTGCGCCGCCGGGTCTCGCCCCGCCGCCGAACATGCCGCCGAACAGTTCGTCCAGATCGATGTTTTCGAAGCCCTGTTGCCGCCCGCCGCCCTGTCCGAACGGATTGCCGCCGGGGGCGCTCCGCGCGCCGCCGCCGAAGCCGCGAAACTGCTCGCGCCCGTCGGCGTCGATCTCGCCGCGGTCGAATTTCGCCCGCTTGTCCTTGTCGCCCAGCAGGTCGAAGGCGGCGGTGATCCGCTTGAACCGCTCGTCGGCGGCCTTGTTTCCGGGGTTCTTGTCGGGATGCAATTCCTTGGCGAGCTTGCGGAACGCCTTCTTGATCTCGTCCGCGCTCGCGCCCCTCGAAACGCCCAGTTCCTTGTAGGGATCGCCCGCCACGTCGAATGCCGCTCCACCGAAAGCCAGCTTCGTCAGTTAGGGCATCGCGCGCGTCGCGCAAAGGGAGCCGGGACAAATCATCCCGCCGGCTTCACACGCCCCTCCCCGCCCCAGCCGTAGCCGTCACCCCACCCGGCCACCGCGACCGCCGCATCGGGGCCGATCCCGGCCGGGAAATCCGCGACCAGGTCCTCCGCCGCATAGATCGCGCCGTTCGCGGCGACCTCGAAGGCCCGCACCTCGTCGGCCCCGTCCAGCACCCGCACCCGGAACCGCAACGGCGCCGAAGACCCCGCCTCGCCGTCCCAGCGATCCCCGTCGATCCGCGACCGGGGAATCCAGCCCAGGTCGAAGCCGCCGTCGGCCCGCGCCGTGGCCCGCAGATGCGCCGGCGACCAGGGGCGCTCATGCACGCCGGTCCCGGTGAACCCGACCTCGCTGACCCCCGCGCCTCCGGCCGGACCGCCCGTCGGTCCCGCCCGCCAGATCAGTGGCAGGCCGCGTTCCGCGCGCGGCGACTCCGCCCGCGCCGGCGTCTGGTCCAGAAACACCGCGACCGCCCCGCTCGCGGCCCCCAAGGCCTCAGTCCCCTGCTGCCCGCGCAACAGGCCGGTCAGCCGCCAGACCCGGTCACCGACCAGCGCCGCCGACCGGAACTGCACCAGCTCCCAGCCGTCCTCCGTCTCGATCGCCACGGCGTTGCCGCCCGCCAGCACCGCCGTCTCCGACCGGCTCTCCGGCGCCGGTCCCTCGACTCGCACCAACAGGGCGTTGGCCTCGTCCCGGCGATGCCGCACGCCGCTGCCCAGCGCCTCGAGCAGCACCCCCACCGTCGCCGGCTCGGCCACATCGCCCCTCGCCGTCAGCGACCCCGCGTCCGCGCCCGCGAACACCCGCATCGGCCGCCAGGGATCCGCCGCGACCACCGCGATCGGCCGCCCGTCATCCTCCGCCCCGATCAGCGGCGGCAGTTCGATCATCCGGAAAAAGGGCGCGCCGGGGACACCCACGCCCTCGCCGGCCACAGGTCGTCCGTCATCCTCGCCGGGGCCGATCTCCGAGACCGGCTCCAGCACCGCCGAGGGCGTCTCGTCCAGATCCAGCCGCATCACCCGCCAGCCGCCGCCGCGCCCCTCGACCGTCACGGTATCGGCGGGCTCCAGCGCCAGCGCCTCGACCGGCCCCAGCATCGCCGTCAACCGGTTCGCCCCGCCGGCCTCCAGCGCCCTTTCCGCCGTCGCCCGGGCCAGCGCCCCGGAACAGACCGCGGGCAGGTCCAGATCGACCCCGCCGCCCTTGCCCGCCGACCGCACCACCGCCGACCCGGTCTGGTATTCCGCATCCCCGTCGATGTAGCGCACCCGCGCCGCGCCCGGCCGCAACTCCAGCACCCGCTCGGCCTTCAGGCTCGCGCCCTCGTCGGGCAGCGCCAACGCATCCAGCGTCAGCGACGCGGCGACCGCCTCATCCCCGATCACCGCCACCCGGCCGTCACGCTCCGCCGCAACGAGGCCGAGCCCCGCCAGCAACGGCTCCAGCGCATCCCGCGTCCGCATCGGCCGGTCGACGACATAGCCCTGCACCCCGGCCGCGAAGCCGCCGATCTCGAACGCGCTCTCGGCCAGCCCGCCGCGTTTCAGCAAGGCCGCGATGATGTCCCGCGTCTCGCCCGCCAGCCGCCCGTTCAGCCAGTGACCCGTCCGCCACCCGCCTGCGTCGGCCCAGACGTCCTCCCGCGCCGGAAACGCCGGATACGGCCGCGCGTCCCAGCACCAGGCATCCGCCGCCTCCACCATCGGCCCGCCATAGGCCGCCGAGACCGGATTGTTCGAAGTCTCCGCAAAATGCCCCAGCACCGCCTCCAGCGCCCGCCGCTGCATCCGGTCGTCCCGCGCCCCGGTGGAAAATGGCGGCAGGGCGCTCTCGGCGCTCTTGGGGTCCTGGAACAGGTTCGGCGCATTGCCGCCCCGGTCCACCGCCGCGCAGCCGAACTCCGTCAGCCGGATCGGCTTCATTCCTCCGACCCAGGCCGTCGGCGTCGCGCTCCGCACGCCGCCCGGCCGGTCATGGTGCGCGTTCGACCACCACCCCTTCAGGTCCTTGACCCGGAACACCCGGTCCTCGCCATGGGCCGTGTCCACGATCGGCGTCCGCGTTTGCGTCGCCCGGTCGGCATCCGAGGCGTAGAACCAGTCGAACCCCTCGCCGCCCGCGACCTGCGCCGCCAGATAGGCCGGATCGTCCGGCCCGGCGAACGTCGCCGCATCCACACCGCCGTCGCCCGCCCGCCAGTCGCCGAGCGGCGGATACCAATCGATCCCGACGTAGTCGATCGCCGCGTCGGCCCACAGCGGATCGAGGTGAAACACTGCCTCGCCGCCGTCCCTTGGACCCGCATATTCCGACCAGTCGGCGGCATAGCTGATCGCCACGCCCGGCCCGACCGCCGCCCGGCATTCCGCCGCCAGCGTCCGCAACTGAGCCACCGCCGGAAACGCGCCGGTCGCGTCCCGCGTCGTGGTCAGTCCGCGCATTTCCGAGCCGATCAGCAGCCCGTCCGCCCCCGTCTCCGCCGCCAGCGCCGCATAGTGCAGCGCCAGCCGCCGCAGCCCCCATCCGTCCGCCGCGCCGAAAACGGCCGCCACATCCGCCGCTGCCCCGGCCCCGTCCTCGCCCTTCAACCGCCCGCGCCACGGATAGGCCGCCTGTTCGGCGCCGCCATAGGGGTCCGGCAGACCGTTCCCCTCCGGCACGTCCATCAGCACGAACGGATACAGCGTCACCTCCAGCCCCCGCGCCTTCAGCGCCGCCACCGCCTGCCGCACGCTCTCGTCGGACGGCGTCCCGCCGTAGGCCGCTCCGCCCGTTCCTCCCCCGCCGGGGGAGGGGGACCCCGAAGGGGTGGAGGGGGTCGTCGAAATCAGATGCGCCTCCGCTCGCCCCAGCCCCGCCACCGACCAGGTCAGCGGCTCGGTCGCCTTGCCCACGCTCTCCACCCCCGGCCGGACCGTGCAATGCCCGGCGCGCAGGTCGTCGCCGAACCAGCCGACCACCAGACTGACCCGCTTCAGATTCGGGCACTGCGCCTGCAGCTGGTCCAGCGACACGGCCAGGTCCGCCCGGCCGTCCCCGCCGTGCAGGTTCTCGGCCGTCGTCCGGATCAGTCCCTCGCGCCGCATGACGACACTGGTCGCCAGCACGAATTCGCCGGCCCCGGGAATCAAACACACGCCCTCCAGCCGATCCTCCAGCCGCGGTTCGTCGCCCCGCGCCCGGCGGAACACCTCAAAACCCAGCTGCGGCGGCCGGTTGCCGTACCGCCCGAGCGGCAGGTCCTCGAACACCACATAGGCCACGCCGCGATAGGCCGGAGCCCCGCCTTCGACGGCGTCGATCAGCGGATCAGGCGTCTGCGCCTCGCCGCCGCGATGCACCCGCATCGTCACGCCCGACAAATCCATCGGCCTTCCGTCGGCCCAGACCCGCCCGATCCCGTCGATCTCGCCTTCGCACAGGGCGACCGCGAAGCTCAGCGAATAGTCGTACTCAACCGTCCTCGGCCCGCCCTTGCCGCCGGAAGAAGTGTTGCGCCCCTCCAGGAACCGCGCCGCCCAGATAAGCTGACCGGTCACCCGCGCGCGCCCGAAGACGCAGGCCATGGGCGCGCCTTCCGCCGTCCCCTGAACCTTCAGCGTCTCCAATCGCGGCCCCCTCTGCCGCGCCGGCTCCAGGCTGGAGATCACCCGCTGGTCGATCATCCGCCCGACGGTCGAGCCGATCGCCGCCCCGATCGGCCCGCCGATCGACTGGCCGACGCTCGTCAGGATCACCTGCGCCATGCTCAGCCCTCCTCAACCCCGGGCCAGGCGAACGCCGCCACCAGCCGCCGTCGCCACCATGTCCCCATCCAGCTTTCCACCACCGCCCGACCCCAATAGGCGTGGATCATCCGCGGCTCGGGTCCCGCCGCGTCGCTCAGGATCGCGCAATGTTTGGCCGGTGCGCCCGGCGCCATGCGGAACAGCACCACATCGCCCGCGCGCGCCGCCTCGACCGGAATCTCCGCCAGCCACCGACGCGCCGCCGCCAGCAGCGCCTCCTCGCCCCCGACCTCGGCCCAGTCGGGCCGGTACGGCGGCGGCGGCTCCGGCTCGGCCCCGATCAGCTCGCGCCACACGCCGCGGACCAGGCCCAGACAGTCCGCCCCCTCGCCTCGTACGCTGGCCTGATGCCGATAGGGCGTGCCCAGCCAGCCGCGCGCGGCTTCGACGACCTCCGCCCTCATCGCCGGCTCCCGCCGTCGTTGCGCCCGCCCTCGACCGGCGCCGCGGTCAGAAAGTCGTCGCCCGGAATGTCCGGAAAGCCCTGGAAATTGATCCCGTTGGCGAATGTCCCGACGCAGGTCGTCCAGCGCTTGTCGCAGACGGCGCCCGGAAACGCCTCCAGATCAACCCCACACCGCCCGTCGCCCAACACCGCGTCGCAGTCGCGCCCATAGGTCCGGCCCACCACCCGCTCAAGCGTCGCCAGCGGCCCTTCCAGCTCCGCCGTGAACCCCGCGCTCTCGCGCCGAATCCGCGCCAGCGTCGCGGTCCACAGCCGCACCCTCAGATCCGGCCGGTCCCAGTCCACCCGCCACAAAGCGACCGACGCCCCGTCATACAGCCCCGCCTCCATATCGGCGTCCGTGACCGCCGCGTCGTCCAGCCCGCCCGCGACCGTCGCCGACCCGGCGCTGAACCCCACGGCGCTGTCCGCCGCCCCCGCCGTCCAGCCGCTCGCCGCCCGGCACACCACGCCCTCGACCGTCAGGTCCCGGTCATGATCGGTGAACCCCAGTTCGGCCCCGTCCGACCGCCGCAGCACCCAGACATGGCAAAGCCTCGCCGCCCCGCTCTCGATGCGGGCGACCAGTTCCTCAGGAATCTCTCTCATTCGGTTCCTCAAAGGGTCGAGGGACGAGGTGCGAGGGTCGAATCAGGCTTCCTCGCCCCTCGACCCTCGAACCTCGCCCCTCCTCAAACCCGCACCTCGATCAGCGGCACGGCCGCCATCCGGCCGGCGTCGAAACTCTCCAGCGTCACCTCGATCCGGTCGGCGTCGAACCGCACCGGCACATCGAACTCGAACCCCGCCGTCACCGCGGCCCCGAGGCCGGGCGGCGCGTCCAGCGTCGCCAGCCCCGTCGCCGCATCGACCGCGAATGCCTCCGCCGCCAGTTCCGCCCCGTCGACCGCCACCCGCACCGTCCCGTCGACCGGCTTGGCGATGCGTCGCTCCAGCCCGTCCGCGCCCTCGCCGTATCGCTTGATCAGCGGAAAGACCTTGCGCGTCCCGTCGCCCTCGCCCAGCGTCTGGTCCAGCGCCCCGACCGCGGCCCCCGGCGCGCACGACTTGCAGTCGGCGAAGTCCCGGAACCGGAACCCGTACAGCCGCCCCCGCCGCGCCTCGAAGAACCCGGTCAGCACCGCCATATCGTCCAGCGAGCGCAGATTGGCCCCGATCAGATAACGCCGCCGCCCCTGCGCCCACGGCGTCGAACGCCGCTCGAACCCGGATCCCAAGGTCACGATCTCGGTCCGCCGCTCCACCCCGCCGGTCGATCCGAACGCCAGTCGCGAGGGCAATCTCACCTCATGAAAGCTCATCCGTTCCCCCAACACGCAACCTTGTCATCCCCGCGAAAGCGGGGACGCGCGGGCAATCTCACTTCATGAAAGCCCATGCTTCAATTCTCCTGTCGCGGTCTTCCCGCGGCGCCGCTTTCGCTTGTCGAGCGATCGGCGTTCGGTCATCTTCCCCGTCACGGACAGCGGGTCCGGCGCACGGGAGGGCGTCATGACGGTAGAAAGTTCCAACCAGATTCAGGGCTTCGATTGGCAGAAGCTGTTGTTTTCGTTCGAGGGCCGCACGCGCCGTCAGCATTTCTGGATCGGCTGGCTGATCTGCCTCGGGATCGGCGTCGTGGCCGGCATGCTTCCGATCATCGGCGGTTTCATCTCCATCGCCCTGATCTGGCCGAACCTGGCCATCGGGGTGAAACGCCTTCACGACATGGGCAAGCCGGGCTGGATGGTCATCATCCCCTGGGCGGTCGGCATCGTGGGCGGGATCGTCGCGGTCTCGATGATGGGCGTCTCGGCCCTGACCAACACACCCGCGCTGGAAGCCGGAGATCCCGCCGCCATCCTCGGACTTCTGGGACCGGCCATGGGCCTCGTCGCGGTGATCACCCTGGTCTGCCTCGGCTTCCTGCTGTGGATCGGTCTTTCCGACAGCCAGCCCGGCGACAACCGTTACGGACCGAACCCCAAGGGCGGCTGACCGCTCGCGCCTGATCGGGCTGCCGCGCCTTCACCGGGCCGGCGGCCCCTTGCGTGTCTTGCCGCCGACCGATCGCTCGGCCAAGGTGCCGCTTCGGTACAGGTCAGGCGGGATTCGAAGATGCGCGGCGAAGTGATCAATGTGGACGGCATCTCCGGCGACGGCCTGATCTCCGCCGACGACGGCCAGCGTTACAGCTTCGTCGCCTCGGCCTCCCGCACCGCCGTGCGGGTCGGGGACAAGGTCGACTTCGTTCCCGCCGACGGCGTCGCCACCGACATCATGCGGTTGAGCGCCGACCCTATCCCCCTCGGCTACAGTTCCGGGCCCGCCCGATATTCTCCGTCCGGCGGCATCGACTGGTCGGCGCTGTTCTGGTCGGCCGAGGGCCGCATCCGGCGCAGCCATTTCTGGGCCGCCTGGGGCATCATCTTCGTCGCCAATCTGCTGCTCGGCTGGATCCCGCTGATCGGTTTTCTGGTCAACCTGGTTCTGATCTGGCCCAGCATCGCCATCCAGACCAAGCGGCTGCACGACATGGGCAGGACCGGCTGGCTCCAGCTGATCCCCATCGGCGCCTGGATCGTGGCCATCATCGTCATCATCGCCTCCGTCGGCATGACCGCCTTCAGCAATCCGGAGGGTTTCGAGAATGGCGATCCCGCCGCCGTGTTCGGCGTCATGGGACCGATGTTCATCGCCATCGCCCTCGTCTTCCTCGGCAGTATAGGCTTCCTGATCTGGATCGGCGCGACCGAGGGCCGGCCCGGCCGAAACCAGTACGGCGACAATCCGAAGAACCCGGTCCGCGACACCGCCGAAACCTTCGCCTGACGCCTCCGCGCTCAAGCAGGCCGCGACCGACAACCCTACTCAATACCGCTCATCCCCGCGAACGCGGGGACCCAGTCCCTTGGGCGCTCAGGCGTGGCCATGGAGTTCCAAAGGCGATCCCGCGCAGCCTGCCTAACGAAAGCACTGGATCCCCGCGTTCGCGGGGATGAGCGGAAAGAAGATAAGCTCTTGACCGCGTTGAACCGCAATTGAGTCCGGACCCTAAAGCCGCCGCGCGCCCAGCGACACGGCCCGCGCCAGCATCTGGGCGATCTGGGCCTCCGAGCGCAGCAGTCCCGGCGCCCCGCCGTCGACCCGCACATTGACGGTGACGCCTCCGCCGCCCGCCGGCTCGATCACGCCCGCCCCGGTCGGCCGGAACACCTCCGGCCCGCGCTCGCCGACCAGATAGGCCCCGCCGCCCAGCACCGTCCCGCCGTCCGCGCGCGATCCCGAGAAGGCCGTCTGCACCGCCCGGGCGATCGCCTCGCCCAGCCCGCCGCCGCCCGATCCCGAGGCCGCATTGACCGCCGCCAGCACCGCCCGCGCCAGTTCGGCCAGCGAAACCTCGCCGTCCGCCGCCGCCCGCGCCAGCGACCGGACCAGCCCCTCGCCCGCCCGGGCGAAGGCGTCCTCGATCGAGGCCGCCGCCCGCTCCGCCGGCTCCCGCAGCGCCTCCAGCGCCGCCGCCGCCTCGGCCGCCTTGCGCGGCACGCCGTCCAGGCCGGACGGCTCCAGTGTCTCAGTCATCATTCCTCCCCCCT
>CALSBO010000054.1:0-21134 GCA_943373195.1 Brevundimonas vancanneytii
CTCGACCGCGACGTCCCACTGGGGGCCGTTGGTCTGCGAGACCACCTCAAGATCGCCCAGCGAGTGGTAGCCCGCATCGATCGCGCCGTACCAGCCATTCGGCTCGGCGTGGGCGACGCCGGCTGAGAACAGCCCTGCCATCGCGACGCCGGCGAGAAGTTTCACCTTCATCATATCCCTCATACTCAGTGGTTGCCCGAAGTCCCCGTTTATACGGAGTGCTCGCAAGGCCGAACGACATTGTACGGTCCCGGTTCCTCATTTTGGCTACGAATGTGGCGACTGTGGCGCCGTTTCAACACAATGGGCGGCTTTCGCGGGACGAAACGGCTGCTAGGAAGCAAGGACGGCAGCAGGAGCGGCGAATGACGATGCGGTTTGACGGGCGCGTGGCGATCGTGACGGGCGCCGGCGGCGGCCTGGGGCGCGAACACGCCCTGGCCCTGGCCAGGCGCGGCGCCAGGGTGGTGGTCAATGATCTGGGCGGCGCGCGCGACGGCTCGGGCGGATCGGCGACGGCGGCCGAGACGGTCGTGGCCGAAATCGAGGCCCTGGGCGGAGAGGCCATGGCCAACGCGGCCTCGGTCACCGATTTCGACGCCGTCCAGACCATGGTCGCGGCGGCGATGGCGAAATGGGGCCGGATCGACATCCTGGTCAACAACGCCGGCGTCCTGCGCGACAAGACCTTCGCCAAGATGGAGCTGGACGACTTCCGCTTCGTCATGGACGTCCATCTGATGGGCGCGGTCCACTGCACCAAGGCGGTCTGGGACATCATGCGCGAGGCCGGCTACGGCCGGATCGTCATGACAACCTCCTCCTCGGGTCTGTATGGCAATTTCGGCCAGTCCAACTACGGCGCGGCCAAGATGGCCCTTGTCGGCCTGATGCAGACCCTGTCGATCGAGGGCGCCAAGAACGATATCAGGGTCAACTGTCTGGCCCCGACCGCCCACACCCGGATGACGGAAGACCTGGGTGCCCGCCTGCCGCTCGACCTGCTGGGGCCGGAGACGGTCTCGCCCGGCCTGCTGTATCTGGTCAGCGAGGACGCCCCCAGCCGCTGCATCCTGACCGCCGGCGCGGGCGGATTCGAACGCGCCCATGTGACCCTGACCCAAGGCATCCGGGCGGTGGGCGATGACGCGCCGGAACAGGTCGCGGCCCGGTTCGCCGAAATCTCCGATCGCACCGGCGAGATCGTCCCCGAAATGGGCGCGGCCCAGGGCCTGATCGAATTGACCAAGGCGCAGGCGGCGCACAAGGGGTGAAGGCCTTGCGTTGACGTGGCGGCAGGCGGCTAAACCTCACTTCGAAGAGATGGAGAACTCCCATGCGTGAAGCCGTCATCGTCTCCACCGCCCGCACGCCGATCGGCCGGGCCTATCGCGGCGCCTTCAACGACACCCAGGCCCAGCAGCTGGGGGGCCACGCCATTCGCCACGCGGTCGCCCGATCGGGCGTCGATCCGGCCGAGATCGAGGACGTGGTCATGGGCGCGGCCCTGCAACAGGGCTCGACCGGCACCAACATCGCGCGGCAGTCGGCCCTCGCCGCCGGCCTGCCGGTCACCACCGCGGGCATGAGCCTGGACCGCCAGTGCGCCTCCGGCCTGATGGCCATCGCCACCGCAGCCAAACAGGTCGTTCACGACGGCCAGATCGTCGCCGTCGGCGGCGGGCTGGAGTCCGTCTCGCTGGTGCAGAACCAGAACATGAACCTGTTCCGGCTGCGCGACCCGGACCTGCTCAAGCTGCAGCCCCACATCTATATGTCGATGCTCGAGACCGCCGAGGTCGTGGCCGCCCGCTACGGGATCAGCCGCGAAGCCCAGGACGAATACGCCCTGCGCTCCCAGCAGCGCACCGCCGCGGCGCAGGCCGAGGGCCGGCTCGACGCCGAGATCGTGCCCATGACCACCACCATGCAGGTGATGGACAAGGCCACAGGGCAGGCCTCTTCCAAAGAAATCACCCTGTCGAAGGACGAGGGCAACCGCGCCGACACCACCCTGGAAGGCCTGCAGTCGCTGAAGCCGGTGTTCGGCGGCGGCGAATCGATCGCGGAGGGCCGGTTCATCACCGCCGGCAACGCCTCCCAGCTGTCCGACGGGGCCTCGGCCAGCGTCCTGATGGAGGCGAAGGAGGCCGAACGAAGGGGGCTGACCCCGCTGGGCGCCTGGCGCGGCATGGCCGTCGCCGGCTGCGCGCCCGACGAAATGGGCATCGGCCCGGTCTTCGCCGTGCCCCGCCTGCTGGAACGCCACGGCCTGACCGTCGACGACATCGGCATCTGGGAGCTGAACGAGGCCTTCGCGGTGCAGGTGATCTATTGCCGCGACCGGCTGGGCATTCCCGACGACCGGCTCAATGTCTCGGGCGGCGCCATTTCCATCGGCCACCCGTACGGCATGTCGGGCGCCCGGATGAGCGGCCACGTGCTGATCGAGGGCAAGCGGCGGGGCGCCAAATATGGCGTCGTCACCATGTGCATCGGCGGCGGCATGGGGGCTGCCGGCCTGTTCGAAATCTACTGAGTTTTCGCCTGGTGCTCCGCGCGCCGGGCCTCCATCTGGGCGAACCAACGTCCTCGCAGCACGGCCGGTCGGCCCGGATAGCGGTCGTCCAGGAATTCGGCCTCGACCACCCGGTCGGTGCGGAAGGTGCGGAAATCGTCGCGGGTCTCGCACCAGCCGACCAGCAGCCGCGTCGTCTCGCGATAGCCGACCAGGCAGGGCCAGATGACCCGCAGCGTCTCGCGCCCCTGCTCGTCCGCATAGTGGAGCCGCAGCTTGCGCCCGGCGTGAATCCAGGCGCGGACCCGCGACATGTCCAGCGTCTCGACCTCGTGTTTCCAGGCGGGCGGCGTCGCCACCGCGGGCTCCAGCACCACCGGCCGCAGGGCCTCGGGCACCGTGGCGGCGATCTTGGCGATCAGATCGCGCGCGGCCCGGGCCAGGGCCGGATCCCCGCGTCCCGCCACCCATTGCGCGCCCAGCACCGCCGCCTCGACCTCGTCCGAGGTCAGCATCAGCGGCGGCATGTCGAAACCGCCGTCCAACACATAGCCGATCCCCGCCTCGCCCCGGATCGGCACCCGCTGACCCATCAGTGTGGCGATGTCGCGATAGATGGAGCGTTTCGAGGTCTCCAGCTCGACCGCGATGGCGTCGGCCGTCACCGGCTTCGACGACCGGCGCAGCACCTGGATGATCTGGAATAGCCGGTCGGCGCGTCTCATTCGTCCACTCTAGATGACGACTGCTGACAGCATGCTGGCAGCAGGGTGGCAGTAGTTCAACTCCATCGACGGCGAGGGGCCGTCATTCATTGGAGAGACACCATGCTGACCCTGTTCCACGCCCCCCAGTCGCGCTCGAGCCGCATCGTCTGGCTCCTGGAGGAGATCGGCGTCGACTACGACATCCGCTATGTCGATATCGTCCGCGCCATGACCGGGACCGGCGGTCGCGACCCCGCCAACCTGCATCCCGACGGCAAGGTGCCCGCCCTGCTGCACAAGGACGCCCTGGTGACGGAATCGGCGGCGGTGGCCCTGTATCTGACCGACCTCTTCCCCGAGGCGGGACTGGGCGCCTCGGTCGGATCGTCCGAGCGCGCCGCCTATGTCACCTGGCTGGCCTGGACGGCGGGCGAGATGGAGCCGGCCTACTGGGGCAAGATCAGCGGTCAGACCGAAGGCGATCCCGCGGCCCAGGCCCGCTACGACGCCGTCATCGCCCGCCTGTTCGGCGCGCTGGAGCGCGGGCCGTATCTGATGGGCGAGCGGTTCACCGCCGTCGACGTCATGGTCGGCAGCGCCCTGGCCTGGGGGCGGGAATTCTCGCCGGACAGCCCGCTGCTGGACGCCTATCTGGCGCGGATCATGGCGCGCCCGGCCAATGCGATGGCCACGGCGAAGGACGGCGACCTCCCCGGGGCGGTTCAGGCCGCCTGATCGGAGGCGGCGGCGACGGACCCGTCGCCGCCGTTCGCGGGCCGTTCGACGGCGCGCAGGGTTGAGACGAAATCGTCGCGCCAGATGCCCACGTCGGTGTCGCGCACCACCTGCATCAGCCGCTCCCATTTCCGCTTCCGTTCGGCCAGCGGCATGGTCAGGGCGCGTTTGATCGCTTCGGACAGTTCCTCGCGGCTGAACGGATTGACCAGCAGGGCCTCGCCCATCTGTTCGGCGGCTCCGGCGAACCGCGACAACACCAGCACCCCGGGGTCGTCCGGATCCTGCGCCGTGACATACTCCTTGGCCACCAGGTTCATGCCGTCGCGCAAGGGCGTCACCAGACAGACCCGGGCGGCGCGATAGATGCCCGCCAGCTGGTCGCGGCGGTAGGTGCGGTTGAGATAGCGGATCGGCTCCCAGTCCATCTCGGCGTAGGCCCCGTTGATCCGGCCCGCCAGCGCGTCCAGGCGGCCCCGGATGTCCTGATAGGACTCGACCTCGTCGCGCGAAATGGGGGTGACCTGCAGCAGCAGCACCCGCGACCGCATCTCGGGATTGGTCTCCAGAAACTGCTCGTAGCCGACCAGTCGTTCTTCTAGCCCCTTGGAATAGTCGAGCCGGTCGACGCCCACGATCAGCGAGCGGAACGCCGTCGAGGCCGCCATCCGGTCGAATGTGCGCCGGCCCTGGGCCGAGTTTCGCGCGGTCAGGAACCCCTCGACGTCTATGCCGATCGGAAAGACGCCGGTCTGAACCCTCTTTCCGAAGGCCTCCACGGCGTCATGGGGCAGCAGCCGGCCATGCACCCCCGGCTCGGACGCCACATAGTCGCGGAACAGGTCCAGCCATTCGCGGGTCTGGAAGCCGATCAGGTCGTAGTCGAACAGCGTCTCCACCAGCCGCCGGTGATGCGGCAGGGTCACCAGCAGCTGTCTCACCGGCCAGGGCACATGCAGGAAGAAGCCGATCCGGTTCTTCACCCCTTTCCGCCGCAGATCCCGGGCCAGAGGCAGCATGTGATAGTCGTGGATCCAGACCACGTCGTCGGGCTGGATCAGGGGCGCCAGCACCTCGGCGAACCGGGCGTTGGTGCGCTCATATCCCTCGCCGTAGGACCGCTCATAGGACGTCAGATCGACCCGGTGGTGAAACAGCGGCCACAGCGTCTTGTTGGCGTAGCCGTTGTAGTATTCGTCGACGTCCTGGGCCTCCAGATCGACGAGGGCGACGGTGACGCCGTCGCGGTCCTCGAACTGGGCCTCGCCGGTGAAATGCTCGACCGTCTCGCCGGACCAGCCGAACCACAGGCCGTCGTATTTCCGCAGCGCCGCCGACAAGGCCATGGCCAGGCCGCCCGCCGAACCCGCGGCGGGGTCCTTGGGCGCGGACACCCGGTTGGAGACGACGATCAGCCGGCTCATCGCGCATCCGTCCACGACCGGCTGAGCAGGACCGCGCAGTTGATGATGCCGACCAGCGAATAGGTCTGCGGATAGTTGCCCCACAGCTCCTTGTCGCCCAGCGACAGGTCCTCGCTCAGCAGGCCCGCATGGGTGCGGCGGCTCAGCATCTCCTCGAAGATTTCGCGCGCCTCGGCGTCCCGGCCGTTCTGGTGCAGGGCCTCGATGAACCAGAAGGTGCAGAAGTTGAACGCCGTCTCCGGCTCGCCGAAATCGTCCGGCTCGACATAGCGGAACAGATAGGGCCCCTTCTTCAGGTCGCGCTCGATGGCGTCGAAAGTGGCGACCTGTCGGGGGTCGAGCGCGTCCAGAAAGCCCAGATCGGTCAGTTGCAGCAGGGAGGCGTCCAGCTCGCGGTTGCCGAAACTGGCGGCGAACCGGCCCTCGTCCTGTAGGAAGGCCTCTTTCTCGATCCGCCCACGGATGACCGCCGCCCGCGCGTTCCAGAAAACCGCCCGCTCGGCCAGCCCCATATGGTCCGCCGCCTTGGCCAGCCGGTCGCAGGCGGCCCAGCACATCACCGAGGAATAGGTGTGCACCCGGGCGATGGTGCGGAACTCCCAGAGCCCCGCGTCGACCTGGTCGTGCATGGCGAAGGCGCGGTCGCCCACCTTTTCCAGGGCGTGGAAGTCGTCGATGGTTCCGGGCCGCAGCAGCCGCTGGTCATAGAAGGCCTGAACGAGCGGCAGGACGATCTGTCCGTAGACATCGTGTTGCAGATGCTCGCGCGCCTGATTGCCGACCCGCACCGGCTTCATGCCGCGATAGCCTTCGACGGTCTCGGTGATCCGCTCGTCGATGTCCTCTTCCAATCCGACGCCATAGACGGGTTGGACGTGCCCGCCGGCCGACGCATCGACCAGATTGCGCAGATAGCCGAGGTAGTTTTCCAGCAGATCGACCGCGCCCAGCCGGTTCAGCGCCCGCACCACATAGTAGGCGTCGCGAATCCAGCAGTAGCGGTAGTCCCAGTTGCGGCCGCTCTCGGGAAACTCGGGCACCGAGGTGGTCATGGCCGCGACGATCGCACCGGTCTCCTCATAGGCGCAGAGCTTGAGCGTGATCGCGGCCCGGATCACCGCCTCCTGGTAGTCGAGCGGCAGGTAGAGGGTCCGCACCCAGTTCTGCCAATAGGCCACGGTGCGGTCCAGAACCGCCGACACGCCGGGGCCGACGTCCTGGTCATAGCCCTCGTCCGGCCCAAGGAAGAAGGCGTGCGGCCGCTCCAGCCGGAACACCCGCTCGTTCAGCACGTGGGACACAGGGCAGTCGGTGGTCAGCCGGAAGGTCACGTCCGTGCACAGATAACGGATATGGTTCGAGCCGTGGGTCGTCTCCGCGCGGCGCTCGCCCCAGCCGGCGGACGGCCGCAGCCGCACGCGGATGCGCGGCGATCCGCTCAGAGGCCGGACGATCCGTCCGAAGGCCAGGGGGCGATAGGTGCGGCTGTGTTTGGGATGGCGGGGGGCGAAGTCGATGATCTCGACCGAAGCGCCGTCCCGGGCCGTCAGCACGGTCCGCAACACCGGGGTGTTGCGGACATAGGCCTGTTCGACGGTCACCTGCCCTTCCAGCGCGATGTCCCAGAAGCCATGATCGGGATCGGAGCCGTCCATCAGGGCCGAGAACATCGGGTCGCCATCCACGCGCGGCGCGCAGGCCCAGACATAGCGGCCGTTGCGGTCGATCAGGGCGCTGATCGAACAGTTGCCGATGGGGGCGAGATCGAGGTTCGGGGTCATGCGTTTGCCTCGACCGCATCCAGCCAGGCCAGGACCGCCTCGACATCGGCCAGGCCGTAGCGGGCGGCCGTGGCGCGCGGCGACCCGACCAGCACGCCGAACCCGCCCAGCGCCTCGGCCGCGCGGAACCCGTCCTCGTCGGTCAGGTCGTCGCCCAGCATCACCGGCACGGCGCCCCTGAACGGCGGTTCGGCCATGAAGGCGGTGAGGGCCGTGCCCTTGTCCGTTCCCGGCGTCTTCAGCTCGATCACCAGGTGGCCCGGCTGAAGCGTCAGCCCGGTTTCGTCGGCCAGCCGCCCGGCCAGGGCCTCGGCCGCGCCGGCCTCGTTCCGGGCCTGGCGATAGTGAAGCCCGGCGGACACCGCCTTGTCCTCGACGATCACGCCGGGACGGGTCCGGGCGAAACCGTGGAAGGCGGCGACGGCCTCCCGGACCGCCGGGTCGGCGTCGGCGTGATCCAGCGAACCGTCCGCCCGCCTGCGCTCCAGGCCATGCACCCCCGAGGCGGAGGCTGCGGCGCTTTCGGCGATGCGGTCGATCTCGGCGAGGGTGCGGCCGCTGATGATCGCCACCCGCCCGTCCAGTCGCGCCGCCAGGCCGCGCAGCACCGCCGTCCGCCGCGCGTCGGGTCTGACGGCGTCCGGCGTCTCCGCCAGCGGGGCCAGAACCCCGTCCAGATCCAGGAACAGCGCCGGGCGCGCCAGACGCCCCGGCGGCGGCGGCAGGCGCGGGACGGTGTCGGCGGCCGACGTCGCGGCGTCGAAGGTCAGGTCGGACGTCCCCATGGCCAAGCCAACGCGCCGGGCGGCGGTTGGTTGTCTCGCCGAAGCCCTTTTCTTCTGCGTTGCAGCATGACCGCAACCACCCCGGGCGTTGTGAAACCCGCTCGGATGCGCCAATTCCCCCGACATGACCGACGTCGCTGCCACCGCCATGACCGCCCGCGCCCGCGAGGTGATCCAGCTCAACATCGCCGCCCTGCAGGCGCTGGAGTCCGGCCTGGACGACAGTATCGCACGCGCCTGCGACATCATCCTGTCGCGGCCCGGCTATCTGGTGGTCACCGGCATGGGCAAGTCGGGCCATATTGGCGGCAAGATCGCCGCCACCCTCGCGTCGACGGGCACCAACGCGTTCTTCGTCCACCCGGCCGAGATGAGTCACGGCGACCTCGGCATGCTGCGCAAGGACGTGACCCTGCTGGCCATCTCCAACTCGGGCGAGAGCCGGGAGCTGCGCGATCCGCTGATCTACTGCCAGCGCGAGGGCATTCCGGTGATCGGCCTGACCCAGCGACCCCACAGCTTCCTCGGCCGCTCCTCCGCCGTCTGCCTGACCATGCCGCAGGTGGCCGAGGCCTGCCCCAACAACCTGGCGCCCACCACCTCGACCCTGATGACCCTGGCGCTCGGTGACGCCCTGGCCATGGTGTTGATGGACCGGCGCGGCTTCACCGCCGAGGCCTTCGGCCTGCACCATCCGGGCGGCAAGCTGGGCATGAGCCTGCAGAGCGTGCGCGACTGGATGGGCGACCGCGCGCCGGCGCCCGCGACAGCGCCCGTGACCGCGACCTTCGCCGAGGTCGTCTCGGCCATCACCGAGGGCCGCAAGGGCGCGGCGGCGGTGCTGAACGGAGATGGGTCTCTGGCCGGCATCGTCACCGACGGCGACGTGCGCCGCGCCTTCTCCCGGGGCGATCTGACCGGCCTGACCGCCGCCGACGTGATGAGCCCCCGCCCCAAGGTCATCGCCCCGGACGCCCGCATGAGCGACGCCGTCGACCTGATGACCCAGAACAAGATCGCCACCCTGCTGGTCGTCGAGGCCGACCGGCCCGTGGCCATCGTCCACATCGCCGAACTGATGCAGGCCGGCTACGTCGGCTGATCAATAAGCCCGGCGCCCGTCGATATTGCCCGGCGGCGAATAGCGGCACGCCAGCACCGACCGGTCGCTCTCCGACGCTATGGCGCATCCCACATGGGTGGTCCGGCGCCAGACGATCTGGGTGTAGTGGCCGACGGCGGTCCAGTTTCCCGTGCGGCTGACGGACGGGAAGACGCCATGGACATAGTCGCGCCGTTCGTCGACCCAGTCGGCGACCATTTCCTCGGGCGTCCAGACGCGGCCGCCCCAGCCCATCCACAGGTTTTCACCATGCCCGTGCTCGGCCGGATCATGCTCGAACCGGCCGGTGGCCAGAAGCCGTCGCGCCCAGACCCGGGCCTCGGCGGCCAGGGCGTCGTCCCAGATCAGCGGCGGGGTTCCGACCCGCTCGCGCGCGAGGTTGTGGGCCTCAAGCAGCCGGGCCTCCCCGGGGGTCGAGGGGCGCCCGTCCTCGGGTTCGGGGATGGGTACGATGGAGCGGGCCTCGCGCGGCGCGGGTTGGAACACGGGCGGAGGGACCGGTGGAGGGACGGCGAGCGGCGGAGCGGCTGGCGGCGGCGACATTCTGAGGGGCGCCGGCTGTTGCGGCCAGGCGGGCGCACAGGCGGAACCGGCGGCGGCGAGGCCGGACAGCAGGGCGAGCAACAGGGTGCGGCGCATGGGGCCTCCGGGGTCAGACACGGCCATCATAGCCTATCGCCGCCGACGCCGATCCTCGCCGAACGCTCAGCGCAAGCCGGCTCCGGGACGCTCATCCGGGGCGATCGGCGTGTCCGACAGCGCCTTTTCCGTGTCGTCGCCTTGCAGTGTCAGGGTTTCGGCGGGTTTGCCGGCCTGGAACTCCTCCATCGCCATCACCTTGCGCGCCCGCATGGCATCGGCCAGGGCGTCCATGTCGAGCCCGGCGGCGCGGGCCTGGGCGAACATGCCCTCGGAGCGCATCTCCTCTTCCTCGACATGGTGCTCGATCATCTCAGACAGCACCTTGACCTTGGCGTCGTAGAAGTCCTCGTCGGGACCCGCGGCCTCGATCTCGTTGATCAGCAGCTTGGCGCCGTCATGTTCTACATAGGCCTCGTTCAGCAGGTCCTCCTCGATCTGACCGCGGCAGGCCGGATAGAAGACCTCCTCCTCGATCACCGTATGGACCTTCAGTTCGAGGCAGGCCTGTTCGGCCAGCGCCTGCTTCTTCGATTTCGAGGTCGCGGCCTCGAACGCCGCGAAAATCTCCTCCACCTTTCGGTGGTCCGCCTTCAGCAGGGCGATCGCGTCCATCTGTTCATAGGTCTGGGCCATGGTCGTCTCCTCCAGACACCCGGGCGTGTCCGGCGGAGTTAAGACGCGGACGGCGCGCGCGTTCCGACGGCCAAGCTACGTGAGAGTCGTTCTTGGGAATTTGCCACAGAGGCCCAAGCGGCGACGAAATACTTGACGTTGACGTAAACGTAGGGTTTGTGGCGGGCAGTTTTGATTCCGCACTCTCGCCCTCAAGCCGCGAGGCGCCGCGCGCCGAGCATAGGGCCTCAGAAAAGTGAGACGCACCCCCATGGCCGAGGCCTATATCTACGACGCGGTCCGCACTCCGCGCGGCAAGGGCAAGAAGGACGGATCCCTGCACGAGATCACAGGCCTGAGCCTTGCGACCCAGGTGCTGGAAGCCCTGCGCGACCGCAATGATCTGGATACGTCCAAGGTCGACGACGTCATCCTGGGCTGCGTGTCGCCGGTGGGCGAGCTGGGCGCGGACGTCGCCCGCACCGCGGTGCTGTCGGCGGGCTGGGCCCAGACCACGGCGGGCGTCCAGATCAACCGCTTCTGCGCCTCCGGCCTTGAGGCGGTGAACATGGCGGCGGCCAAGGTGAAGTCCGGCGAGGCCGATTTCGCCGTCGGCGGCGGCGTCGAGGCCATGAGCCGGGTGCCGATGGGTTCGGACGGCGGCGCCTGGCCGGTCGATCCGACCTCGGCCTTCCCGACCTATTTCGTGCCCCAGGGCGTCTCGGCCGACATGATCGCCACGAAATACGGCTTCAGCCGCGACGACGTCGACGCCTACTCCATGGAAAGCCACAAGCGGGCCGCGGCCGCCTGGGCCGACGGCCGGTTCTCGAAATCGGTCATCCCGGTCAAGAACCAGCTGGGCCTGGTCCAGCTGGATCGCGACGAGACCATTCGCCCCAACACCGACATGCAGTCGCTGGGCGGGCTGAACCCCTCCTTCGCCATGATGGGCGAGATGGCCTTCGACGCCGTGATCAACCAGCGCTACCCCGAGGTCGAACGGGTCAACCACGTCCACACCCCCGGCAATTCCTCGGGCATCGTCGACGGCTCCGCCGGGGTGCTGATCGGCACGCTGGAAGCCGGCAAGGCCCTGGGCCTCAAGCCGCGCGCCCGCATCGTCGGCGCCGCCTCGATCGGCTCCGAGCCCTCGATCATGCTGACCGGTCCCGAGTTCGTGACGAAGAAGCTGCTCGGCAAGCTGGGTATGACCACCGCCGACATCGACGTCTGGGAGCTCAATGAGGCCTTCGCCGCCGTGGTGCTGCGGTTCATGCAGGCGCTCGACATCCCGCACGACAAGATGAACGTCAACGGCGGCGGCATCTCCATGGGCCACCCCCTGGGGGCCACCGGCGCCATGATCACCGGCATCGCCCTGGACGAGCTGGAGCGGTCCAACAAGTCGACCGCCCTGGTCACCCTGTGCATCGGCGGCGGCATGGGCACCGCCACGGTTATCGAGCGCGTCTGAGTTTTAGAAGGTTCATCACGAAGGACACGAAGGGATCACGAAGGACACAAAGGGGCCTGTGCCCCACCGCTGCGCGCAGCGCCTTTCCATACAGGGGAGGATCGCCTGCGGCGCCTCCGCCCCGGTCTCTTCGTGTCCTTCGTGATCCCTTCGTGCCCTTTGTGACGAACCATCATCTGTCGGCCTCACCCGCCGACGTTCAAGAATAAGGGGCTCCGCCCGATGGAAAACTTCAAGATCGACGTCGACGCCGACGGCATCGCCCTGATCACCTTCGACGTCCCCGGACGGTCGATGAACACCCTGACCTCGGGCGTGATGGCCGAAATCCCCGAGTGGGTCGAACGGGTGAAGACCGACGACGCCATAAAGGGCGCGGTCCTGACCTCGGGCAAGGCGAGCGGCTTCTGCGCCGGGGCGGACCTGGGCGACATGGCCGGCGGCATGCTGGCCGGCGGTTCGCTGCAGGACGCCTATGACGCCGGCTGGAAGCTGAACGGAGCCCTGCGCGCGCTGGAGACCTGCGGCAAACCGGTCGCCGCGGCCATCAACGGCCTGGCGCTGGGCGGCGGCCTCGAACTGACGCTGGCCTGCCACTACCGGGTCGTCGCCGACGACAACAAGATCCAGCTCGGCCTGCCCGAGATCAAGGTCGGCTTGTTCCCCGGCGGCGGCGGCACCCAGCGGCTGACGCGCCTGATCGGCGTGCAGGCGGCGATGACGGCGATGAGCGCCGGCTCGTCCTGGCGCCCGAACGACGCCAAGGGCGCGGGCGTCATCCACGAAGTCGTGGCCAGGGGGTCCGAGGTCGAGGCGGCGAAAGCCTGGATCAAGGGCGGCGGCAAGGCCGTGCAGCCGTGGGACGACAAGGGCTTCAAACAGCCCGGCGGCGGTCCTTACCACCCGGCCGGCATCCAGAATTTCCTCGTCGGCAACGCCATGCTGCGCAAACAGTCGTACGGCAACTACCCCGCCGTGCTGAACCTGATGAAGGCCGTCTATGAGGGCATCCAGGTCCCGATGGACGCGGCCCTGCGCATCGAGACCCGCTATTTCATCAAGACCCTGATGACGCCCCAGGCCCAGGCCATGATCCGCTCGCTGTTCCTGTCCAAACAGGAGCTCGACAAGGGCGCCGTCCGCCCGGCGGGTGTGCCGAAGTCGGATCCGAAGAAGGTCACCGTCATCGGCGCCGGCATGATGGGCGCGGGCATCGCCTATGTTCAGGCCCTGGCCGGCATAGAGACCATCCTGATCGACCGCACCCAGGAGGACGCCGACAAGGGCAAGGCCCACGTCGCCGACCTGCTGAAGAAACGCCTCTCGCGCGGCCAGATCACCCAGGAAAAGTATGACGCCCTGCTGGCCTCGGTCGTCGCCACGACCGACTATGACCTGATCAAGGGCTCGGACCTGGTCATCGAGGCCGTGTTCGAGAACCGCGAGATCAAGGCCGACGTCACCAAACGCGCCGAGGCCCAGCTGGCCCCGGGCGCCGTGTTCGGCTCCAACACCTCGACCCTGCCGATCACCGGCCTGGCGGAAGCGTCTGTCCGGCCCGAGGACTTCATCGGCATCCATTTCTTCTCGCCCGTCGACAAGATGATGCTGGTCGAGATCATCCTCGGCGAAAAGACCGGCGAGGCGGCGATTGCGAAGTCGCTCGACTACGTCATGAAGATCAAGAAGACCCCGATCGTCGTCAACGACGGCCGCGGCTTCTACACCTCGCGCTGCTTCGGCACCTATGTCGCCGAGGGCATGGCCATGCTGGAGGAGGGCTACGCCCCCGCCCTGATCGACAACATCGGCCGCATGACCGGCATGCCCCGCGGGCCGCTGGAGATGCACGACGACGTGGCGCTGGACCTGTCGGTCAAGATCGCCAAACAGACCGCCGCCGACCTCGGCGACAGATACCAGCCCCTGCCCGGCTCCCACATCGTCCAGAAGATGGTGGAAGAGCTCGGCCGCTATGGTCGCAAGAACGGCATGGGCTTCTATGACTACGACCAGAAGCCCAAGAAGCTCTGGTCCGGTCTGGCCGAACTGGCCCCGGTGACGATCAACGATTCCACGCCCGAACTCGTCGAGGACCAGAAGCAGCGTCTGCTGTACCGGCAGGCGGTCGAGGTGGCCCGCTGCTGGGAAGAGGGCGTCATCGACGATCCGCGCGAGGCCGATGTCGGCGCCATCCTGGCCTGGGGCTTCGCGCCCTGGACCGGCGGCCCGATCACCATGATCGACCAGACCGGGCTGAAGGCCTTCGTGGCCCAAGCGGATGTCTATGCGGATAAATACGGCGACCGCTTCAAGGTCCCGCAGCTGCTCCGCGACATGGCGACCGAGGGGCGCACCTTCTACGGCGACTTCGCCGGCAAACAGAAGGCGGCGGCCTGATGGACCACGGGCCGCTCGTCACGGGGCAGGAGGTGTTCAACCTCGGCTTCGCGACGGCGGCCGTGCTGTCGTTGATCACCTTCGGCGTCCACACCTTCATCGGCGGCAAATATGTCGCCCGGCCGCTGCTGGCGTCCACCGGGCTGCCCAAGGCCAGTCTCTGGCTGAACTATTTCACCTGGCATATGGCGACGGTGATCCTGCTGTTAATGACCGCCGGGTTCGCCTGGGCCGCCACGTCGCCGGACCATTTCGATGTCGCCGTCCTGCTGATGGGGATGGCGGCCGTCTTCTCGCCCCTGTGCGTCTGGGTCGCCCTCAAGGGCGGCATCGCCCCGTGGCGCTTCCCGGCCTCGTGGCTGTTCCTGCTGATCCTGGCCGCCGGTCTGTGGGGCGCGCGGATCGGCCACTGGCTGTAGCGCCGTAGCCCCAACCGTCCAACTACCCCACGCTTGACGCCAGCGGCTTTCGGCTCCACCCGTCGCTTCTGAAATCGGGAGCTGCCGCATGATCCGTACCCTCGCCCTCGCCCTGCTTCTGACGGGCGCCGCCGCCTCGGCCGAGGCCCAGGACATGCTGATCCGGGGCGGCCCGATCTATACGGGGGTGGAGGCCGCTCCGACCGCCGAGGCGGTGCTGGTGCGGGATGGACGGATCGTTTGGGTCGGCGCCCTCGCCGACCAGCCCGCGGTTCCGTCGACGGTCCCGACGATCGATCTGGGCGGCGCCGCCCTCTTCCCCGGCTTCACCGACGGCCATGCCCACCTGGACGGCGTCGGCTGGCGCGAGCTGACGCTGAACCTCGAGGGCTCGGCCTCGGTCGCCGAGGCCATGGCGCGCCTGACCGCATGGGCGGACGCCCATCCGGACGGTCCCATCGTCGGGCGCGGCTGGATCGAGACCCACTGGCCCGAGGCGCGATTCCTGACCGCCGCCGACCTCGACGCCGCCGCGCCGGGGCGGGTGGTGCTGTTGAGCCGGTCCGACGGCCATGCCGTGGTCGCCTCCTCCGCCGCCCTCGCCGCCGCCGGCATCGACGGCTCGACCGCCGCCCCCTCGGGCGGGGAAATCCTGAAAGGGCCGGACGGCGAGCCGACCGGTCTGCTGGTCGACGCCGCGGAACAGCTGGTGGCCGGATTGCTGCCCCAGGCCGATCCCGAGGCGCTGCGCGAGGCCTATCGCGCCGGCTTTCGCGTCGAGGCCCAGTACGGCTGGACCGGCGTGCATTTCATGAGCGCGCCGTGGCGGGACATCCCCCTGCTCGAGGCCATGGCCGAAGCGGGCGAGGCCCCCCTGCGCATCTACAACAGCGTCACGCCGGACGGCGCGGCCGCCCTGATCGAGGGCGGCCCGCGTAGCGTCGCCGACGGCCGGATCATCACCCGGGCGATCAAATACTATGCCGACGGGGCCCTGGGCTCGCGCGGCGCGGCGCTGTTCGAACCCTATGCCGACCGGCCCGAAACCACCGGCCTGATGCAGATCAGCGGCGATCAAATCATTCCCCTGTACCAGGCCGCCCTGCGCGGCGGCATCCAGATCGCCACCCACGCCATCGGCGACCGGGGCAACGCCGAGGTGGCGGAATGGTACCAGCAGGCGCTCAACGCCGTGCCCGCGGCCGAGCGGCCGAGCGGCGCGGACGTGCGCTGGCGCATCGAACACGCCCAGATCCTGCGCCCCGCCGACTACCACTGGTTCCACGACCTGCCGATCATCGCCTCGATGCAGCCCAGCCACGCCATCGGCGACCTGCATTTCGCCCCGGCCCGGCTCGGCGACGCGCGGCTGGACGGCGCCTATGCCTGGAAGAGCCTGTCGGACATGGGCGTGATCGTGGTCGGCGGTTCGGACGCCCCGGTCGAGCGCGGCGACCCGCTGATCGAATTCTACGCCGCTGTCGCCCGCGCCGATCTGGAAGGTTTCCAGGGTCCCGACTGGCGCCCCGGCGAAGCCGTCGATCGCGCCACGGCCCTGAAGATGTTCACCCTCTGGCCGGCGTACGCCAGCTTCCGCGAGGCGGAACTGGGCACCATCGAGGTCGGCAAGCGCGCGGATTTCACCGCTTTCTCGGTCGATCTGATGACGGCGCCCGTCGCCGACATTCTCAATGGCTGGGCGATCCTGACGGTGGTGGACGGCGTGGTGGTCCATCGGGCCGAAGCCCCCGTGCGCATCTCGCCTTGATGCGCCAGGCCGTTCCGCCTAAGGCTGCGGCGGCTCCGCGGGCGTGATGTAGTGGTAGCCTGAAAGCTTCCCAAGCTTTTCGTGCGGGTTCGATTCCCGCCGCCCGCTCCAGCCTTTCGCGTCAGGACAGAAACCGGCCGGGCTGGACGGCGTCCAACCCGGCCGATTTCGTTCTGCCCTATTGCCGCGTGACGGTGACCCCGCGGTCCTCGAGGATTTCCTGGACGCTGTCGTCGCCGGCGAGGTGGGCGGCGCCGACGGCGATGAAGACGGTGCCGGACCCCTGCAGCATGGTCTGGATCTGGTCGGCCCAGTCGGTGTTCCGGCGGACCAGCAGGGCCTGATAGACAGCCGGAGACTCGTCGCGCATCTCGTCGACCGCGATCTCTTCGAGAAGGGCGACGTCGCCCGTCGCCCAGGCGCCGACCATGCGGTCCAGCTCGACCGTGGCGTCCTCATAGGATTCCAGCAGCGAGCGCAGGAAGGTCAACTGTTCGGCCTCGGACATGCCGGCCAGGATGCCGATCTGTTTGTCGATGGTCTCCAGCCCCCGGATGGGCTTGCCGGCCGCCTCGGCGCGGGCCTTGAGGATAATTTCGACACCCGACTGGGGATCGTAGCCGGCCTTGAGCAGGGGGGCGACCGAGAGGGCCAGGCCGGCGAACCAGGGACGGAAGACGTCGATCTGGCCGGCGGGCATGCCCGCGGCGGCGGCGGCGGCGTTCAGGGCGGTCATCTCTTCGGCCGTCAGCAGGCTGGACAAGGGACGGTCGGGCGAGATGCCGTACTGCTGGATCAGGGGCATGAGCGCCGACTGATCGTCGGGATTGGAGATCTCGAACCAGACCTGATCGGCGCTGTCGAAGGCGGCGTCGACGCGGGCCGAGCCCCAGGCCGTGGTGGGGCGCAGGACGTGGACCGTGCCGAACAGATAGAGGGTCGAATCGGCGTCGCGGACGACCCAGAGAGCCGGGCCGGCGCCCTCGGCCTGGGGAATGGCGCGGGCGGCGACGGCCGGCGCGGCCGGGGCCGCCTGGGCGAAGGCCTGGGCCGGCTGGAAGGCGATGGCCGCGGCGAGGCCGAGGCCGAGCGCGGTGCCGAGGATCGAACGACCGGCGCGGGCGGCGGTCCTGGGGAAAGCGACTGGAGTCACGAGGTTTTTCCTATTCGAGAAAGATGGATTCGATGGATTGCCCGAAGACGCGGGCGATCTTGAAGGCGAGCGGCAGGGAGGGGTCGTAGCGGCCCGTCTCCAGCGCATTGACGGTCTGGCGCGACACGCCGAGATGATCGGCCAGGTCGGCCTGGCTCCAGTCGCGCTCGGCGCGCAGCACCTTGAGACGGTTGTTCATGGTTCGCCGCCTACCGGTGCTTGAGCCACCAGCCGGCCCAGGCGACCAGGTAGCCGGCCATCTGGAACAGCAGGATCGACATCATGCCGGAGACGAAGATTTCGGCCGGGGCGGAGCCGAAGCCGGCGGGCAGCGGCTGGGTCTCGGCCCGCATCATCAGGGTCAGGAGCACCACCGATCCGACCGCCATGCCGGCGGACCCGCCCCACCACCAGGCCCATTTGTGGGCCTCCTTGGCGGCCTCGTCGATCTGACGCCACCACCAGACGCAGGCGAAGAAGCCCAGGGCCATGGCGAACGCGATCAGGGCCGCGGTGACGCCCAGGCCGATCGCGCCGGGCTGGTCGCCCAGCAGGGCGCTGCCGGCCCCGGCCAGGGCGCCCAGCAGCAGGGTCGCCACGATCAGCAGGGCGAAGGCGACCAGGCCGGTGACCCGTTTGCGCCGCGGCAGATCGTTCATGAAAGGCCCCCCGAGTTGTGACAAGGGTGTTTTACACCACCGGGCCACGATGTCAAGCGTGCTTGTCGTCAGGGTCCCTACCCAATACCGCTCATCCCCGCGAACGCGGGGATCCAGCGCTTTCGTGAGGCAGGGCGCGTCGGATCGCCTTTCTCGCCTCGTGGCGGCGCCGGAGCACCCAAAGAACTGGGTCCCCGCGTTCGCGGGGATGAGCGGAAAGAATACAAGTCCTTGATTGGTCTAGACCGTAATCGAGTCTGGACCCTAGCGAGGCGCCGCGCCCTGACCGCCCGGATCAGGCGCCGGGCAGGGCGGCCGGGGGCGTCTCGACCACGGTCAGTTCGGGGCGGCTGAGGGCGCGGGGGGCCTGTTCGATCGGGGTCAGCTCGGCCAGTTCCTTGCCCTCATGGTCGACCTGCAGGTCCTCGAAGCGGCGGGCCGAGACCATGACCTGGCTCTCCAGCGAGCCGACGAACTGGTTGTATTTGCCGACGGCGGTGTCGAGCGCGCGGCCGACGGCCCCCGCGTGGGCGCCCATGACCGAGAGCCGTTTGTAGAGCTCCTTGCCCAGTTTCGCGACGTCCTCGGCGTTGCGGGCCTGCTCTTCCGCGCGCCAGCCGTAGGCCACCGCCTTGCACAGGGCGAACAGGGTCGTCGGGGTGACGATGACCACGCGCGAGGCCATGGCGGTGGTCATCAGGTCGGGCTCGTGGTCGAGGGCGGCGGCGAGGAAGGCGTCGCCGGGCACGAACATGGCGACGAAGTCGGGGCTGGGCTTGAACTGGTCCTGATAGGCCTTGGACGACAGCTGGCGCACGTGGGTCTTCATGCTGGTCGCCGTGCGCAGGGAGGCGGCCCGGGCCTGGGCCTCCTCGTCGCCGTCGGCTTCGTCGCCGAAGGCCAGCGACACCTTGGCGTCGATCACGAACATGCCGCCGCCCGGCAGGCGGACGACGAAGTCGGGGCGCTGCTGACGGCCCGCGTCGTCGGCGCTTGAGGACTGTTCCTCGAAATCGAACCGCCCGGCCATGCCGGCGGCCTCCAGCACATTGCGGCAGGTCTGTTCGCCCCAGCGGCCGCGGCGGCCGGTGTTGCCGCGCAGGGCCTCGGTCAGGCGCCGGGCCTCGTCGCGGGTGGCGGTCGAGGCGGTCATCAGCAGGGCCAGCTGCTCCTTCAGCCCGCCGGTCTCCTCGTTGCGGGTCTTCTCGATCGCGGCGACGTGGGCCTGGAATTTCTCCAGCGTCTCGGCCACGGGCTTGAGTTGGGCCTCCATCCGCTGCTGGGACATCAGTTCGCGGGTGCGGAAGGTCTCGTCGGTGCGTTTGAGCAACTCCTCGGCGACGGTGGTGGCCGACTGGGCCGCCTGGGCGCGCAGCAGTTCGGTCGAGGTCGCGGCCTGATCCTCGAACAGACGCATCCGGGCCTCGGTCTCGGCATGGCGGGCATGCAGGTCCCAGGCCCGGGTCTCGGCCGCGCCGGCGCGGCGGCGCTCCATCAGGGCCCAGACCAGGGCGATGACGGCGACCACCGAGGCGGCGAAAAAGGCGACGAGCGAGGCGTTCATGCTCCGTTCCTTAGCGGGAGTCGCCGGGCGCGGCGAACTGAAAAACACCGTGCGAAGCGTGCGGATCGTGCGGATCGTGCGGACGGGTCATCTGACCGGACGGGGCCGGCGCCACGACGGCGGGGCTACGAAAATTTCGAGTGCACATAGTGCACAATTCCCCGCAAACGCCGTGAGGGCGGGACGGCGACTCCACCCGGAGTGCAGATTCAGTGCACATTTCGCGACCTCTTCCCGAACCGTCCGACGGCGGCAGGAGACAGGCTAGGCGACGGGTGCGTCGTTTCCGGTCGCAGGGTTCAGGCGGGGGTCAGGTAGGGCGCCTCTGCCTCATGGCCTGGATGATGGTGCCGTCGTCGAGCCAGTCGAGTTCGCCACCAACAGGCACGCCGCGGGCCAGGGAGGTGATCTCCACCCCCGTCCCGGCCAGCCGTTCGGCGATATAGTGGGCCGTGGTCTGGCCATCGACGGTGGCGGGCAGGGCCAGAACGACCTCCTTCGCCTCGCCGCCGCGCACGCGACCGACCAGTTCGGCGACCCGGAGCGCATCGGGGCCGACGCCGTCCAGGGCCGAGAGCAGGCCGCCCAGCACATGGTATTTGCCGCGGAAGGCGCCCGACCGCTCCATGGCCCACAGGGCGCCGGCCTCCTCGACCACGCAGATCAGGGCGTTGTCGCGGGCGCCGTTGGAACAGATCGAACAGGGGTCGCGGGTGTCGGGCGCGCCGCAGACGCTGCAGGAGGTCACCTTCTCCGCCGTCTCGGCCAGGGACGCCGCGAGCGGGACCAGCAGCTGGTCGCGCTTCTTGAGCAGCGCCAGGGCCGCGCGCCGGGCCGAGCGGGGGCCGAGGCCGGGGAGCTTGGCCAGGAGGCTGATCAGCCGTTCGATTTCGGGTCCGGCGGAAGCGGCCATGGGTCGCGCATAACATGGCGGTTGACGGGTTGCCTATGCGTCTGACCCGGCGAAGGCAGGTTCATCACAGCGAACACAACGGAAGGGCACAACGAACACAACGGGGCCTGAGCGGAGGACAAGGCCGAGTCCGACTCCCCAGGAGGTCAAGGATTGACGCTGCGCGTCGATCGGATCAAGGCGGCGAAGCCGCGATCCGGATGCGCTGAACCACACGCCCGGCGGGACCCATCACCGGTCCCGTCGTGTCCGTTGTGAATTCCGTTGTGTTCGCTGTGATGAACCTTCCGGCCGAGGCCTAGGGCCCAGACTCAATTACGGTCCAGACCAATCAAGGACTTATATTCTTTCCGCTCATCCCCGCGAACGCGGGGACCCAGTTCTTTGGGCGCTCGGGCGCCGCCACGAGGCGAAAAAGGCGATCCGACGCACCCTGCCTCACGAAAGCACTGGG
>CALSBO010000055.1:0-20207 GCA_943373195.1 Brevundimonas vancanneytii
AGCGGCGGCTTCCTCTATCCGCCGACCAAAGCGGAGGCCGACGTCGGCATCCTGTTCATCGAGACCAGCGGCTGCCTGCCGATGTGCGGCCACGGGACGATCGGCATCGTCACCTTCGCGCTGGAGCACGGCCTGATCACCCCGCGCACGCCCGGCCGGGTCATCGCCGAGGTCCCCGCCGGGGTGATCACGCTCGACTATGTCCAGGACAGCGCGCGGGTCCGGTCGGTCCGCATCCGCAACGTCGCCTCTTGGCTCGACAAGCAGGGCATCAAGATCGACGTGCCCGGCTTCAGCCCGCTGACGGTCGACGTCGCCTATGGCGGAAATTTCTACGGCATCATCGAGCCGCAGGGCGCCTATACCGGCCTGGACGCTCTCGGGGCCGCCCGCATCCTGCAGCTGTCGCCGGTGATCCGAACCCTGGTGCGCGAGGCCTATACCCCCGTCCATCCGCTCGACCCGACCATCCGAGGCGTGTCCCATCTGCTCTGGGCCGACCAGCCGAAGGGCGAGGGGGCGGACGGCCGCAACGCCGTCTTCTATGGCGACAAGGCCATCGACCGCAGCCCGTGCGGCACCGGCACCTCGGCGAGGCTGGCCCATCTGCACGCCACCGGCCGCCTGCCGGTCGGCCAGGGCTTCGTCCACGAAAGCTATATCGGCAGCCGCTTCATCGGCCGGGTCGAGGCCGAGACCGAGGTCGGCGGCCGCCCCGCCATCATCCCCTCGGTCGAGGGCTCGGCCATCGCCACCGGGCTGAACGAAATCTGGATCGACGACGAGGACGTCTTCGCCCACGGCTTCCAGGTCGTCTGAGGTGCCGAAGGCTCGCCCCGCCTCCGATCAGGTCTTCGCCGAGGCGCGAGAGCGAATCCTGTCCGGCCGCCTGCCCGCCGATGCGCCGATCCGTCAGGACGCCCTGGCGCTGGAACTGGGCGTCAGCAAAATCCCCCTGCGGGAGGCCCTGGCGCGGCTGGAGAGCGAGGGGCTGGTCGTCTCCCACCCCAACCGAGGCTTCATCGTGCGGCCCCTGTCGCGCGCCGACGCCGAGGACGTCTTCGACCTGCGCCTGCGCATTGAACCGAACGCCTGCGTGCTCGGCGCCCTGGAGGCGGACGCCGCCGCCCACGACGCCGCCCGCGCCGCCTTCGCCGCCCTCGACCAAGCCTTGCGGGGCGGCCTGACCGAAGTCGGGCGGCGCAACCGCGAATTCCATCTGGCCCTGGTCCGGCCGTCGGGTCGGGGCGTCACCATTGAGACCGTCGACCGGCTGCTGGCCCTGTCCGAACGCTATGTCCGCGTGCACCTGGGCGAACACCGCCGCCTCGACCGCGCCAGCCATGAGCATGAGACCCTGCTCAACGCCTGGCTCGGACGCCGGACCGAAGTCGTGCGTCGTGAAGCCCGGGCGCACATCCGCGCCACCTTGACCGACCTTCGCGCCCAGCTGCCGGAGGTCTAGGGTCCTTACTCAATACCGCTCATCCCCGCGAACGCGGGGACCCAGTTCTTCGGGCGCTCCGGCGCTGCCACGGGGCGTCGAAGGCAATCCCACGCAATCTGCCTCACGAAAGCACTGGGTCCCCGCGTTCGCGGGGATGAGCGGAAAAAAGATAAGTTCCTGGCGGCCTTGGACCGCAATTGAGTCCGGCCCCCAACACCAAACAGGAATTTATTCCTCTCTCCACCTTGACCGTCGCGGGTCTCGTCCCATGTCAGGCATGCGCGAGGTCGGACGGCCTCGCACGGTCTTTGAAAATTGAACGACGGAACAGGCGGCGACGACAGCGGCGTCCGCGACAGAATTTCCGATAATCTGGCACGGTTTGGCCGGGGCCGGGTGGGCTGAAATCATCTACTTAACTGATTTCAAAACTTTTTCAGGAATGACGGGGTTGGCACGGTTGGCGCCCTGAATTCGAAAACCGTGCCAAACGCGCCGAGGGCTGGCTTTGGTCAAACTGTAGTCGCCGGCCACGCCGGAACGTCGGCGAACGGTTCGTCCAGGCTGTGTTGCGGCGTGGTGAACCACTCGGGGCCCGCGTCGGTCATGTAAAAATGATCCTCCAGCCGCACGCCGAACCGGCCCGGCACGACGATCATCGGCTCGTTGGAGAAACACATGCCGGTCGCCAGCGGGGTCGTGTCGCCCTTCACCAGATACGGACCCTCGTGGATGTCCAGGCCGATCCCGTGCCCCGTGCGGTGCGGCAGGCCCGGCAGGGCGTAGCCGGGGCCGAAACCGTCCGCCTCCAGCGACCGCCGCGCCGCCGCATCGACGGCCTCGCAGGCCACGCCGGGCCGGGCCGCCGCGAACGCCGCGGCCTGGGCGCGTTTCTCGGCCTCCCAGACGGTGCGCACCTCGGCCGATGCCTCGCCGAACACATAGGTGCGGGTGATGTCCGAGCTGTAGCCGTCGATCCGCGTGCCCGTGTCGATCAGCACCACGTCGCCGCGCGCCAGCGCGCGGTCCCCTTCCCCGCCGTGCGGCAGGGAGGTGTCCTCGCCGAAGGAGACGATGCAGAACGAATTTCCCGAACCGCCCAGCGCCCGGTGCTGGTCGTCGATGAACCGCACCACCTCGGACGCGCGCTGCCCGGCGTGGAGTTGGTCGTGAGCGCGGCGATGAACCTCGATGGTGATGGCCTTGGCGTGGCGCATCAGGGCGATCTCGGTGGGGGATTTGCGGCTGCGCAGGGCGTCAATCAGCGGCGCCGCATCGAGCAGCCGGGCATCGTCGATCACGGTGCGCAGGCTGCGGTACATGGCCAGCGCCATCCGCTCGTCGACCGCCAGCCGTCCCTTCGCGCCGATCCGGTCGGCGACCAGCCGCCAGGGGCTCTCGTCCTCCTCCCAGGTCAGGATGTCGCCCGGCAGGCTGACCAGCTGTTCAATCTTCTCCTGCTCGAAGCGCGGCGTGATGTAGTCCAGCGCGCCCGAGGCATGGACGAGCGCGCCGACCAGCCGTTCGGAAGCATACCAGTCGACGCCGGTGAAATAGCGCAGGCTGGAGGTCGAGCCGAGCAGCACGGTCTCCACGCCCGCCGCCTCCATGTTCGCGCGCAGGCCGGCCAGACGCACCTGCCGCTCCGCCACGCCGATGGGCGCCGGCCCCATTGCTGAAACGCTCGCCATGGTCCACTCCGGATTTCGCTGGATTGAGTATCGTATACGATCGTGCTCAGTTGGGCATCGAACGGCAAGGGGGGAAGACCTTGGTCCTGTCAATTCTGCTGACGGCGCTGGCCCTGCTCGCGACCGCTTTCGTGGTGGTGCTCGGAAGAGCCGCCCTCAAGCGCCGGACCGGCGCGCCCGGACCCGAGGCGATCATCCTCGGCGCCGTCACCAATTTCTTCGATACCCTGGGCATCGGCTCGTTCGCCCCGACCACCGCCTGGCTGAAGTTTCGGCGCATGATCCCCGACAGCTTCATTCCCGCGACCCTGAATGTCGGTCACGCCCTGCCCGCCATGATGCAGTCGGCGATTTTCCTCGTGCTGCTCGGCGTCCAGGTCGACCCCATGCTGCTCGTTGCCTGCATCGTCGCGGCGGTGGCCGGGGCTGTGGTCGGGGCGCCGCTGATGGTTCGGGCGCCGGTGCGGGTGGTGCAGGCGATCGTGGGCGTCGCCCTGCTGATCGCCGCCGCCCTCTACGCCATGAGCAACCTTGACCTGATGCCGATCGGCGGAACCGCCACGGCGCTGGAGCCCCGCCTGATGTGGATCGCCATCGCCGCCCATTTCGTCATGGGTATGCTGATGGCCTTCGGGATCGGGCTCTACGCCCCGTCCCTGATTCTGCTCAGCCTGCTGGGCCTGGACCCGCGCCTGGCCTTTCCGATCATGGCCAGCGCCTGCGCCTTCCTGATGCCGACCACCGGCTTCCGCTACATTCACGCCGAGCGGATCGACCTCAGGATCGTCATCGGCATCGCCCTGGGCGGCATCCCGGCGGTTCTGGTCGCCGCCTTCGTGGTCAAGGAAATGCCGATCGAACCCCTGCGCTGGGCGGTGGTGGTCGTGGTGCTCTACGCCGCCGCCCTGCTGCTGCGGTCGGCGATCAAGGGCGACGCCCCCAGGACCTAGTGACGAACGCGGACGTAGTCGCCCGGAGCCGCGGCGCCGGCCTTGAGCTTGCCCGAGCCGACCTTGCGGGCCTTGACCTTCTCATCGGCCGCGGCGGCGTCGAGCCAGCCCTGCCATTCGGGCCACCACGAGCCGGGCTTCTGCTCGGCCCCGGCCAGCCAGGCGTCGGCGTCGGCGGGCGCGGCGTCATTGATCCAGTAGCCGTGCTTGTTGGCCGCCGGGGGATTGATCATGCCGGCGTTGTGGCCCGAGCCGCCGAGCAGGAAGCGCGTCGGCCCGCCGAAGAAATGGCGTCCGGCATAGGTGTTCTTCCACGCCGCGACGTGGTCGTCCTTCAGGGCCACGATCATCACCGGCGTCTCGATGGCCTTGAGGTCCAGGGCGACGCCGTCGATCTGGATCCCGCCCGCATCCTTCAGCCGGTTCCCGCGCAGGACGTTGCGGCCGTATTCCTTCAGCATCCGCGCCGGGATGCGCGAGCCGTCGTCGAACCACCACAGCAGGTCCGAGGCGCGCGCCTCGTCGCCCAGCAGATAGTGGTTCACCACCGACGACCAGATCAGGTCGTTGGCGCGCACCGCCGAGAACAGCTTGGTCAGGTCGTGCGCCTCGACATATCCCTTGTCGTCCAGATAGCGGTCGAAGGCCTTCAGGTCGTCCTCGCCGGTGAACACCGACCATTCCCCCATGTCGCCGAAATCGACCAGGGTTGCGATCAGCGTCGCCGAAGCCACCCGGTCGGCTTTTCCGGTCCGGGCCAGATACGCGAGCGTCATGGCCGACAGCGTCCCGCCCAGGCAGTAGGCGGCCAGATCCGCGTCCGCCTCGCCCGTGGCCGCCTCGACGGCGTCCAGGGCGGCGATGACGCCCTCCTTCACATAGGCGTCCATGCCGTTGTCGGCGTGGCTCTCGTCCGGGTTGGCCCAGGAGATGACGAAGACCGTGTGGCCCTGGTCGACCAGCCATTTCAGGTAGCTGGCCTTGGGCGTCAGGTCGAAGAGGTAGTATTTGTTGACCAGCGGCGGGATGAACAGCAGCGGGCGACGATAGACCGTGTCCGTCGTCGGCGCATACTGGATCAGCTCCATCAGGTCGTTCCTGAACACCACCGCGCCCGGCGTCGCGGCGACATTGACGCCCAGTTCGAAATCATTCGGCGCGCGGCGGCTGACCAGCCCCTGCCCCCTGCCGACGTCTTCCAGCAGGTTCGACAGGCCGGTCATCAGGTTCAGGCCGCCGCTTTCGATGGTCCGCCGCGCGACCTGCGGATTGGTGTGGGCGAAATTGGTGGGCGCCAGGGCGTTCATCATCTGGCGGCTGGCGAAATCGACCTGGGCGCGGGTGGCGTCGTCGACCGGCGCGGCCGCGACGAAATCCTGCAGCTGGCGCGCGGCCAGCAGATAGGCCTGTTTCAGATAGTCATAGACCGGCTCGTCGCTCCAGGCCGGGTCCGAGAAGCGGCGGTCGCCCTTGGCGGGGGTCGCGACGGCTTCGGCCTCCTGGCCCATGGCCCGCTCGCCCATGGTCCGCCACAGGGCGGTCCAGTCGTTCCAGTTCTTCGCCTGGGCCTCGAACAGGGCCGCCGGCTGCATCATCACGGCGGTGTTGAAGTCGATCATCGACCGCGTCAGCGTCGTCGGATCATAAGGCAGCGCCTGGGGCGTTGCCGCCTGCGTCATCGTCGTGCGCACCGCCGCGGCGGCGTTCTGCATGAGGGTGGTCAGAGTCTCGGCCACGACGGCCGGATCGGGCAACTGGGGAACCGGCGGCGGGGAGGCGGTCATGGGCAGGCTTTCCGCTTACAGCGCGACGAGAACATCCACGGCCGCGCAGTCGCGCGGGGCCACGAACAGCAACGCCAGGGCGCGGTCGGGGTTCTCGCCCGCCCAGATCGGGCAGGGAGCGCCGGACGCGTCGATCAACGCGGCTGTCAGGCGCGGCATAGCGGTCTGAGCGGCGGGCGTATAGGCGGCGGCGTCGAAGGCCATGACGATGTCCTGTGAACGATTGCGCTCGGAGGACGGCGGTATCTCATGGCTTTTCTGTTCTGACGATGCCAAGGTTTGAGCAATCGTTGTGCATTTTTGCACAGAGGCGAGGACAGTGGCTGATTTCAACTGGAATGACCTGCGCGCCTTCCTGGCCGTGGCCCGCAGCGGACGGTTGACCACGGCGGCGGCCCGGGTGGGCATGGACCACACCACCGTGGCCCGGCGCATCGCGGCGCTGGAGGACGGCCTGGGCGCCCGCCTGTTCGACCGCAGCCCCCAAGGCTACGCCCTGACCCCGCATGGCGAGCGGTTGATGCCGACGGCCGAGACGATCGAGAGCCTGACCCTGCTGGCCGCCAGCGAACTGGGCGAGGCCGACCAGGCCCTGACCGGCACGGTGCGGATCGGCGCGCCGGAGGGTTTCGGCAGCTATGTTCTGGCCCCCCTGATGGCGAAACTGGCCGACCGGCATCCCGGCCTCGACATCCAGCTGGTGGCCATCTCCGGCGTACTCAGCCTGTCCAAGCGCGAGGCCGACATCGCCGTGACCCTCAGCGCGCCACGCGAGGGACGGCTCATCTCGCGCAAACTGACCGACTACGGCCTCAGCCTCTATGCCGCCCCTGCCTATCTCGAGGCCCGGCCGCCGATCCGGACCCGCGCCGACATGGCCCGTCAGCGCTTCATAGGCTACATCGGCGACCTGCTCTATGCGCCCGAGCTCGACTATATGCAGGCGCCGGACGTCGATATTCACGTCGCCCTGCAGAGCTCCAACCTGATCGCCCAGCTACAGGCCGCCCTGGCCGGCGCCGGGCTCTGCGTCCTGCCCGACTTCATCGCCGCGCGCGAGGCCGGGCTGCGGCGGGTCCTGCCCGACGCCGTGCATCTGGATCGCAGCCTGTGGCTGGTGACCCATGCCGACCTCAAGCCGCTGGCCCGGATTCGAGCAGTGACGGCCATGATCGTCGAGGCGGTCAAGGCCGACAGGGCCATGTTCACCGGCGGCTGAGGCTGGACTTCCAACCCAAACTGTTTCAAGCTTAAAACATGTCGTCGGATCGGGCTGTCAGAAGCATCGCCGTCGTGGGCGCCGGGCCGGGCGGCCTGTATCTCGCCATTTCCCTGAAGCTGCGCGATCCGTCGCTGTCTGTGGTCGTGCATGAGCGCAATCGCGCGGACGACACCTTCGGCTGGGGCGTGGTCTTCTCCGACCAGACCCTGGCCAATCTCAAGGCCAACGATCCCGAGACCGCCGCGACCATCGAGGCCGCCTTCGTCCACTGGGACGACATCGACGTCCACATCCACGGCCAGACCATCCGCTCGGGCGGGCACGGATTCGCGGGCATCGGCCGCCAGAAGCTGCTGACCGTGCTGCAGGAGCGCGCCCGGTCGCTGGGCGTCGACCTGCGGTTTCAGGACGAGGTCGAGGATGTCCGCGCCCTGCCCGCCGACGTCGTGGCCGCCGCCGACGGCCTGAACAGCCGCACCCGCAACGACAGCCCGGAAGTCTTCGGCGTCGATGTCGATGTGCGCACCAACAAATACATCTGGCTGGGCACCAAACAGGCGTTCGACGCCTTCACCTTCGCCTTCGTCGAGACCCCGCACGGCTGGATCTGGGCCCACGCCTACCAGTTCGAACCGGGCGCCTCGACCTTCATCGTCGAGTGTTCGGAGGCGACCTGGCGCGGCCTCGGTTTCGAGGCCATGGATCACGACCAGACCTGCCGCGCGGCCGAGGGGCTGTTCGCCGACTGGCTGGGCGGCCATGCCCTGATGAGCAACGCCAAACACCTGCGCGGCTCGGCCTGGCTCAACTTCCCGCGCGTGGCCTGTGCCAACTGGCGCGACGGCAAGGTGGTGCTGCTGGGCGACGCCGCCCACACGGCGCATTTCTCCATCGGCTCGGGGACCAAGCTGGCGTTCGAGGACGCCATCCGACTGGCGGAAGCCCTGACCGGGGCCGGGAATCTGGACGCCGGTCTCGCCTCCTATGAGGCCGAGCGCCGGGTCGAGGTGCTGAAGCTGCAGAGCGCGGCCCGCAACTCGACCGAATGGTTCGAGACCGTCGACCGCTATGTCGGCCTCGACCCGCTCCAGTTCGCCTACAGCCTGCTGACCCGCAGCCAGCGCGTCAGCCACGAAAACCTGCGCCTGCGCGACCGGCCCTTCCTCACGGGGATGGAGCGCTGGTTCGCCGACAACGCCGGTGCTCCGTCCACGGATGATCCGCCCGCGCCCATGTTCGCGCCGCTGAAACTGCGCGGCCTGACCCTGCCCAACCGCGTCGTCGTCTCGCCCATGTGCATGTATTCGGCCGAGGACGGGACGGTCGGCGACTTCCATCTGGTCCACCTCGGTGGTCGGGCGCTGGGCGGGGCGGGACTGGTCTTCACCGAGATGACCGACGTCTCGGCCGACGCCCGCATCACGCCCGGATGCGCCGGGATGTACCGGCCCGAGCATCGCGACGCCTGGACCCGGATCGTCGACTTCGTCCATGGCCAAGGCTCGCGCATCGCCATCCAGCTGGCCCACGCGGGCCGCAAGGGCTCCGTCGAACGTCCCTGGGGTCCGCGCGCCGACCGACCGCTCGCGGATGGCTGGCCCCTGATCGCCCCCTCCGCCATTCCGTGGTCGGACGAAGACCAGACGCCGCGCGAAATGACCCGCGCCGACATGGACCGCGTCCGGGACGATTTCGTTCAGGCGACCCGCTGGGCGGACGAGGCCGGGTTCGACATGGTCGAGCTGCACTGCGCCCACGGTTATCTGCTGTCGTCCTTCCTGACGCCGGTGTCGAACCGGCGCACGGACGACTATGGCGGCTCTGTCGAGAACCGGCTGCGTTTCCCTCTGGAGGTCTTCGCCGCCATGCGCGCCGCCTGGCCCGACGACAAGCCGATGTCCGTCCGGCTCTCGGCCACCGACTGGATGGACGAGGGCCTGAGCGTGCAAGACTCCGTCGCCATCGCCCGCGCCTTCGCCGAGGCCGGCTGCGACCTGATCGACGTCTCGGCTGGTCAGACCTCGCCCGACAGCCGCCCGGTCTATGGTCGGATGTTCCAGACCCCGTTCAGCGACCGCATCCGCAACGAGGCGGGCGTGGCCACCATGGCGGTCGGCAACATCTACGAGACCGACCACGTCAACAGCATTCTCGCCGCCGGCCGTGCCGACCTGTGCGCCCTGGCCCGACCGCACCTGGCCGATCCGAACTGGAGCCTGCGCGCCGCCGCCGAACTGGGCTGGCGCGGGATTCAGCCGCCGGTCCAGTATCTCGCGGGCTTCTCGCAACTGGCCCGTAACCTCGAGAAACAGCAGCAGGCGGGGCCGGTATGAGCCTGAGCGGACGTCACGCCGTCGTCACCGGCGCAGGCTCCGGCATCGGCCGGGCCACGGCGTTGCGGCTGGCAAAGGCCGGTTGTCGCTTGACGCTGATCGGTCGGAACGCGGACCGGCTCGGCGAGACTATCGAGGCGATGGTCGGCATCAGGGAACTGGAGGCCGCTATCGGCGTGGGAGCCGACGTCACCGATCACGCCGCGCTGAGGACCGCGATCGAGGCGGGATACGACGCCATGGGGCCCGTCGACATCCTGATCAACAACGCCGGGGCCGCGACCTCGGCCCCTTTCCTCAAGACCGACGCCGAGGCCCTGCGCGCCATGCTGGCCCTCAATCTGGAGGCCCCCGCCGAGGCCGTGCGTCTGGTCCTCCCGGGCATGCTGACCCGCCGCTGGGGCCGGATCGTCAACGTCGCCTCGACCGCAGGTCTGAAGGGCTATCCCTACGTCTCCGCCTATGTCGCGGCCAAGCACGGCCTCGTCGGCCTGACCCGCGCCCTGGCGCTCGAGGTCGCAGCCAAGGGCGTCACCGTCAACGCCGTCTGCCCCGGCTTCACCGACACCGACCTGGTCGCCCGCTCGGTCGAGAGCATCGTCGGCAAGACCGGCCGCAGCGAGGACGAGGCCCGGGCGGCGCTGGCCGCCTCCAATCCGCAAGGGCGGCTGATCACCCCGGACGAGGTGGCCATGACCATCGTCTGGCTGTGCGGCGACGGCGCCTCGGGCGTCAACGGCGCGGCCGTGCCTGTCGCGGGCGGCGAACTGTGAGCGCCGCCTCCCTGCCCGACCGACTCGGCGGCGCCCCCGACGGCAAACGCTCGCTGCGGCTGTGGCTGCGCTTGCTGACCTGCACGACCCGGATTGAACAGACGGTGTCCCAGCGGCTGCGCGACGAGTTCGACACCACCCTGCCTCGCTTCGACATGCTGTCGGCGCTCGACCGCGCGGGCGAGGCGGGCCTGACCATGGGCGAGGCCGCCGGGATGCTGATGGTCTCCAACGGCAACGTCACCGGCCTGGCCGCCCGGCTCAAGACCGACGGCCTGATCGAGGCCATGGCCGGGGCCGACCGCCGGGTGCAGCGCGTCCGCCTGACGGCTCTGGGCCGAACCCGGTTCGCCGCCATGGCCCGCGCCCACGAACGCTGGATCGAAGCCCTGTTCGCCGACCTGACCGAGACCGAGGCCGACGACCTGACCCGCCTGCTGGAGCGAACCAAACGGTCGCTTCACGCCACCACGCCCGAAGAACTGGGCCAGAGGAGCTGAACGGATGAAGGCGCGCGACTACAAGGCGGCCCATTTCCTGTGGTCGGTCGACGACGACGGCGTCGCGACCCTGACCCTGAACCGGCCCGAGCGGAAGAACCCGCTGACGTTCGAATCCTATGCCGAGATGCGCGACCTTTTCCGCGCCCTGATCCACGCCGACGACTGCAAGGTCGTCATCGTGACCGGCGCCGGAGGCAATTTCTCCTCGGGCGGCGATGTGCACGAGATCATCGGCCCGCTGACCGAAATGGACATGCCCGCCCTGCTCGCCTTCACCCGGATGACCGGCGATCTGGTCAAGGCCATGCGCGGCTGTCCCCAGCCGGTCATCGCGGCCCTGGACGGCGTCTGTGTCGGGGCCGGGGCTATCATGGCCATGGCCTCAGACCTGCGGATCGCCACGCCGCGCACGAAGACGGCCTTCCTGTTCACCCGTGTCGGCCTGGCCGGTTGTGACATGGGCGCCTGCGCCATCCTGCCCCGCCAGATCGGTCAGGGCCGGGCGTCGGAGCTGTTGTTCACGGGCCGGGTCATGACCGCAGAGGAGGGCGAACGCTGGGGCTTCCACAACCGCCTCGTCGAGGGCGAGGCCCTGATGGAGACCGCGCTGGAGCTGGCCCGTTCGCTGGCCCGGGGACCGACCTTCGCCCATGGCATCACCAAGAACCAACTCAACGTCGAATGGGACATGAGCCTCGACGCCGCCATCGAAGCCGAGGCCCAGGCCCAGGCCATCTGCATGCAGACCAAAGACTTCCGCCGCGCCTATGAGGCCTTCGCCGCCAAGCGCGAGCCGGTGTTCGAGGGGAATTGAGCCATGGCGGACCGCACCTTCCTAGACTGGCCCTTCTTCGACGACCGCCACCGCGCCTTCGCCGCCCAGCTGGAAGCGTGGGTCGAGAGGACGACCGCCGTCGGCCTGCACGGCGACCATGACCTCGACGGCGATTGCCGGACGATCCTCAAGGCGCTGGCCGACGGCGGCTGGCTGAACAACGCCGTGCCCGACGCGAACGGCAAACTCGATGTGCGCACCCTGTGCCTGACGCGCGAGACCCTCGCCCGCCGTTCCGGCCTCGCCGACTTCGTCTTCGCCATGCAGGGCCTCGGCTCCGGCCCGATCAGCCTGTTCGGCACGGACGAGCAGAAGGCCCGCTGGCTGCCCGGCGTGGCGCGCGGCGAGACCATCGCCGCCTTCGCCCTGTCCGAGCCCGAGGCCGGATCGGACGTGGCGGCCCTGTCGACCACCGCCCGCCGCGACGGCGACGGCTGGGTTCTCGACGGGACCAAAACCTTCATCTCCAACGGCGGCCTCGCCGACCGCTACACCGTCTTCGCCCGGACCGGCGAGGCGCCCGGCGCCAAGGGCCTCAGCGCGTTCGTCATTGACGCCGATATGCCCGGCTTCGAGATCGTTGAACGCATCCCCCTCATGGCCCCGCACCCGCTGGCGACCATACGGTTCAACGGCTGTCGCATCGACGGCGACCGCATCCTCGGCCAGCCCGGCGAAGGCTTCCGGATCGCCATGGCCACGCTGGACGTGTTCCGTTCCACCGTCGCCGCCGCCGCCCTCGGCTTCTCGCGCCGGGCCTTCGACGAGGCCGCTGCCCGCACCACCGCCCGCAAACTGTTCGGCGCGCCGATGAGCGACCTGCAGCTGGTCCAGGCCTCGCTGGCCGAGATGGCCCTGAAGATCGACGCCTCGGCGCTCCTGATCTACCGCGCCGCCTGGCTGAAGGATCAGGGTGCGCCGCGCGTCACCCGCGAGGCCGCCATGGCCAAGCTCTACGCCACCGACGAGGCGCAGGCCGTGATCGACGCGGCGGTTCAGCTGTTCGGCGGCCTGGGCGTCGTCTCTGGCCATCCGGTCGAGCGGCTCTATCGCGAGATCCGCGCCCTGCGCATCTATGAGGGCGCGTCGGAGGTGCAGAAGATCGTTATCGCCCGACAGGCTTTGGCGGCCATGGCGGGAGGGACCTGATGGGGATCAGCGCCCATATCGACCGGTTCGTCACCGACCATCTTCCGCCCACGGATCAATGGCCGGAACTGACCTTCGACCTGCCCGAACTGGCCTATCCGGAGCGGCTCAACGCCGCTTCTGAACTGCTGCGCCGCGCCCTCGCCGCCGCCGGTCCCGACGCTCGTGCCCTGATCGACCACGATCACGAATTTTCGTGGGCGCGTGTCGACGCCATCTCCAATCGGATGGCGCGGGTGCTGGTCGAGGACATGGGGCTGGTGCCCGGCAACCGCGTCCTGCTGCACGGCCCGAATTCGTCGTGGACCGTCCTGGCCTGGTTCGCGATCCTCAAGGCCGGAGGCGTGGTCGTCGCCACCATGCCCATGCTGCGCGCCGCAGAGCTGGCCGTGGTGATCGACAAGGCCCGGATCAGCCACGCCCTCGTCTATGCCGTGTTCGCCGAGGTCGTGGCCGAGGCGGGCGCGCTGGCGCCGACCCTGACCCGCGTCATGGACTCCACCGCCCTCCAGGGCGCCGCCATGACCAAACCATCGACCTTCGACGCCGTCGACACCGCCGCCGACGATCCCGCCCTGATCGCCTTCACCTCGGGCACCACGGGCAAGCCCAAGGGCTGCGTCCATTTCCATCGCGATGTGCTGGCCATGGCCGACACCTTCGGCCGTCACATCGTCGGCCTGACGAAGGACGACATCGTGGTCGGCACGCCGCCGATCGCCTTCACCTTCGGCCTCGGGGCGCTCGTTGTCTTCCCGGCCGCCGTCGGCGCCGCCACCGCCTTTGCGGACCGCCCCGGTTTCGATGCTTTGGCCGAGACCATCGTCAGCCGGCGCGCCACGGCCCTGTTCACCGCCCCCACCGGCTACCGCGCCCTGCTGAAGCTGGCGGGCCAGCATGACCTGTCGTCGCTCCGCACCTGCGTCTCGGCCGGCGAGGCCCTGCCCGCCGCCACCTCGGACGCCTGGCATGAGGCCACGGGCGTCCGCATCATCGACGGCATCGGCTCGACCGAGATGATCCATATCTTCATCTCCGCCGCGGGCGAGGACATCCGCCCCGGCGCGACCGGCAAGGCCGTGCCCGGCTATCAGGCCCGGATCATCGACGCCGAGGGCAAGCCACTGCCCGCGGGCGAAACCGGCCGGCTGGCCGTGCGCGGCCCGACCGGCTGCCGCTATCTCGATGACAACCGCCAGTCCGCCTATGTCCGGGACGGCTGGAACCTGACCGGCGACGTCTATCGTCTCGATGAGGACGGCTATTTCTGGTTCGTGGCCCGGTCGGACGACATGATCGTCTCGTCCGGCTACAATATCGGCGCGCCAGAGGTGGAGAACGCCCTGCTGCGCCACCCCGCCGTGGCCGAGGCCGCCGTCATCGGCGCGCCTGATCCCGAGCGGGGCCAGATCGTGAAAGCCTTTGTCGTGCTCAACGACGCTCACACCCCGTCCGACGCCCTGCGCGCCGAGCTCCAGACCTTCGTGAAGAGCGTCATCGCCCCCTACAAATACCCGCGCGCCCTCGATTTCGTCGACGCCCTGCCCAAGACCCAGACCGGCAAGCTGCAACGCTTCCGGCTGAAAGGGGCCGCATGACGGGTCGGGTCTTCACCGCCGAACGCCGCGTCCGCTTCGCCGACTGCGACGCGGCGGGCATCGTCTTCTATCCGCGCTATTTCGAGATGCTGAACGGGGTGGTCGAGGACTGGTTCGCCGGTCCGCTCGGGGCCTCGTTTCGCGAACTGCACCTCGAACGGCACGTCAGTGTCCCCACCGCAGCCGTCGAGGCCCGCTTCATCGCCCCGTCACGCCTGGAAGACCACCTGACCTTCGCCCTGACCGTGACCCGGCTGGGCGGCGCCTCCTGCACCCTGCGCCACCGGATCAGTTCGGGCGGGCAGCTGCGTTTTGAAGCGACCCAGACCGTCGTCTACGTCGGCCCGGCGCTGACGCCCAAACCCTGGCCCGAACCACTGCGCGCCCGCATCGCCCCCTTCGTGGAGATCGCCCCATGAACCGCGTCCTGCTGCCCGAGGGCTGGCCCCGGCCCAAGGGCTATTCCAACGGCGTCGCGGCGTCTGGCCGGATAGTCTTCGTGGCCGGTCAGATCGGCTGGAATACCGCGGGCGAGTTCCCGCACGGCTTTCCGGCCCAGTTCCGCCAAACGCTGGAAAACACCCTCGCCGTGCTGGCAGAGGGCGGAGCCGGACCCGAGCATATCGTCCGCATGACGTGGTATGTCGTCGACAAGCTAGAGTATATAACTTCGCTTCGTGAGATTGGCTCAGTCTGGCGCGAGTTGATAGGGCCGCACTACCCCGCCATGGCGGTGATTGAAGTCAAGTCGCTGATCGAAAGCTTGGCCGTTGTGGAGATCGAAACCACCGCTGTTATAGACTGAAGTAAACGGTTACTACAGCTTGGCCGCGACCGGTCGCGGAAAATTGCGGAACTAATCCGTTCACTCACAGTTAACGCCCTCAATCCGGTACCGCTGGTCACCGAAGCGTCTCGTCCTGAGCGCGAGGTCCATGGGGTCGGGGGCGTCCGATTCGTGGCGCGAGGGTCGTTCAAGAAGGCGCGCTCGGATGAAAACCGGCGCCTCCTTCGTTGGACATATCGGGAGACGCCCCGCCGCAGAGCCGGGCGTCCACAACTGGAGGGTTACCGTCCATGCCTGCCACTGCAAAAGCCGTTCGCGCGGCCGTGATGAATGACGCCTATGCGTCACCGTTCGCCTCCCGGGGCCAGGACTTCGCGGGGCCGCAAGTCTCCGGTCGAGGCCACACCAGCTTTTTCCGCGACGGCGTCGGCGACCGGGTCCGGGGCGGCGGTGTCGACACCGTCACCAACCCTCTTCTGCTCGACAGTGTCGGCGGCGACAGCGCCGGGACGGCTCAGGCGATCACCGTCGGCTCGACCACCTACGGGGTGATTGAGGACTTGAACGACCAGGACTTCTTCTCGGTCACCCTCGTGGCGGGCCAGACCTATTCAATCTCGCAGTTGCTGCACGTCGGCGGCACCGCGACCGGCGACGGAACCCTGCTGAGCGGCGTGCCGCTGGCTGACGCCTTCATCGAACTGTATGGCTCGGACGGTACGACCCTGCTGGCTACGGCCGACGGCGGCTCCAACACCACGCCCTCGGGCCTGGACGCCAGGATGTTCTTCACCGCCACCGAGACCGGCACCTACTATGTCAACGCCCGCAGCTTCGATCAGGACGCGACCAACGGCGCCGACGGCGATCACGTCGGCGACTATACGCTGAGCGTTCGGGCCGTCGCGGCGTCGGAAGCGCCGCTGCCGCGCTTCTATTCCGAGGCCGGACAGGCGCCGAACGCGCTGCTGAACTCGCTCGACTGGGGCACCACATGGGACCACACCGTCCGCAACCCGGATGGAAACAGCGGCACGCGCGGCGACAACGGAGTCGCTGACGGCGGCACGCCCATCACCAACACCGAGTACGGCATCGTCGGCAAGAACGTGATGAAGTACTATTTCGCCAAACAGGGCGATGTCTTCACGAGCGAGGATCCGGCCAACCCGGGTCTCGAGACCACGCTTCAGGCCCGCAATCTCGAGCAGTGGGAGAAGGACGCCTTCCTCAACGCCATGGACATCTATGAGCAGGTCACCGACCTGGTCTATATCGAAGTCGACAACCGCGCCGACGCCGACATCAAGATCATCGTCTATCCGGGCACGCCCGGCGCGGGCGCCAGCCTGCTGGGCCGCATGAGCCCCCCGGGCGAGCAGAACGAAGGCCAGACCGAGATCAACGGCGGCGACTATCGCTGGACCGAGGAGGGCGTCAGCCCCGGCGGCTTCTTCTTCCCGACCCTGCTGCACGAGTTCGGCCACGGCCACGGCATGAAGCACCCGCACGACGGCGGCGGCGGCGGCCCTGAAATGGAGGGCGCCGGCCCGAGCGACGACCCGGTCGAGGGCGCCATCGGCGGCCAGTTCGGCGCCTTCGGTCTGAGCCAGCAGGTCTATACGGTCATGTCCTACAATGACGGCTGGAACGAAACCGGCGGCGTCGGCGGCCGTCCGACCGGCCAGGGCGGCCCGAGCTCGGGCGGCCTGGAGATGCAGGCCGACCACTATGGCTGGCAGGGCACGCTCGCCCCGCTCGATATCGCCCTGCTGCAGGACAAATACGGCGTCAATGAAGAGTGGGCGACCGGCGACAACGTGTACACGATCGCCGACACCAACGAGGCCGGCAACTACTACCGCGCCATCTGGGACGGCGGCGGCACGGATGAAATCCGCTACGTCGGGTCGCGAGACGCCACCATCGATCTGCGCGCGGCCACCCTCCAGTACGAGGAAGGCGGCGGGGGTCGCGTCTCCTTCGCCATGGGGGCTTGGACCGGCTTCACCATCGCCAACGGCGTGACGATTGAAAACGCCACGGGCGGCGACGGCGACGACAGCCTGACGGGCAACGACGCCGCCAACATCCTGGCCGGCGGGGCAGGCATGGACTCCCTGAACGGCGGACTGGGCATCGACACGGCCGACTACAGCGACGCCGCCGCCGGCGTTCGGGCGCAGCTCAACACCAACGCCTCCAGCAATGACGGCGACGGCGGGACGGACACCTTCTCGGGCATCGAGAACCTGACAGGTTCGGCGTTCAACGACATCCTGATCGGGGCGGCGGGCGCCAACGCACTGTCCGGCGGTCTGGGTTCCGACACCCTGATCGGGCTGGATGGCAACGACACCCTGTCCGGGGGCGCCGGGCTTACCAACCAGATGCAGGGCGGCCGCGGCGATGATCGCTACATCGTTTCGGTCGCTGGCGACACCATTGTGGAACTGGCGGGCGAGGGTGTGGATACCGTCGAAACCGATGTCGCTACCTACACCCTGCGCGCCAACCTCGAGAATCTCGTTCTGACCGCATCGGGCGGCGCGAGCGGTACGGGCAATGCCGACGCCAACGTCATCACCGGCGGCGGCGGCGGCGACACCTTGGCCGGCCGCGGCGGCCTCGATACCTTGAACGGCGGCGCCGGGTCCGATACGGCCAGCTATGCCCAGGCCGCCGCGCGCGTCGATGTGCGACTGAATTCGAACGCCGCTCGCATCGACGGCGACGGCTCGACCGACGTGCTGGTCAGCATCGAGAACCTGACAGGCTCGGCGTTCGACGATCTGCTGATCGGCGACGGCGGCGGCAACGTCCTGGCGGGCGGCGCCGGCCGGGATACCCTGATCGGCCTTGCGGGCGACGACACCCTGGTCGGTGGCGGCGGCGCCAGCAATCAGCTGCAGGGCGGCGTCGGCAACGACCGCTACATCGTCACCGCCAACGACACGGTGGTCGAGTTCGCCGGAGAGGGTGTGGACACGGTCGAGACGCTCCTCAGCGGCTATGCGCTGCGGGCCAATTTCGAGAACATGACCTATACCGGGGTCGCCAATTTCTCGGGAACCGGAAACGTCCTGGCCAATGTCATCACCGGCGGTGCGGGGGCTGACACCCTCAACGGCGGAGGCGGCAACGACACCCTGAATGGCGGCGCGGGTGTCGACCTTGCCGTGCTGTCCGGTGTCCGCGCTGACTATACTGTGGTCGCGGGCGCCTCGCCCGGCGAGTACCAGATCACCGATTCGGTCGGCGGTCGCGACGGTGTCGATCAACTGAACGGCGTCGAACGCGTGCGCTTCAGCGACGGCACCACGGCCTTGCTGTCCGATCTGGTCTCTCCGACGGCCGCCCCGACGATGTCCGCCAAGTCGGCGGGCGACGCCGAGGTGCTGCCGGGAATCTCGGACGACGACTTCCTGATCGGCAAGGGCGACGACATGCCGTGGGTGTTGCCGGTCGCCGAAGAGGAGACGCTCCGCGTCAGCCTTTCAGAGGAGCCTGGGGTCCGCGACCTCGACACCATGCTGACCCTGTTCCAGAACGACGACTATGTGCTGCCGACGCCCGAAGGTTACGGACGCGGAATCGACGGTCTTCACGACTGGATGTGATCAAGGCGACCGGTTCCGGCGGACGTTCGCCGGGACCGGGTCTTGATCCGGGACGAGACAGGGCGGAAGCGTTTCGGCGCTTCCGCCCTTTCCTTGTTCCAGGCCCCTGTTCGCGGCATGAGGGCTGCGGGCTTGGCGCCGCGCGATTCCGGGGCCACTGGTAGGTCCGCGCAACGGGACGGGCCATGCGGCTGCACGACGACGTTCTCGGCCGACTCGAGGCCGAGGCCATTCACATCTTTCGCGAGGTCGTCGCCGAGTGCGAACGGCCGGTTATGCTGTTCTCGGGCGGCAAGGATTCCGCCGTCCTGCTGCATCTGGCGCGCAAGGCCTTCTTTCCGGCGCCTCCGCCGTTTCCCCTGCTCCACGTCGATACGATGTGGAAATTCAGGGAGATGTACTCTTTCCGCGACCAGGCGGCCGAGGCGGCGGGCGTGAGACTTCTGATCCATCGCAACCCCCAGGCAGAGGCCGACGGGATCAACCCCTTCGACCACGGGGCCTCGGTCCATACCGATCTGTGGAAGACCCAGGGCCTGAAACAGGCGCTGGACCTTCACCGCTTCGACGCGGCCTTCGGCGGCGCCCGCCGCGACGAGGAGAAGAGCCGGGCCAAGGAGCGGATCGTCTCGGTCCGCACCGCCGCCCACGGCTGGGACCCGAAACGCCAGCGGCCGGAGCTCTGGAGCCTCTACAACACCCGCCTGGGCGACGGGGAATCGGTCCGCGTGTTTCCGCTGTCCAACTGGATCGAGCTGGACGTCTGGCGCTACATCCAGCGCGAGGAAATCGTCCTGCCCTCGCTCTATTTCACCGCCGAACGGCCGGTGATCGAGCGCGACGGGGCCCTGCTGATGCTCGACGACGACCGCATGCCGCTGCGGGCCGGCGAGGCCGCCCGGATGCGCCGGGTCCGGTTCCGCACCCTCGGCTGCTGGCCTCTGACCGCCGCCGTCGACAGCGACGCCGACACCCTGGACGCCGTGGTCCGCGAGGTGCGCGAGGCCGTCGCCTCCGAACGTCAGGGCCGGACCATCGACCACGATCCCTCCGCCTCGATGGAGCAGAAGAAACGCGAGGGCTATTTCTGATGGCCGCCCTTCGCGACACCGGCCCGGTCCAGATCGTCCGCCTGATCACCTGCGGCTCGGTCGACGACGGCAAGTCCAGCCTGATCGGCCGCCTGCTGCACGATGCCGGCGCCATCCCCTCGGACCAGCTGGCGGCCCTGCCGGTCCTGGACGGCGCGCCGGACCTGTCCTTCCTCGTCGACGGGCTTGCCGCCGAGCGCGAGCAGGGCATCACCATCGACGTCGCCTACCGCTTCTTCGACATCGGCGAGCGCCGCTTCATCCTCGCCGACACGCCGGGGCATGAACAGTACACGCGCAACATGGTCACCGCCGCCTCCACCGCGGACCTGGCCGTGGTCCTGGTCGACGCGCGCAAGGGGGTGCTGACCCAGACCCGGCGGCACAGCCGGTTGCTGGCCCTCCTGGGCGTCCGGCGCGTCGT
>CALSBO010000056.1:0-20159 GCA_943373195.1 Brevundimonas vancanneytii
GGATGAGCGGATAGAAAATGGAGTCCTGACCATGCACCTCCTTCGTTTGACGCTCCTCGCCTCGACCATCCTGCTCACCGCGACCCCCGTCCCGGCCCAGCAGGCCGACGCGGCGCGGCTGAACGAACACGTCCGCATCCTCGCCTCCGACGAATTCGAAGGCCGGGGCGTGGCGACGCCGGGCGAGCAGCGGACGGTCGACTATCTGGTCGCCCAGTTCCAAGGCCTGGGGCTGGAGCCCGGCGGGCCGGACGGGTCCTGGATGCAGGCGGCGCAGCTGGGGCGGACGCGGCAGGACGGGCCGGCGACGATCACGGTCAGCAGCGGCGGGGCGAACCGGGCGCTGCAACGCGGGCCGGATATCCTTGTGTCGAGCGACCGGCCGGTGAACCGCATCACCGTGACCGACGCGCCGGTGGTGTTCGCCGGATACGGCGTCAGCGCGCTGGAGCGCGGCTGGGACGATTTCAAGGGCATGGACCTGCGCGGCAAGGTGCTGCTGGTCATCGTCAACGACCCGGATTTCGGCGCGCCCGAGGGGCATCCGGTCGCGGGCCGGTTCGATGGGAACGCCATGACCTTCTACGGCCGCTGGACCTACAAATTCCAGGAGGCGGCGCGGCAGGGGGCGGCGGCGGTGTTGGTGATCCACGACACGGCGGGCGCGGGCTATGGCTGGAGCGTGCTGGAAGGGTCTTCGACGGCGCCGAAATTCGACATCGTGCGCGCGAACCCGGACGCCGAGCGGGTGCCGGCCCAGGGCTGGATCCAGGGGCCGGTCGCCGAGCGGCTGTTCGCCGACGCGGGGCTCGACTACGCCGCCCTGCGCGCGGCGGCCCGGACGCCGGAGTTTTCGCCGGTGACGCTGGAAGGCGTGACGATGTCGATCGACTTCGGCCAGACCGCCGACCGGATCGAGAGCCGAAACGTGCTGGCCCGCATTCCCGGCGCCGGGCATCCGGACGAGACGGTGTTGTACGGCGCCCACTGGGACGCCTACGGCCGCGCCACGCCGGTGGGCGATGACGACATCTATAACGGCGCCGTCGACAATGCGACGGGGGTAGCCGGGCTGATCGAACTGGCGCGGCTGTTCAAGGCGGGGCCGGCGCCCGACCGGTCGGTGGTGTTCGCCGCCTGGACGGCCGAGGAGGCCGGGCTGCTGGGGGCCGTATACTATGCCGCCCATCCGGTCTGGCCGCTGGAGACGACGGTCGCCAATATCAACATCGACAGCTTCCTGCCCGGCGAGGTCTCGCCGCGGATCGTGGTCATGGGCGCCGGCAAGAGCGAGACGGACGCGTGGCTGGAACGGCGGGCGACCGAGCAGGGCCGCACCCTGATCCCCGACCCGGCGCCCCAGGCCGGCGGCTTCTATCGCTCCGACCATTTCCCGCTGGCGAAAATGGGGGTTCCGGCCCTGTTCGGCGCGGCGGGCTTCACCGGCCACAACGCCGCCAGCCGCGACTATGTGGCGAACCGCTATCACAAGCCGTCGGACGAATGGACGCCGGAGTGGGTGATGGACGGCGCGGCGACGGACGTGGACCTGCTGTATCGGGTCGGCCGCGATCTGGCCGACAGCCGCGACTGGCCGGAGTGGAACGCGGGGGCGGAGTTCGAGGCGGCGCGGCAGGCGTCGGCGGCGGCGCGGACCGCGGAATGAGCCTCGACATCCACGGCGTCTGCCCGCCGCGCTTCGCCGCCGTGAAGGACGCTTTCGCGGCCAATTTCACCGACGCGCCCGAGGGGCTGAACGAACAGGCGGCGCGGTTCAGCGTCTGCGTCGGCGGCGAGACGGTGGTCGATCTGTGGGGCGGCTGGGCCGATGCGGCGAAGACGGTTCCCTATGACCGGACGACGCTGACGCCGGTGTTCTCAACCGGCAAGGCGGTGATGGCGCTGCTGATCGCCACCGCGGTGGAGCGAGGCAAACTGGCCTATGACGAGACCGTCGCCACCGTCTGGCCCGCCTTCGGCCAGGCCGGCAAGGACCGGATCACCGTGGCCCAGATGATGAGCCATCAGGCCGGGCTGCCGGGGTTCGTCCAGACCGTCGATCCTTCGATCTGGTTCGACCGTCCGGCGGTGCTGGAGCGGCTGGCGGCGCAGGCCCCGATGTGGCCGCCGGGGACGGCGTCCGGCTATCACCCGATCACCATCGGCTTTCTGGCGGGCGAACTGTTCCGGCTGGCGGACGGGCGCAGCATGGGGGCGGCCCTGCGCGAGGACTTCGCCGTCCCGTTCGGCCTGGATCTGTGGATCGGCCTGCCGGAGGCCGAGCACGGCCGTGTCGCCGCCCTGAGGAAGCCCGCCTCGGCGCCCCGCCTGGGGACCATCGACGCGATCAAGACCTCGGCCTTCCTCGACAAGGGATCGGCGCCGGGCGGGCGCGGCGCGGCCGAGTGGCGGACGATGGAGATGCCCTCGGCCAATCTGCACGGCACGGCGCTGGATCTGGCGCGGATCATGGGGGTGCTGGCCAACGGCGGAAGGCTGGACGGCCGGACTGTCCTGTCGCCCGGCGTGCTGGCCGAAATGTTGCGCGAGCGGATCCATGGTCCGGACAAGGTCGTGCCCTTCGAGGTCAGCTGGGCGGCCGGCCTGATGCGGAACGAAGGCCTGCACATTTTCGGCCCCAACCCGACGGCCGTCGGCCATTGCGGCTGGGGCGGGTCCTGCGCCTTCGCCGACCCGCACGCCGGGGTGTCGGGGGCCTATGTGATGACCCGCCAGTCGCCGCACCTGATCGGCGACCCGCGGGCGCAGCGGTTGATCGGGGCGCTTTACGCGGGGCTTTAGCTTGTCATCCCGAACGCCGCGAAGCGGCGATCCGGGACGGAGCGCCGTGTTGTCTGCGCCTCCCGGAAATCGCCTTGCGGTTATCCGGGAGACAGGCCGCCATCGCGCCGGGTCCGACCCGTCTCCCGGATAACGGCTGACGCCGCTTCCGGGAGGAGAATTGTGGGCTCAATCGTCCCGGCTCTCCCCCCGGCCTTCGCCGGGGTTCGGCCGGGATTGTCTGTTGGCGACATTGTAGGAAGGGCGCGGGGCCGGATGGCGGGCTTCGGGTCTCGACCACCTGAAGCCCGCCGCGGGCGGCTGGATCATCCCGGGTCGGCGGTTTCGAGATGAAGGATAAAGTCCATGCCGGCCGAAGACCCCGACGCCGTCGCCGCCCGCCTGCTTGAGGCCCTGGCGGGCCTGGACCTGACCAGCGCCGACGGCCGCGCCGGCATCCACACCCTGCTGTCCGAGATCGACCGCGCCTGCCCCGGCGCCATCCTGCGACAGGCGGCGGGGATCGAGATGCGAAGGTTGGGGTGGGGAGCGAGCTGGGCGCACAAAAGCCCGGGTCCACAATAGTGGCAAATCGCCGATCTATGTCCGGATTGCTGGGTTGACCGATCCAAGTCTTACAAGCGGAAGAATTTCCTGAGCCACGACTTGAGCCTCGATTTCCAGCCCATAGAATTCCTCGCGGCAAAGTAAGCTTGCCTCTGCTTCGTCTCATAGTGACGCCCAGCGAGAACTTCTGCGTTGCTCCAGCGTCCGGCCCACTGAACGGCACCGTTGTAGATCACATAGTGGGACTGGCACGGACGCTGCCAGCTACCGACGGAGGGCCAAAGCGAAGGCCCCTCAGGATCTTCTTTCACCGACCATTCGGCAGGACCAAGCGGCGTCCTGATCTTCTCACCACAGCCACAGGCGCAAATGTGCGCTGCGGTGCGGTACTTCTCCGAAACATACAGAATGCCTAGCTCCAGCTCCTTGGGCATGAACTCGACGTGTCGAAGCTCAATCTTCATGGCGTTGACCTAGGCTTCGCATGTCACCCAAGTCGAGCAGCAGATTATAGAGGTTGTCTTCGCCCAGATAGAATCCGAGGCGCTTCTTGTAGAGGACAACGGCTAGGCTAGCGTTCAATGCGTTGAGTTCGGCGATCTGGATGTTGGTTTTGTAGATGTCATCCTTGGAGTCATGCGTCGGAACGAGGTCCATTCCCCGCATCGTGACCGCCATGGTCTCGTTGAAATAGGTCGCCCGCATACTGCCCTTGATGGGGCCGGCTTTACGAGACAGGCCCATTCCTACGTCGACAAACGGAATGCCCTTGGCGATCAGCAGGTCGATGATGACCGCCCGCGCTGATCCCTTGTCCACGCAGACGAAAGCGAATGTCACACCATCCAAGTCGTCTCCGCTTCCAGCATCGATGAACTTGGTTTCAAAATGGAGACCGTCGCGGAAGTTCTCGTACCGTTTGGCATAGACCTCCGCCTTGCTGCGATCGAACTCGGCCGGGTTGAGGCTGCCTGGAGACCTATAGGCGTTGTGGACGTAGTAGCGGTCTGCGTCGAACCCTCGGATTTCGCGAACCGGAGTCTTGACCATAAAGTCCAGCACATAGCCGCCTGTTCCGCCGAGCCCGATGATGGCGACGATTTCCTGTTTGAAAGCCTGCGTCAGATCGCCGATTTCGGCCCGCGAGGTCAGTGTGTCGCGGAACTTGAACACGGAATCGTCCGGTGCCGGATCATAGCTTTTGAACGTCCGCGCCGTGACGCCGTGCCGCTCAATCGCCGGGCCTGAGATGATCGCGATATAACGTTCGATCTTGTCGAGAAAGTCTACGTACCCGTTCGCCGGCTTGTTGGAGAACTGACGCTGGACGACCACCCGAGGTTCAGCCTCGCTGAGGGAGATCGAGTGAGGGCTGTCGCCGAGATTCGGGATCGGCCTGCCATCCAAACCGTGCGGCGCCCCCCCAGCGAAGGAAACCTGGTGATTGTGCTGCCGGACACGCTGGCCGTCGATGAACACCAGCACAGTGACAATCGCGCCCCAGTGCAGTTCTCCGCCCGCGTCGAGATAGGGCACGTCTCGAACGACCAGATGGTCCTGGTCGAACGAAACGGCATATCCACGCTCCAGCAGACCACGGACGTCGTCGTTATGACTGGCCAGTATCGGTAACATTGAACTCCATCCCATCTTTAACTTTGACCGACGCACCGGGCGACAGGACGCCCTCGTGGTTTTGACCCGCCCCGTTCCGATAGGTGACGGAGTAGGTACGCTCTGGGTGCTGTGGAAAGTCGGGGAACTCGAGAGTCACGACCTGCGCATAGGTGATTTTTTCGCCCTTCGGCCACCGGTGCGGGGTGGCCTCGACAATGATCGTGACGTATTCGCCGGAGCTCCGAATGCGTTCGGTGCCGCGCGTCGCAAGATCGACGGTGCTGTCGGGCTTGATCTCGATGTCCGGTTCGTCGCGCCGTTCCAAAACCAGCATCTTGTTGTTGGACACACCCGAAATGTCTCGGAGGTCCGCCTCACTGATCGTCGGGCTCCCCCATTCATAGCCGCGCTCGTCGATTGTGAAGTTGAAGGTTCGGTCCGAGCCGAAGGCGCGAAACTCTTCCCGTCCGGGTTCGCCGAGATCGACTTCTTCATCGAGGCCGACAGAGCGCGACCCCGGGCGGGTCAACTCGATGAGGATGTGGTCGCTAGCGGGCGCGAAGCCCGCCAGTTGAAGGAGGTCGCGCCCTCCCTCAATCTGATCACGCGTCTCGAACGGTTGGCCGTTCACGACGAGGCGATAGGTTTTCTTGCCGTTGTCGGCCATGTCCGTATTCCTTTTTTCAGTACCTGCTAGGCGTTGTCGGTGTCGCGGCCGTCGGGTTCGGCCGCGACACCTTTGAACTTCCCGGAGGACTGCTTGACCTCCATGAAGTGGCCGGTGCGCTCATCACGCTTCTGGTAAAGGCCGTCGTCACGCTGAAACTGCGTCCGTCCGGTCACCGATCCGCGACGGAAGCCGTCGCCAGTGTTCTTAGCCATGCCCAAAATCTCCCTGCTTGACGGTCGCCGCCGCCTATGATTCCATGTCTCACGCAAGAGACGTCTCGTTAATGAGCTGCTGCGTCTTATAAGAGAGACACTACGGTCTCCGGGATGTGCCGTCAATACGGGACGTGGCCGGACCGGGAGCCTGAATGACAATTTCGATAGAACAGCTGGGCAAGCTGATGCTCGCCAAGCGCGGAAGCCGTGGGGTTCGCGCAGCCGCGGAAGAGGTAAATATCAGTTCTGCAACATTTTCTCGCGTCGAGAACGGGCACATGCCCGACCTCGAAACGTTCGCAAAAATATGCAAATGGATCGACCGGGCACCGGGAGAATTCTTGGGTTTTGAAGGGGCCGCAAATGCCTCGATCCCAAGCGGGGCCCAGGTGCATTTGCGAAAGAAGACTACGGTAAGTCCCGAAACAGCCGAATCGCTTGGCGCTCTGATCCTCAAAGCTCAGACAGCCGCCCAAGTCCGAAACCGGCTTTTAGGATAGTCGATGCGTCACGGGTTCAAGGCCGAAGCCGAACGGAGGGCGATGGCCGCAAGAGAGCAGCTGGGGGTCGGGCCCATGGATCCAATAGATCCATGGGCTTACGCTGAGATGCTCGGTGTGATCGTTCTATCCTTCAACGACCTCGGACTTGATCAAAAGCACGTTGATCAGCTTCTGCAGAAAGATCCAGAGAGCTGGTCAGGGCTTACTCTCAAAGAGGGCACGAGGCATTTCGTGCTGGTAAATCCAGTGCACACGCTGGCCCGACAAGTAAGCACCATGATGCACGAAATCGCGCACATTGCGCTCAACCATGTCCCGAAGCAGGTCGATATCTCGGCAACGGGCCTGATGCTTCTCAGCGACTATCCCGCTGAACAGGAAGAAGAGGCGAATTGGCTTGCGGCCGCTGTTCTGCTGCCCCGAGAGGCCCTTTGTCACTACCGACGGCTCGGTTGGACCGGCGGTCAGATATGCAGCCACTTCGGCGTGAGCAGCCAGCTTTGCGATTGGCGGCTCCGTATGACCGGAGTCGATGTCCAAATGCGGCGGGCCAAACGCGCTTAATGCGCCTCGTCCCAGTTCCCCGCCGCTCGCGCCTCCACCACCAGCGGCACCGTCAGCGCCACGGCCGGTTCCGCGGCCCCCTCCATCGTCCGCCTGATCACCGCGATGGCGCGCTCGGCCTCGGCTTCGGGGGCCTCGAAGACCAGTTCGTCGTGGACCTGGAGCAGCATCTTCGTTGACAGCCCGGCCTCGATCAGCGCGCCCGGCATCCGCATCATGGCGCGGCGGATGATGTCGGCGGCGGCGCCCTGGATGGGGGCGTTGATGGCGGCGCGTTCGCCGAACTGGCGCTCGGCGGCGGACTTGGAGTGGATGGCGGGGATGTGGATGCGGCGGCCGAAGACGGTGCTCACCATGCCGGTTTCGCGCACCTGGGCGCGGGTGGCGTCCATGTATGTGCGGATGCCGGGGAAGCGCTCGAAATAGGTCTTGATATAGGCGCCGGCCTCGCCCTGGTCGATGTTCAGCTGGGCGGCCAGGCCGAAGGCGCTGATGCCGTAGACGATGCCGAAATTGATCGCCTTGGCGCGGCGGCGGGTCTCGGGGTCCATCTGGTCGACGGGGACGCCGAACATCTCGCTGGCCGTGGCGGTGTGGATGTCGATGCCGGCGGCGAAGGCGCGCTTGAGCTCGGGGATGTCGCCGATATGGGCCAGCAGGCGCAGCTCGATCTGGCTGTAGTCGGCGCTGATCAGGACATGGCCGGGGGCGGCGATGAAGGCCTGGCGGATCTGGCGGCCGGTCTCGGTGCGGATCGGGATGTTCTGCAGATTGGGGTCGGAGGAGGCGAGGCGGCCGGTGGTGGCGGCTGCTAATTGGTAGGAGGTATGCACGCGGTCGGTGGTCTTGTCGGCGGCCTCGATCAGGGCGTCGGTATAGGTGCCCTTGAGCTTGGCCAGCTGGCGCCAGTCCAGCAGGACGCGCGGCAGGTCATGGGTCAGGGCCAGGGTCTCGAGCGTGGCGGCGCCGGTCTCCCACTGGCCGGAGGCGGTCTTCTTGCCGCCGGTCAGGGCCATCTCGCCGAACAGGATGTCGCCGATCTGGCGCGGGGAGCCGACGTTGAACGGGCGGCCGGCGAGTTCGTGGGCCTGTTGCTCCAGCTCGGCCATGCGCAGGCCGAACTCGCTGGACAGCCGTTTGAGGCGGTCGGGATCGACGCGGACGCCGGCCCGCTCCATGTCGGCCAGGACCGCGGGCATGCCGCGCTCCAGCGTCTCATAGACGGTGACCAGGCCCTCCTCGGCCAGCCGGGGCTTGAGGATGCGCCACAGGCGCAGGGTGACGTCGGCGTCCTCGGCGGCGTAGCAGGTGGCCGGTTTCAGCTCGACGTGTTTGAAGGATTTCTGGCTCTTGCCCGTGCCCGCCACCTGTTTGAACGGGATCGGGTCGTGGCCGAGGTGCAGCCGCGCCAGCTCGTCCATCCCGTGGCCGTGCAGCCCGCCCTCCAGCACATAGGAGATCAGCATGGTGTCGTCGATCGGGGCGACGCGGATGCCCCGCTGCGCCATGACGGCCAGGTCGTATTTGCCGTTCTGGGTGACCTTGAGGACGGCGGGGTTCTCGAGCAGGACCTTGAGCCGGGCGAGGGCCGCGGGCTTGTCGATCTGGGTGATCGGCTCGCGCTGTTCGGTTTCGCCGCCGAAGTCGAGGCCCCCGGCGTTGGCGGTCGGCGCGTGCTCGTGGGTCAGGGGGATGTAGCAGGCGTCGTTGGGACCGATGGCGAGGGACACGCCGCAAAGGCCGGCGTGGGTGGCGGACAGCGCATCGGTCTCGGTGTCGAAGCCGACGATCCCGGCCTCGGTGGCGCGGGCGATGAAGGCGTCGAGGGCGTCCAGCGTCTGGATGCAGCCGTAGGCCTCCAGGTCGAAGCCCTGACCCTCGACCGGGGCGGTCGGGGCGGCGGGGGCGTAGCGCGGCGAGATCACGGGGGCCGTCAGCGGTTTGGGCCGGGCCGCGAAGGCCGAGCCGTCCTTGGCCGGCGCCTTGCCGTCGCCCACACGACCGCGCAGGGAGCGGAACTCCATCTGGTCGAGGAAGGCGCCGAGGACTTCCGGGTCGGGGTGGCGGACCACGAAATCCTCGATCGGCTCGGGCGCCGGGGCGTCGCAGGTCAGGGTGACCAGCTGCCGGCTGAGCAGAATCTGGTCGCGGTGTTCGATCAGGGTCTCGCGCCGTTTCGGCTGTTTGATCTCGCCCGCGCGGGCCAGAAGCGTGTCGAGGTCGCCGTATTCGTCCAGCAGCTGGGCCGCCGTCTTGGGGCCGATGCCGGGGGCGCCGGGGACGTTGTCGACGCTGTCGCCGATCAGGGCCTGAAGGTCGATCATCTTGTCGGGCGTAACGCCGAATTTCTCGAACACCTCGGGCCCGGCCAGGCGGCGGTCCTTCATCGGGTCCCACATGACCACCCCGCCGCCGATCAGCTGCATCAGGTCCTTGTCGGACGAGACGATCACCGCCTCCCCGCCCGCGTCGCGCGCGCGGCAGGCATAGGTGGCGATCAGGTCGTCGGCCTCATAGCCGGGCAGCTCCAGACAGGCGACGCCGAACGCCGCCGTCGCCTCCCGCACCAGCGGAAACTGGGGAATCAGGTCCTCGGGCGGGGCCGAACGGTTGGCCTTGTACTGATCGTACAGCTCGTTGCGGAAGGTCTTTTCGGAGTGGTCGAAGATGGCCACCAGATGGGTGGGGCCGTCGGCGCCCTTCATGTCGCGGATCAGCTTCCACAGCATGTTGCAGTAGCCCTGCACGGCGCCGACCGGCAGGCCGTCGGACTTGCGCGTCAGGGGCGGCAGGGCGTGGTAGGCGCGAAAGATGTAGGCGCTGGCGTCGATCATCCACAGCCGCAGCGCGGGGCCGTCCTGGGTGAGCGGGCGGTCGGTCGGTTCGGCGGCGGCGTCGGTCATGCGGCGAACATAGGGGGACGCGGCCCCGTCGTCACCGGCTGACGACTACGAGACCCAGGTGTTCCTGCATTCGCCGAAGATCCAGCCCGCGAAGTCCGAGTAGCGGACGCGACACTCGTAGCCCATGCCGGCCAGCGGGCCGTGCATGATGCCGGTTTCGACAACGGCGTCGCCTCGGTCATAGACGGGCCGCGCGAAGCTGACCCAGCGCATCCGCTGGCGCGGATCGCCGGGCGCGTCGGGGTCGTGGGGCTGGAAGTCGAGACCGTAGCGGCTCCATTGGCAGCGCGGCGCGTAGTCGCCCTCGAAGCGGATCGGCAGCGGGAGGTTGTCGGTGGAGTTGAAGCGATAATGCCCTATCGCGATGGCGGCGATGACGGCGCAGTCGTCGCCGTCGGCGTAAGGCGTGGGCACGTCCGGGCCGGAGGGCGCGGGCGTGGCGCAGGCCGCCAGAAGGCTGACGGCGGCGAGGGCGGCGACGCGACGCATGAAGGCTCCTACTTCTGACGCAGGCCGGTGATCGTGCGGTTGGGCGCGATATCCTCGGCCGAGGTGATCAGGTGGACAAGGGCGGGGCGGCCCGCGTTCCGCGCGGCCGCGAGGGCGGCGGGGAAGTCGGCGGTCGTCTCGCAGCGGACGCCGAAGGCGCCGAAGGCCTCGGCGTATTTGACGAAGTCCGGATTGACCAGATCGGTGGCGATGACCCGGTCGGCGCCCGGATAGTGGCCTTCCTGGTGCATGCGGATGGTGCCGTAGGTCCCGTTGTCGACCACCACGACCACGACATTGATCCCGTACTGAACGGCGGTGGCGATCTCCTGGCCCGTCATCAGATAGTCGCCGTCGCCGGCGATGCAGAGGACGTCGCGGTCGGGGTGGACGCTCTTTGCGGCGATGGCGGCGGGATAGCCGTAACCCATGGCGCCCGAGGTCGGCGCCAGCTGGGTGTGCATGGCGCGGTGGCGGTGGAAGCGGTGCAGCCAGGCGGCGAAATTGCCGGCGCCGTTGGTCAGGATGGCCTCGGCGGGCAGGACCTCGGCCAGATGGCGGATGACCTCGCTCATGTTCACCGCGCCGGTCACGCCCACCGGCTCGATGAAGGCCTGATAGTCGGCGTGGGCCGTCCGGGCCTGTTCCGTCCAGTCGCGGCCCGGATCGATGGCGGAGAGGGCGAGGGCGGCGAGTGAACAGTCGGCCGTCGCGCCGAGCAGCGTCGGCCAGACGCGGCCCAGTTCCTCGGCGCCCGGATGAACGTGGATCAGGGTCTGGGCCGTCCGCTCGCGGGTCAGCAGGGTGTAGCCGAGCGTGGGGTTCTCCCCCAGCCGCGCGCCGACGGCGAGGATCAGGTCGGCGTCCTTGACCCGCTGGATCAGCTTGGGGTTCGGGCCGAGTCCGAGGTCGCCGGCGTAGTTGGGGCGGTCGTTGGAGATCAGGTCCTTGCGGCGGAACGACAGGGCGACCGGCAGACCGATCCGCTCGGCCCAGTCGCCGACCGCGATGGTCGCGGCGTCGGTCCAGCCCGAACCGCCCAGCACCAGCAGCGGGCGTTCGGCCGCCGCCAGTCGTGCGCGCACCTGTTCGACGAAGGCGGGATCCAGCGCGGCCCTGGCGGGTGTCACCGGCCGGACCGGGGCGGGGCCGCCGTCGGCGTGCAGGATGTCCTCGGGCAGGGCGATGACGACGGGCCCCATCCGGCCTTGCAGGGCGGTGGCGAAGGCGCGTTCGACGACCTCGACGGTGCGTTCGGGGCTTTCGATCTCGGTCGCCCATTTGGCCAGGCCGCCGAAGACCTCGCGATAGTCGACTTCCTGGAAGGCGCCGCGGCCGCGGTCGGTCAGGGCGATCTGACCGACGAACAGGATCATCGGCGTGGAGTCCTGATGCGCCGTGTGCACCCCGATCGAGGCGTGGGTCGCGCCGGGCCCGCGGGTGACCATGCAGACGCCGGGCTTGCCGGTCAGCTTGCCGTAAGCCTCGGCCATGTTTGCGGCGCCCGCCTCATGGCGGCAGGCGATGACCTGAATCCTGTCGCGAACATCCGCGAGGGCGTCGAGGACGGCCAGATAGCTTTCGCCCGGCACGCAGAAGACGCGGTCGATGCCGTTCATGACGAGGGTTTCGACGATACGGCGGGCGGCGGTGTTTGCGGGCTGGCTCATGCGGGAGCGGTTAGCAGATCAGACCCCGGCTTGGCCATGCAACCGCACAGTCACGCTTCGCGTTCATGGCCGAGGTTCAATCCTCCCAAGGAATTTCTCCCATGAAGACGATCATCGCCCTGACCCTCGTCGCCGCCGCCCTGGCCGTTTCGGGCTGCAACACCATCTCGGGCATGGGCCGCGACGTGCGGGCGGCCGGTCAGGCCGTCACCTCGGGCGCCGAGGAGGCCAAGAACTAGGCTTCCCAAAAATCACCGCTCATCCCCGCGAAAGCGGGGACCCAGTTCTGTCCAGCCTAACGCAGGCGCTTTAGGACAACGGACGTTGGCGGTCCCGATGCCGACGTCACCCAACGCACGGGGTCCCCGCTTTCGCGGGGATGAGCGGAGTTGTTCATGGGTTTTCGTAGCTGACGCCGGTGAGATACAGGCCGGTCGACGGCGCCACGGGGCCGCAGGCGCCGCGGTCGCGCGCCGCCAGGGCCGCCGCCACATCCTCGACGGCCCAGCGCCCGAGCCCGACCTCGGCCAGGGTGCCGGTCATCGAGCGGACCTGACGGTGCAGGAAGCTGCGCGCCTCGAACACCAGATGCACCTCCTCGCCCACACGGCTGACGCGGGCGACGTCCAGGGTCTTTTCCGGCGAGGCCGACTGGCAGTTCACATCGCGGAAGGTGGTGAAGTCGTGCAGACCGACCAGCGTCCGGGCCGCGGCGTCCATGGTCTCCGCGTCCAGCGGCTTGCGCATATGCCAGACCCGGCCCTCGTCAAGCGCGGGCGGTCCGGGGCGGTTGAGGATGCGGTACAGATAGCGCCGCCCGGTCGCCGAGAAGCGGGCATGCCAGTCGCCGTCGACCCCCGCGCAATCCAGAATCGAGACCGCCTCCCCGACCAGATGGGCGTTCAGCGCATTCATCACCGTCCGCGCGGGCCAGGCCTTGTCGAGATCGACGCTGATCACCTGGCCGGTGGCGTGGACCCCCGTATCGGTGCGCCCGGCCGCCGCGAGGCGCACGGTCTCGCCGCAGAAGGCGGTGATCGCCGTCTCGACCGCGCCCTGCACCGTCGGCTGGTCGGCTTGGGCCTGGAAGCCGTTATAGCCAGAGCCGTCGTATTCCAGGGTCAGCCGATAGCGCGGCATCAGCCCAGTACCGTCTCGACCCGCAGAGGAAAGCCTCGCAGCATTTCCTCCGGCGTCTGGGCGGCCCTGCCCGCGCGCTGGACCCGCAGAAGCTCGACCGCGCCGTCGCCGCAGGCCACGGTCAGCTCGCCGTCCAGCAACTGACCGGGCGGCCCCGAACCGTTCGTCGCGACGCGCGACATCAGCACCTTGATCCGGACCGGGCCGTCGTCGCCGGGGACCTCGAACCAGGCGCCGGGAAAGGGCGACAGGCCGCGGATGTGGGCGTCGACCCCGGCGGCGGGGCGGGACCAGTCGATCCGGGCCTCGGCCGGGGTGATCTTCCTCGCATAGGTCGGTTCGCCCGCCTGCGGCGTCCCCTCGACCGCGCCGCGCTCGATGGCGGCAAGCGCCCGGGGCCACAGGCTGGCGCCGGTGTGGGACATGCGCTCGCCCAAGGTGGCGGCGGTGTCGTCATCGTGAATGTCGAGGATTTCGGACAGCAGGATCGGCCCCTCGTCGAGGCCCTCGGACATGCGCATGATCTGCACGCCGGTCTGCCGGTCGCCGGCCATGATGGCGCGCTGGATCGGGGCCGCGCCGCGCCAGCGGGGCAGCAGCGAGCCGTGCAGGTTGAAACAGCCCAGACGCGGCGCCTCGAGCACCTCGGCCTTGAGGATCTGGCCGTAGGCGACGACGCAGGCGGCGTCGACTTCGAGGCTGCGGAAGGTTTCGATCGCCTCCGGAACCTTCATCGAGGCGGGAGTGAAGACCGGCAGACCCATGGTCTCGGCGAAGGCATGGACCGGCGACGGGGTCAGTTTCTGACCGCGGCCTTTCGGCTTGGGCGGTTGGGAATACACCGCCACGACCTCATGGCCCGAGGCGATCAGCTCGGCCAGCGACGGCACGGCGAAGTCGGGAGTTCCCATGAAGGCGAGGCGCATGCTGGAGGGTGTGCCTCAGGCGAAGCCGAGGAACAAGGCGAGGGCGCGGTCGACCGCCACCATTTTATCCGGCGAAAGTTGACCGATGACCTGCTTAATCTTGTCTCTGGGTAAGGTCTGGAGGCGGTCGCCGAGAATCTGCGATGTTTCTCTCAGACCATTCTCCGCATCCGGTTGGATGGTGATTCGAATATCCTCGAACTCGGTGAGCGTGGTGCTCATCATCAGCACGGTGACCGACGTATGATCAGCATAGAGGTCACTCTGGACGACGACGGCGGGGCGAGGCTTCCCATAGTCGCCCTTGAGGACGGCGACCACCACGTCACCGCGCCTCAAGCCAAGTCGCTCCAGTCGGCGAAGTCTTCGAGTTCGGCAAGTAGCTGCTTCTCTCGAGGATCGTCTCGAAGCGCTTCGATCTGTCGCCGGACGCGGGCTGTGTAGCCCGGCGCGCGCGTGTCGGGCAGCCACATTTGCACTGGTCTGAGACCTTGCGCTCTCAGACCAGCCCTGTGTTCGGACACTCTCTTCGCTGAACCGGCCATGCGTTACATGTAACGCATTCGGACCCTCGTCGCCAGACCTACCGCCAGCGGGTGTGAACGCCGCCGCCTTCGTCCCATTCACCGCCGGCGTCGAGGGCGTCGTCGAAATCCAGCATCCGGTCGAGCAGGACGCCGGCGATCACGCCGACCACCGCCACGCCGAGCAGCACGGCGACGCTGCCGAGGCCGACCTTTTCATTGCGCGTCAGCCGACGGCGACCCTTGGCGTCGATGATCCGGTCACGGCCGCGCTTCAAGCGGGCCATCAGGCGGCCAGCCTGGCGTTCTTCTTGACCCGGGCCACGGCGCGTTCGCGCTTCAGCCGGGACAGGTGGTCGATGAACAGGACGCCTTCGAGGTGGTCCATCTCGTGCTGGATGCAGACCGCATGGAGGCCCTCGGCCTCTTCCTCCACCGTCTCACCGGCATAGTTCATGTAGCTGAGACGGACCCGGGCCGGGCGTTCGACGCTGTCGAAATACTCCGGCACCGACAGGCAGCCCTCCTCATAGGTGAACAGTTCGTCGGAGGCCCAGACGATCTGGGGGTTGACGTAGCAGCGCGGATTGCGGCGCGCGATCTGCGCCCCTTCGCTTTCGTCGGCTTCGGCGTCCTGGACGTCGCCCTCGAGCACGGCGTCGTTCAGGTCCATGACGATCACCCGGCGCACGTCGCCGATCTGGACGGCGGCCAGGCCGATGCCCGGCGCGGCGTACATGGTCTCCAGCATGTCATCCATCAGACGGCGCAGCTCGTCCGTCACCGGTCCCTCGACCGGGGCGGAGATCTGTTTCAGCACCGCCAGGTCGGCGGCGTTGTCGATGGTGAGGATGCGGCGGATGGACATGCCCGCGAGGTAGGGGCGCGGGCCCCAAAGGTCAAGATTTCCCAGTGTCGCGCTGGGTTATGCCGCAGGGTCGGGCAACGGCCGCGGCTTGCGGTCCTGGTCGATCGCCACATAGGTGAACACGCCCTCGGTCACGCGCACCGAGGCGGCCTGGGCCCGGTTGCGCGGCCGTTTCCAGGCCTCGACATGGACCCGGACCGAGGTGCGGCCGGTCTTGAGCACGCGGGCGTAGATCGAGACCTCGTCGCCCACCGCGACGGGCTGATGGAAGACCATGCCGTCCAGGGCGATGGTCACGCAGCGGCCCTGGGCCAGTTCGAAGGCCGGGGTCGCCCCCGCCAGGTCCATATGCGCCAGCAGCCAGCCGCCGAAGATGTCGCCCTCGGGATTGGTGTCGGCGGGCATGGCGATGACGCGCCCGACGGGCTGGCCGGTCGGCAGGGTCGGAAGGGCGTCGGTCACGCGCGGCTCCGGCGGGAAAGGGGAAAATGGCGCACCCGAGAGGATTCGAACCTCTGACCCCTGCCTTCGGAGGGCAGTACTCTATCCAGCTGAGCTACGGGTGCGTCCGCGGCGAAACGCCGGACGAAGGGCCTTACAGCAGGACCGCGCCGCCCTCAATCCCGAATGCGCCGACTGAACGCCGGGATGAACCTTGGGCCATTCTGGACGATTTGTGAGGTTCGGACCGGCGGATCGTGATTTAGCGTACGTCCGCTTCGCCGATGGAGGTCCCGATGCGCGCCTTTTTGCTTGGACTGCTGATGCTTGTGGGGGCCTGCGCCACCCCGGCGACCTCGCCGGCGACCCCGGATCCGTCGGTCGAAAGCATGGGCGCCATCGCCCGGGACTATGTCGCGCTGATCCTTGAGATCGGCGAGCGCGAACCCGGCTATGTCGACGCCTATTACGGTCCGGCCGAATGGCAGGCGGCGGCGACGGCCAATCCGCGCACCGTGCCGCAGCTGATCGCGGGCGCGGCCGATCTCACCGAACGTCTGAACGCGGTCTCGACCGAGGGCGCCGAACCGACGGTGGCGCAGCGCAAGGCCTATCTGCTGGCCCATGTTTCGGCCGCCTCGGCGCGCCTGCGTATGCTGTCGGGCGAGACGATGAGTTTCGCCGACGAGGCCGAGGCCCTGTTCGGCATCCGGCCCGATCTGCGCCCGCTGGCCAGCTACGACCCCATCCTGGCCGAGATCGACGCCCTGCTGCCCGGCGAGGGCTCGCTGAACGAGCGGGTCGTCGCCTTCCGCGCCGACTATGTCATCCCCCGCGACCGGTTGCAGTCGGTCATGGACGCCGCCATCGCCGAATGCCGCCGCCGCACGGTCCAGCACATCGCCCTGCCCGCCAATGAGCGGTTCACCCTCGGCTTCGTCGGCGACAAGCCGTGGTCGGGCTACAACTACTATCTCGGCGACGCGGCCAGCCGGATCGAGATCAACGCCGACTTCCCCATCTATACCGAGCGGGCCATCGACCTGGGCTGCCACGAGGGTTATCCGGGCCACCACGTCTATAACGCCCTGCTGGAACAGACCTTCGTGCGCGAGCGCGGCTGGGTCGAGATGAGCGTCTATCCGCTGTTCAGCCCGATGAGCTTCGTGGCCGAGGGCAGCGCCAACTACGGCATCGACCTGGCCTTCCCGGGCGACGAGGGCACCCGTTTCGAGCGCGAGGTGCTGTTCCCGATGGCGGGTCTGGACCCGGCGACGGCGGAGAAGAAGGCGCGGCTGGGCGCCCTGACGCGGCGGCTGGCGCGCGCCGAATACACCATCGCCGACGACTATCTGGCCGGGCGGATCGAGCGGGCCGAGGCGATCCGCCTGCTGATGCGCTACACCCTGGCGGACGAGGCCAAGGCGACCCAGCGGCTGAGGTTCATCGACACCTATCGCAGCTACATCATCAACTATGGCCTCGGCCGCGACGTGGTCCAGGCCTGGGTCGAGCGCCAGGGTCCGGACCGCTGGGCGAGCATGGAGACCCTGTTGTCCAGCCAGATCCTGCCGGCCGATCTGGACTGACCGGTTCGGGGGTCAGCTCTCGCCCAGCCACCGCATCCGGCACGCCATCATCGCCGTCTCGCCGAGCCGGTCGACCAGCCGCCAGTTGACCACCGCCCCGATCGGCGCGCCGACCACGGGGATCAGCTGGGCCAGTTTGGCCAGGTCGATATGGTCGCGGTACTCGACCTGGAACCGCCGCCAGTCGTAGTCCGTGATCGCCTCCGGCTGGTCCACCCCCGCGATACAGCGCTCCAGCGCCGCCAGGGCCTCGGGCCGCCGCTTCGCGCTGGCGAAGGCCAGGTGGAAGATGTGCAGCAGGAACAGCCGCTCTCTCACCGTGTCGCCGCCCCAGCCATAGGCGCCGACCACATCGCCCAGCATCCGCACCTTGATCGCCATCAGGGCCGGAAAGTCCGCCGCCGCCAGAAGAAAACCACCCGCCCCCGCGACCCCGCCCTCGACGCTGGCGGTGGTCCGGTACGTCCGGATCATCGCCCGCGCCCGCAGCTCGCGCGCCGCCAGCGAGCCGTCGGCCATGGGCCGCGGCTTCACCAGGTCCGAACCGGACAATATGCCCTTCGTCATCGCCTCGACGCCCGCGGTGACGACGGCGTGGACCCGTTCGGGGATGATCCGGTTGATCCGGTCCTGGGTTCCGCGCGTCGCCCGGTCCCACAGCCCCGGCCGTTTCAGCACCCGCGCCCGCCAGGCCTCGACCTCGGCGCGCACCACCCTCTCGTCGACGACCGTGATCAGGTCTGTCGGCGTGTCTTCGGCGGCGACGATTTCAGGCAGGCCGGCCATGACGGCTCCGTTACGCGGCGTCACGGTTGCAGGCGAAAGCGCACAGGTCTAGACCGCCGCCACGCTTTCCCAACCACCCAACACACGGCCTCAAGTAGCGCGAAGCGCGATAGGCCAAGGAGACCTGCATGGCTCGCGCGAAGATCGCCCTCATCGGGGCCGGCATGATCGGCGGCACCCTGGCCCATGTGGCCGCGCGCGAAGCGCTGGGCGACATCATCCTGTTCGACATCGCCGAGGGCACGCCCCAGGGCAAGGCGCTGGACATCGCCGAGGCCACCGCCGTGATCGGGACCGACGTGGCCCTCAAGGGCGCAAACGACTATGCCGACATCGTCGGCGCCGACGTCTGCATCGTCACGGCGGGTGTTCCCCGGAAGCCTGGCATGAGCCGCGACGACCTGATCGGCATCAATCTGAAGGTCATGAAGGCCGTCGGCGAAGGCATCAAACAACACGCGCCCGACGCCTTCGTCATCTGCATCACCAACCCGCTCGACGCCATGGTCTGGGCCCTGCAGCAGTTCTCGGGCCTGCCCAAGGAGAAGGTCGTCGGCATGGCCGGCGTGCTCGATTCGGCGCGGTTCGCGCATTTCCTGGCCGAAAAGACCGGCGTGTCGATCCAGGACATTCACGCCTGGACCCTGGGCGGTCACGGCGACGACATGGTGCCGATGGTGCGGCACTCCACCGTCGGCGGCCTGCCCCTGCCCGACGCGGTCAAGGCCGGGATGCTGTCGCAGGCCGAACTCGACGCCATCGTCGACCGCACGAGAAAAGGGGGAGGCGAGATCGTCGCCCTGCTCAAGACCGGCTCGGCCTTCTACGCCCCGGCCGAGAGCGCCGTCGCCATGGCCCGCTCCTATCTGCTCGACCAGAAGCGCGTCCTGCCCTGCGCCGTCTGGCTGTCGGGCGAATACGGCCTTTCGGACCTCTACGTCGGCGTCCCCGCCCTGATCGGCGCCGGCGGCGTCGAAAAGGTCATCGAATTCACCACCAATGACGACGAGAAGGCGATGTTCGCCAAGTCGGTGGAGTCGGTCCAGGGCCTGATCCAGGCTTGCAAGGATATCGACGGCTCGCTGGCGTAGGCCACTCCCGAGTCTCCTCCCTGTTCGCGAAGCGAATGGGGAGGAGACGCCGGCGCTACTGCCCCGGCCCCGCCGCCGCGGCCAGCGACTGGGCGAACTGCGACAGCAGCCCCAGCCAGATCACCGTCGGTTCGCGCAGCTGTCCGGTCCCGGCGCTGGTCAGGACCACGTCGTACTGGACCACCGCCGTCGCCTCGCCGCCCGCCGTCGCCGCGGGCATGTAGAAGGCCTTGAGGAAGCGGTGCTCGCGGTTCCAGGCATTGATCTGGTCGGCGGTGATCGGGCCCGTGAAGACCGCGCTGTACTGGACGTCGTCGCACAGGCTGGCGCCGCAGGCGTAGAAGGTCAGGTTCCAGGGCAGGGGCGTGTCGGCCACGTGCAGACTGGTCAGTCCCTCGGGCCGCACCGTCGGCTCGCCGACAGAGCCGCCCAGGCCGGTGAGCCAGGTCCGCGCCTCGGCGACCGAAACGCCGTTGGTCGAGACCGGCGGCGCGGTCTGGGCCAGGGCCGGACCGGCGGCGGCGAGGCTCAGGACGGCGAGCAGGACGGGCAGGCGCATGGAAAATCTCCGCGGTCACGAACGTTAGAGCGACCGGCGAAAGCGGAATTGTGGCGCGGACCTTACGCCGATCTTTCGCGCGTCAGCCAGTCCGCCCCGGCCATTTCATTCAGGCGCGAGACGGTGCGTTCGAACTCGAAGGCCCCGACCCCCTTGCGGTACAGAGCCTCGGGCGCCGCCTCGGCCAGGGTCACCAGCCGCGTCCCGGCCTCGTACAGGGCGTCGATCAGGGTCACGAACCGCCGCGCCGCATGGT
>CALSBO010000057.1:0-19763 GCA_943373195.1 Brevundimonas vancanneytii
CTGGCCGGGGTCGACGCGCCCTCGCCGATCGATGGGCCGCGACGGCGCAGGGCGGCCCCGCGCAGCGGAGCACCCTCGGGAGCGGAGCCTTCGCAGGGGATATGCCGTCGCCCCCGGAAAACTCGGCGGTTCGTCTCGACGTGGTCGAGGGCGCCGTCACTCGGCTGGCTTCCGGGCGGTTCATCGACCTTAACCTCGCGCCGGATCGCACCCTGCTCGCCCTCGTCGAAACCGGCTCTCAAACCGCCTTCGATCCGGCAGCGCCGTTCGAACCCCAGGCGATCGACGAGGCGCGTCATCTCCGGCTCGTCGCTCTCGACAGCAACACAGTCACCTCGCCCCTTGGCGAGGCCGACATCGCGCCCGACATCCTGAGCTGGTCGCCGGTCGGAAACCGACTGCTCGTCTGGCGGCGTGGCGACAGGAGCTGGGTCGATGGCGGCCTCGTCGCGGTGGACGGCGTCACGGGCGCGCACGAGCGCTTCGACACCGCCGCGCTGGAGCCCTACACCGGTGGGGGCGTCGCCGCCTTCAACACCGTCTATGCCGACTGGCTTGAGGGGCGTCCCATCCTGTATGCCCGCTCCGGGACGTCACGGTACGACTGGTTTCGCCTCACGCCCTCCGGTCCGGTCAACCTGACTGCGGCGCTGGGCGTGCTGACCTCCACGCTCGGCGCGATCTCCGACGACCGCCTCCTTCTTCTCGCGGATGGACGTCCGTGGTCGGTCGCCGCAGACGGCGCGGCCACACCCATTCCCGCGCCGCCGGGAACATTTCGGGATTTCGATGCTCCCGGCATGATGGAGCCGAGGCGCGAACGCCTCAACTCCCCTCCGCGTCGCGGGTGGATGGGCGTGCGCCAGGCCGATGGTCGCATCATCAGGCTGGCTCCCGGCCGCGCCATTCCCGACGCGCCCCCGAGCGAGGGCTTCAGGGCGGGGGTGTTCGCCGGCCCGACGGCCGTGATGGAGCGAACGGTCGTCAACGGCGTCCAGACCCTGACTGTCAGAGCCGACGGGCGATCCGATCGCACGCTGGCGGTGATCAATGAGCGGCTGCGTGACGTCGCCTTCTCGCGACCGGACCCGGTTCGTCAGGCGCTGCCTGATGGTCGGACGATTACGAGCTGGCTCTACCGCCCGCCCCAACGTGATGGCGAACGGTTGCCGCTCGTGGTTCTCTCCTATCCCGGCGGCCCATCGACACCGATGGCAGAACCCGCCGGGTTCAACGCCTGGGCAAACCCGGAACTGGTCGTGGGCGCCGGATATGCGGTGCTTGTGCCGACCCTGCCGCTTCCCTTTGGGGAGGAACCAGTGTCCGGTTACGCTGACAGGGTCCTGCCGGTGGTCGATGCGGCCCTCGCACAATATCCAGACCTCGACGGTGATCGCCTGGCCCACTGGGGTCATAGTTTCGGCGGCTACATCGGACTGGCGGTCGCCACACAGACCGACCGCTTCCGCTCGATCATCGCGGTCGCGGGCGTTTCGGACCTCTCGGCGATGTGGGGGGAGTTTTCGCCCGTGAACCGCGACAATCCCGAGTTCGGCCTCTCGCTGCGCGACCGGATCGGCTGGGCCGAACGAAGCCAGGGTTCGATGATGGCCCCGCCGTGGGTCGATCCGGACCGCTATGTGCGCAACAGTCCGCTGTTCGCGGCGGACCGGATCCATGTCCCGGTTCTCCTCGTCCACGGCGATCGCGATCTGGTGCCTCTGACCCAGTCCCAGATCATGTTCTCGGCGCTCTGGCGGCAGAACAAGGATGCGCGTCTGTTGACCTACTGGGGCGAGAACCATCACTTCTGGAGCCCGGGCAACGTCCGAGATCTCTACGAACAGATCATCGCCTGGCTGGACGAGACCCTGCCGCCGCAGGGACAGACATCGGTCAGCCCGCTCTTCGCGACTCCCAGCGCCGGATCCAGCTTTCAGTCACCGAGGCCAGGGTAAAGTCGGGCGCGCCGCCCTTCCACATCAATCGGTCGGCATCGAGCAAGGCCTCGGTCCGCCCTTTGTCGATCAGCCCTTTCTCGGCGAGCCGCCCGCCCAGAAGGTGATCTCGAAGAAATGGCAGGCTGACCGCCGCCTGACGCCCGAAGTAGGCCGTCAGTTCGCCTTTCGAGCGTCGCGTTAGGATCTGCGGCGGCAGACGGTCGGCGAAAGCCGCACGGGCGACCTGTCGATCCCCCTTGCCGTCTGCGGTCATCAAACCGATCGGCAGGCCGAGGCAATATTCGACGACGGGCTGGGCCAGCAGCGGATGGATGAGGTCCGCCACCTCCGTTCGCCGGCATTGTGTCTGGTAGGCGAGGCCCGCCGCGACAGACTCGACCTGAAGCCGTTTGGCGGGACTGACCGTTTCCAGTCCGCGGATCCACGGATGGAGGGCGGCGTCCCCCTCCGGTCGGGCCACGCTCTCCGGGTTGAAGATGGACAGCGCGCGTGCGGATCGGTCCAGGGGGGCGGATCGCAGACCCTTCAAGCCGGTGTCGAGGACGGACCAGATGGAGCGGCGGGTCCATCGCGCGAGGTTGGGCAGGGTGGTTCCGACGAGCGCGCACAGTCCTCGTTCCTTCAACACGTCGGCAAAAATGTCCGCCACGCCCATCTGGAAGAAGACCCCGTCGCCGCCTTTTCCGGTCAGCAGCGAGTCCACGCCTGCGCTGGCTGCAGCTTCGGCGACGGCCTGATCGAAGGCGTAGTCTCGCCCGTTGAGCCCCGGACGCGGCCCTCCTGCGGTGGCCCAGAAACCGCTTGAGGTCATCGGCGTGATGGCGCGTTGCACGAACGTCGGCTGGAAACCGAGCCGGTTGCCGACCGCCGACGCATAGACCCGTTCGTCGGCTTCATCGTGCGGGCCGAAGAAGTTGAGCCACAGCAGTACCTCACTGCTGGAAGCCTTCAGGGCGGCCGCTACGATCGCCGAGTCGAGCCCCCCCGAGATCTCGGCGCCGGGAAAACTCAGGACGCCGGCGAAACAGGCAAGGCAGGCGTCGATCCTCGCCCGAAGGCCAGCTGATGCTTCCTGCGGATCGCGCGTCCCGGAGTCGATAAACTGCCCCGGACGCCAGAGGGGTGTCACGCGCGCCGAGTTCAGGTCCGTCATGTCGCCGGGCGTCGCCGCCACCAGTCCGGTGAGGGCCGTGTCCGCCGTCGCATTAAGAGGGTCCGCCAGGATGCCGCCGATCCGGGGCCATTGGAGTGCGAGTACGGGACCCGCTAGCGTGACGAGCCAGTCGGGCAGACTTGATGAGAGGATCTGAACCCCGTCCTTTCGCCAGGCGATGCATTCGTAGGCGCCTGACGGGTCGCGGATGATCTGGCGGACCTGCTGGCGCGGCGTGCGAAGAAGGCCGACGTATCTGCCCCAACGCGTTGTCGTCAGCTCCAGCGCACGCGCTTCGTCCGATCCCTTCGCGAGCAACAAGCCCCCGCTTTTTCCAAACGCCGGGAACAGATCGCCCAGGACGAGCAGATCGCTCGCGCCCGGGTACTGCACCGACGGGCGCCGCGGTCCTCTCACTCCGAGCCAGGCGACGTCATGGGCTTCGGCTTCGGCGAAACCTTGCGTCCTCGCGTGATCGATGACTGCGCGCGCCAGACGCTCGTTTCCGCCGTCACCCCAACCAATGTGCAGGAAATGGCCCATCTCAGACCGTCATGATGGGTGTGTAAGCGGCTATCCGATCCGGATCGTCGTCGAGGACTGCATCTCCGAGCTGAAGCCAGCAATGGGCCGAGAAAGGCCAGGTGCGGACGCCGAAGACCCACTGTGCATCTGCGCCAGCCCTGCGAAGGAGCGTGCGAAGCAGGTAGGCGCGGTAGAGACAGGCTTCCTGACCGGGTGCCCAGGGCAGGAGCCGGACGAAGGTCGCGGTGAGCCGGCCGACCTCCTCCTGCGACACGGCCCGCGACCGTGGACGCGGAGGATACTCGGCGAGGATGTCGATCAACGGTGCGCGCTTGAGCCGTCGCGCCCTGAACCAGGCAAACCAGAATCCGACCGTATCGCCGGAGCGGCGCGCCGGCCCCTCCGGCAAGGCGAGGGCGCGGATCGGATGGGACGGGAGCAAACGTCTGGCCGGACCCTGCGCGCCCACGACAAGGCCTGCCGCCTTGAGCTCGGCGATCACTTCGGCGGCCGCGGTCACCCGACCATTGGCGATGTCCAGAAACAGCGCCGCGCCGGCCAGGGCGGCGTAGGTGTCCGTTCGGACGTCGAGCACGATAACGTCCTCATCCACGGCCACCATGTGGACGCCAGCCACGAGCCAGGCCTGTTCAGGGTCGACGCGGTCGTCTGGGACTTTGGTCGGGCTCATCGCCGGCTCCGGGTTCGAGGAAGACGGGACGGATGTCGTTCAGCCATCCGTCCCCCTGGCTCTCAGGCCAGACCGCTGTAGGGCATCTCTTCCTGCTCAAGCGGTGGGCCGATCAGGGCACCCTTTGTAAGGGCGGAGACCGGACCGAGACCGATCAGACGGATTTGAGCGACATGGGTCATTGGAACCTCCTTGGGTCCGAGCGCCGCGGGAGTGCGGCTCGTCATGGAGGCTCTCCCGCCGGGGGGCTCGCAATCTATATTTGTTGTGTATTTCAACCGGGCCGGGATCGCTGCGTTCTGGTCGGGCGAGTCGCGTGGAGTGGCCTCCAGACGCAGAAAACCCACCGTCGCGGAGGATCGGTGGGCGCATTGGATACTTCTGGCGGACGGCAAGACGAGCGCCGAAGACGACGCTCGTCCCGTGGGTCAGGCGACGCCGTTGAACGGGGTCTCTTCCTGCTCCAGCGGCGGGCCGATCACGGCGCCGCGCGTCAGCGCGGTGACAGGGCCGAGACCGATCAGACGGATCTGAACGAGGGTGGTCATAGTAGCCTCCAGTGGTGAAGGCCGCGGGATTGCGGCCCGGTTCATGAGGTTCCTTCGACGCCTTAGGGGCAATCTATATCCGTCGTATATTTCAACCTCGGCGCGTCACTCGCCGTCTTCCGGCGGCTTGCCCGCCAACCGGTCGCGGCCTGCGTCCAGCCAGGACTCCGTTTCCTCTTCGCGGGCGCGGGCATCCGTCTCGACCTTGCGGAAGGCTTCGGTGAAGGCCTCGATGAGCGCCCTCGGATCGAGGGTGATCATGCGGTCCCCCATACGCGTCTCAAATTCTCCCAGGGCGATCAGAAAAATCAGGATCATCTTGGTGTCAGCCGTCCGTCGTGCGAATTCGGTGGAGCCGAGTCCCGGGCCGAGGACGAGAGCGTAAGGGTCGCAGTTGGTCGCCGTGGCGAAGCGGTGGATGTACTCTAGGTTCACACGGCCCTGACCCGCTTCGAAGTACTCGTAGGTCCGCAAGGGCAGGCCCATGGCGTCGGCCACCTGCTGCGCCGTCATGCCGCGGGCGCGTCGGACGGCGCGCGCCGCAAGCCCGATCAAGCGCGCTTCACTAGGCTTTTCGGATGACTCGGGCGGCATGGAAAATCAACCTTTCTCCACCCAAGGTGCGACGTCTGCGGTCCGGGATCAATGTGGGCGCCTGCTCTATATTCCAGTGGCGGCGGCCTCCTAGGACAAGCCCGCAGAATTTCTGCGGGGCGACGGCGGACGTCTTGCGGGCTGCCCGACGTTCTTTTTCGCAGACGGATTCGGACTTTTGCAGAACCATGCACGGGGTGGCGATCGGGTGCGGGGCGCGCGGTCGATCGTCCGGGATTCATAACCATGGCTCGTAACCGTGACCCGTTCACCCAGGCGCTGTCGTCGCTGCGCGACCGCATCCAGTCCGGCGTCCTGCCGGGTGGAACGCCGGTCATCGTCCAAGACGAAGCCAGAAAATTGCGGCTGTCGACTACGCCGCTTCGTGAGGCGCTGGCGCGCCTGAGTGGCGAAGGCCTTGTCGAGCGCGCCCCCTCGGGCGGTTACATCGTCTTGCGGCTCGACGGGTCAGCAGCACGAGAACGCTACACAATGCGAGGCGAATATATTCGCATCGCACTCGATCTGAACCGGGCGGCGCTTGGTCAGGTCCGTCCGCCGGCACCCGCCTTCGACTCGTCGTCTCCCGGGGTGGCGGTCGGCAAGCTCTTCGCCACAATCGTCTGCTGCGCCGGCAACCAGGTGTTGTGGACCGCCTTCGACCGGGTGGCCGGTCAGCTGGAGCTGCTGGGCCGGCTTGAGTCGCGACTGTTCGACGATCTCAGGTCGGAAGCTTTCGCCCTGCACTCTGCCTATGCAGACGATCCGACGCCGGACCTGATGGAGGCGGTGAGCCGATTTCATGCGCGACGGATCGCGGCCGCCCCGGCCCTGTCGGCCCTGGCCCTTCTCAGCCGGGGAGAAGCCCCCCGCACATCACATACCGCAGAGAAATGGTGGGATCCCGCGCCTAGCGAACGCTCTGTTTGAGGTAGGCTGTAGCCTGGGCTGAGCGCCTGTAGTGGTAGGTCTGCAGCCTGTGCAGCAGCTCAGGAAGCTGGCCCTCAATGATCGCTCCGATCATCAGGCGGACCGGCTCGCCGGAGGGCTCAGCCAGAGCACGTTCGGCGCGCAGAACGGGCCCAAGCCTGTGCGCCACCCTCCGATGCGCCGTCATAAGGGCTCTGTTCGCGGACTGGTCGATGATGGCGTCGAACAGGGCCTGGGCGCCGTCGAGCGGATCGATGCTGGAGACCGCCTTGCGTAGCGATCCCACGCCGCGCGGGTGAAGGGTCAGAGCGGCGTGCAGAAAGGCGAGCTGAAGTTCGAACAGGTCAATGACTTCGGACGGCGTCAGTTGCGGATAGAAATAGCCCCGTCCCCGTCGCCGCTCGATCAGGCCCTCCCCGGCGAGACAGGCGAGGGCCTCGCGGACAGGGGTTGGGCTGAGCCCGACTTCAGCCGCAAGCTCCGTGACGACGAGAGCCTCGCCCGGAATGAAGCGGCCGGCTTCGGCGAACTGACGAACCGCGCCCAGGGCGGCTCCATAGGGATCTCGGGATTCCGCTGTGTGCATCGCGCCCTCGACTGAACAATGGGGCGATCGGCCAACGTGCGACGGCCGATCAAATACAGTCGTATACTGCAAATATATTGCATGCAATGCAAGGTTATATTGTGACCGCAATCTTCCTGCGGGGACTACGCAACATTATGGCGGGCATTGCACTCAGAACTGCTTTGCGTTGCTCATCACAACCCGCGAGTATATCTGAGGTGTCGATCTGAGGCGTTCAGTCGGCGGCGTCGGCTTGTCGTCCGATAGTCTGTCAACTCAGGCGCTGACGGCGCTTCGCCCGCACGCACGCCTTCCGGGTCCGCTTCGGACTGGTTCCCGCTTGCACCTGGCCCGTTAGCCCTTCATCCAACGATGGTCTTGGGCCGCCAAGCTGATAGGATGGCGGCATGGCGCCTTACGACTCCGCCTCGCCCTGCTTCAGCGCATTTCGCGCTCGCTCGCCCCTCGCGAGCGAGCCGACGTACGGGGTGCAGGGATCGTTCGAGACGGCCGCGTGCGTGGCCGGCGCCGGAACGTTCGACGCCGCCAGCCTTGAGCCGATCCTTGACTTAATCAAGAATGCGCCGCCGGACGTGCGCGCCTCGATCTACGTCTTCTACTGCGAGGCGATCTCCAACGTCATTCATCACGCCTACCGGGACACGGCCATGCCGCCGAAGCTCTGGTGGACGGCGGCGCTCCAGATCGATCGCGCCAACCGGCGCTACGTGTTCACGGTCGCTGATGAGGGCGCAGGGCTGCCACGCGCGTCGGTGTGCGGCGAGCGGGAGGAGGGCCGCACCGATCGATGCTGGTCGGCGCTTCTGGATGTTCATCGACCCACGAGGCCCGAGGTCCGAGGACAGGGTCTCGCGAGCTTCGCGCGCCTCGCGCGGGCGTTTCAGGGTGCGCGACTGACGGTCGAAAGCGACCGCACGCGCTGCACCTATACGGAGGACGCCGGCGCCGAGGTTTCGACCTCGGCCGACGCGCGGAAAGGCGTCAAGGTCGCCCTCGATCTGGCGCCCGAGACCTTGGGCGGCGCCGGATGAGCGGTAGCGCCACCCTCGACGTCGCCCGTGACTTCACGCCCTATCTGGGCGGTCGATACGTGTCTGACGGCAAGGGGAGCGGCGAAGCCCTTCGCAACCGGATCGCGGACCTGTTGCAGGACCATGCTCGTGTGGTGGTCGATCTGACCGGGGTCAGGGGATGTCCCAGTTCCTGCCTCGAAGAGGCGTTCGGGGGCCTCGCGCGCCATGCCGCAGCGTATGACCTGGACCCGGTCGGCCTCGCCGACAGGATCGAGGTCCGCTCGGCTGATATCGGATCGGATGCGGTAGAGGCCCGCGACTATCTGGCCGAGGCCCTGGAACGCCTTCCTGACGTGAAACGCGATGATGACGCCGGCGGATAAGATCCCGGCGAGCCCGCCACGGGTTCCTTCACCGCCGCCACCGACGTCCACGCCGCCGGCTGCACCAGCCTTGGCGCCGGTTGCGGCGCCTGCGCGGGATCGGTCCGCAGAGCTGGCCCGCGTCGCTGCCCTCGAGAGGCGCATCGCAACCCTTGAAAGCCGCGTCTCGCTTCTCCCGCAACCCGCCGCGACGTGGCAGGCGCCCACGGCTACGGTCTTCGGCGGTCTGTTGTCCGCCGGCGTCGCGGTTTACGGATTTTGGCGTGTCCACCGCTTCAGCGTGCTGCGTCAGGAGCGTGACGAGTTCTACAAGCGCGTCCAGGACTGCGTCGATGTCGTCAACGCCGCCGCCTTGACTGCGTCCAAGCTTTGGCGGCAGCCCGGCGAGACTGCCGAGGCTGAAGGCGGGGTAGAAGACCTCCAGGACGCCATCACCGATATCGCCCAGCGCCTGGCCTTCCTGAAGAACGCCGAGACGACTTATGACGTCGAGGCGGTCTTCGCCGAGTTCAAGCGCACGGCGACGCTCAACATCGAGAAACGCGGTCGGCCGGCAGATCCACAGACCGCTGACGAGGCCCGCCGGACCGGTCGCTACCTTACCCACGCGATGCAGACAGCCTTCTTCACCACCTTCCCCGCAACGAAGCGCGGGGGAGGTCTCCGTCGCTGGTTTCAAAGGCAGCAGCGAGACGCCAGCAAAGCCGCCTCCTAGTGTTCGGCTTCCAGAACGACCTTCAAACCATCAGGTCTGGATTGGACAAACCGGGCTTCGACCTCGGAAGGCGAGACCGACGCGGATCATCCCGGATGAAGAGACCGTCGACCGATGTCCGCTGAGGCGCGCGAAGAACTGGTTGAACGGCTCATAGCTACGCAGCCGAGCTTGAAAGCATTCGTGCGCCGCCATCCGCTCGACCTTACCGCGGGTTCCTGGGACATGCTGTCCTACAGCTTTCAGCGCGGCTTTGACGTGATGTGGGATAACGCCCGGATCGATCAGTCCAGGCTGCTGCTGAGACCGTTGTTGGTCCTGTGGCGACAGAGCGTCGAGCTCTCCATCAAGGCCGCCGTTATCGCCATCGCCGGAGAGACGAGACCCAAGGCCAGCCACAATCTTTCGAAGCTCTTCGAGCAGCTGATCCAGGTCCGCGCAGAGATCGGTCTCGATGACGAGAATGAATACACCGACCAGGTTCGGGACATGATCGCCCACATCCAGCTCTTCGACCCGCTGGCCGACCGCTTTCGCTATCCCGCCTCAAGAGATGGGACGCCCTTTGAAGGGATCGAAGTGAACACCGACGACCTGTACCAGGCGCATTTCGCCATCACGACCTGGTGCGAAGGGGCCGTCCTTGAGATCGAGGAATCGCGCTCGTTGGGTTGATATCCGCCACCGTCGCCGCGCGGCCGGAGACACCGATGGCCCGGGTCTACATCGAAAAGAAGGACGGTGCGGACCGTCCCACCCCGACGTCCGAAGGACTTTGTCGCACGGGCGACCGCCGACGGCGTACGGATCGTCGGACGCGAACGGTTGTGACGCGCCTTAGGTCGCCGCCACCGTCCCCTTCGCTGGCACGCCAAGCAGTTCGTTGATCAGCGCCTGGCGGAAGGCCGGGTCGTCCGCAACGCGCCTGCGAAGCTCGTCGCTCATCGCGGGCGGAACGACATCAGGCAGGACCGCCGCCACCTTGTCCGCAGGCTTACCGCTGAGGATGGTGTTCAACAGCAGTTCCCACGCGTCGAGCGCGGCACGCTTCTCCTTCACGTAGTCGTACAGGGCGTAGGTCGTAAGCGTCACGGCGGCCGCTCCGCCCGTTTCCGTCGAATGGCTCAGCACCTTGCCGATCAGGAATGGCGAAACCCCGAGCCGTTCGCTGGCCATGTTGGTCGCGCCCGTCCGGCGCAGGTCGTGCGGCGTCAGCCGGCCCAGATCCAGTGCTTCGCGGACATAACGCAAGGCGTGGGTGAGGGCTGCGGGCGTGATGGGTTGCTTGCGGTCGCGTGGTGAGGGGAAGACGAACGGCGACGGTTCGATATGCTTCGCGTCGGCGATGACGATCGCGCGTCTGAACAGCGCGACGGCGGTCGCGCTGAGCGGGACCAGATGCGGCCGTCCGCTCTTCGTGCGCGCGCCGGGAATGAGCCAGACACCGTTCTCCAGGTCGAGTTCCGTGCGCGCCGCCCCCGACATCTCGGCGCGACGGACCAGGGTAACCAGGAGCAGCTTCATGGCGATGCTGACGGGCTCGCCGATGAACACCCTGCTTTCAGCCGCAGGCTTGTCCTTGCGAACCAGCCCGCTGCGATCGCTCAAAGCTGTCCAGACCGCCCGGATCTCGTCGTCGTTCAGGACCCGCTGTCGGGGAGCCTCGTCGCCCAGGGCGGTGGTCTTGGCGATCGGATTGACGGTGACCCGGTCCTCCTCGATCGCATAGTTGAACATCTGCCGGATCTGGGCCCGGACCTTGTTCGACGTCGACTCGCGCCCCGTCGCCACCAGAGCCCGTAGAATCTTCTTGATCGCAGCCGGGGTCACGTCGTCGATGGAAAGGTCGCCGAGCTCGGGCTTGATGTGGCGCTCCCAGAGCCACTTCTCGCCGGCGAGGGTCGAGGCGCGCTTCTTTTTCTTTCGCGGCTTCCACTCGCCGATCTCACTCGCCGCGAAATAGCTGTCGGCGAGATCAGTGAAAGTCTTGAGAGGCTCCGCACGGGCTTCAGCCCGCCGCTGTCGGCGTTCGCCTGCAGGGTCGTCGCCATCGACGGCCTTCTTGCGCGCCTCAGCGGCCCTACCCCTCGCTTCGCCCAGACCGATGTCCGGATACATGCCGAGGTTCAGGCGTCGCTGCTGTCCGTCATCGGTCCTGTAGCGGACCATCCAAACCTTGCGGCCTGTGTCGGTCACCCGCAGCATCAGTCCGGCTCCCATGAGGTGCTGGTCGAACACCTCCAGCCGCTTTCCAGGCTCGGCGGTGATCGTCGCGACATACCGATCGGTGAGTTTGACCTTGCTCATTCCAGCGCCCTTTCCGCACGTGTCGGGTTAGGGATCGCGTGCCCCGCGACCCGTCAGGCGATCAGTCTTGAAATCGCTTTGGGGCACATATGGGGCACAGAAAAACGGGAAACAGGTGAAACCGCCTGGAACGCCAAAAGACGGCTGACCCAGAAAAACATTAGTTAAGGCAATGGCTTGTGAGACAAATTGGAACAATGTGGAACAGCGGGAAGTTGGCTTTGAAATTTCCTACGAATCTGAGGGTCGGACGTTCGAATCGTTCCGGGCGCGCCATTCTTTCAAAGGGTTAGCCGAATTGGCACCCTTCGACAGTAGCTTACACATCCCTTACACATCTGGACGCACCTCACACCGAAGGGATGAGGATAATGACCCAGGTAGCCGCCAAGCACACTTTGATGGGCGGGAAGCTCCATGTGTATCGGCGCGAAAATAGCGGCCAATGGCAGTGCTCGACGTATCTCGCAGGCAAAAATCATCGCGTCTCGACGAAAACTGACAGCCTCGCGCACGCCAAGGACTTCGCCCAAGACTGGTTTCTGGAGCTGCACGGCAAACACCGCCGCGGCGAGGTCCAGACCGAAAAGACATTCAAGGTCGCGGCGGCGACCCACCATGAACCGCGTGATGGCGAGGGTGTGTTCAAGGTTCTCGCGTGTGAAAGCGCGATTGCGCGAGCGCCAGTCGGCTGAGCCGGTCGGTACACCGTACCGCTCAGCAACGATGCGTGCGCCCGCGTTGTCGAGCCCATACACGAGTGCTTGGGACGGACTCGAGCGAAAGCTATCCACCTGGGCAATAGGCCGGTCGAGAAACTGGTTACGATAAAGCCAGGTCAGACGACGGGACAGCCGATCGCGGCTTCGATGCGGGAACAGCCGATAGAGATCGTCGGCCCGGATGAAGCGATGTCGATAGACACACAGAAGCACCGCAAGATCGTCGTCCGTGAGGACCATCCGCGGAGCCTCGCCTTCGCGCCGGAACCGGGGATAGGATCGGCGGACCGTTCCCACGGTCGCTCACTGGCCTCGGTCCAGAATGCCTCTTTGTCCTCGGGTGATCGACGATTGGCGGCACCGATCGCTTTAGTGCGGGATGCCATCTCAGCTTCAGCGTCGTCGAGAACCGATAGATAAGGACTTGCGATACGCGTCCGCTGCGCCATAGCTTCGTCTCTGCGCACAGCTTGCTCCCCGCCATGATCCAGCACCATCCGCACCGCTCGATCGCGGACCTCAGGCGCAAACTTGTTCGTTGTCTTGCTCATCGGGCTCCATCCTACTCAGGAGTTGGAGCCTCCGGGAAACCCGGGGCGGTTCACTCTTCCGGGCTGCAGTTGGCTGACTTGGTCGCCCGCCCGCTCGGGCTGAGGAGCTTCAGGCCGCTTCAAGCAAATCGCGCATTCGATGTAATGCGCCCCAAGCTAAAACTGCTGAAGGCATTCCCTTGAAAGCAGAAAGGCCCCCGAGAAAGGTTCATGGTTTGTTCTTCTCGACGAGAATCGGTTTTGGAGCCCGTCAGGCATTCCATCTGCGTCGGGTTTGCCTAAGTCGCGCCTCCTGCTAACCCTCCGCGTTCAGAACACGGAGACGACCCATGGCGAGCGAGAGCAGCTGGAACATGCCCACCGGCGAACTCATGAAGGGCAAGAAGGGCCTGATCATGGGTGTCGCAAATAGCAACTCCATCGCCTGGGGCATCGCCTCCCAGCTGGCGGCCCAGGGCGCCGAACTGGCCTTCACCTATCTCGGCGAGGGGCTGGAGCGCCGGGTGCGTCCGCTGGCCGAGAGCGTCGGCGCCAAACTGCTGATCCAGGCCGACGTCACCGACGACGCCTCGATGGACGCCGCCTTCGCCGAGCTGGAGAAGGCCTTTGGCACGATCGATTTCGTAGTTCACTCTGTGGCCTTCGCCAACAAGGACGAGCTCAAGGGCTCCTTCGTCGACAACACCAGCCGCGACAGCTTCCTGCTGGCCATGAACATCTCGGCCTTCAGCTTCGTCGACGTGGCCAGGCGGGCGTCGAAACTGATGCCCAACGGCGGCTCGCTGGTGACCATGACCTATCTCGGCTCGGAGCGGGCCATTCCCAACTACAACACCATGGGCGTGGCCAAGGCGGCGCTGGAGGCGGCGACCCGCTATATCGCCCGCGATCTTGGACCCAGGGGCATCCGCTGCAACGCCATCTCGGCCGGGGCCATGCGCACCCTGTCGCTGGCCGGCATCTCGGGCGGCCGCGGCATGATCAGCCAGGGCCGCGCCATGTCGGCGATGAAGGAGGACACCTCGATGGAAGGCGTCGCCGGCGCCGCCCTGTGGCTGTGCTCGGACCTCGGCTTCTCGACCACCGGCGAAGTCATCCACGTCGACGCCGGCTTCCACATGATGGGCATGGCGGCGGACGAGGAGGGGTGAGCGTCACACTACACGGTCATGTGACTCGCTCCAAAGATGTACCTGTGCCCGTTTAGAGGGATGCTCGACGCACGGGAGAGAGAATGTGACTGACACACTTCCAGACGTCGTTGTGACCGGCCAGAGACGCAAGCCCAACGGAACCTTCCCGTCAGGCCCGGGCGGCGGCGGTGGTGGTAACGAGCCCGGCGGCGTCGACCAATGGGAACTGGACGAGGAAGGCGATCCGCCGCCGCCTCCGGAAGGGGACGGATCACATCCGTGCGATGATCCGGTTCAACGCAAGATCTGGAATGCCGACGCGGCGGCAGCTGCGGCGGTGGCCGCCTTGGCGGCCAAGGCGGCTTCGCTGAACGATGGATCAAGCCTCAGCAATAGAGAATTCGGCGCTAATCTCTTCCTGAACAACGCAGCTCAGGTTGAATCTACAGAAGTAGATGTGGGGCCTCCAGCAGTCATCGGAGATGTGCCCGATGTCGAAATTTTGCCGCACGGAACGACCTACCAGAATTGGATGGGCGATATTCATAATCACCCTAGTGGTGATGGAAGGTTGAGCACGAACGAACGAAACCTGTTCAATGCTCGTATCGACCGAATGATCAGGGATGTTCCAAGCCGCACGGATGCGCTGTCGCTTGCAGCTTATGTGGTCGTTCTCGACCCGACTTCGCCGCACGGCTATCGGATATACGCGCACAACCGCCATACAGGCGAGGATCAGTTGGGGAAGGAAGTGAACCCTGATGCGCAACCTTGTCCATCCGTTTGAGCGAGGGCTAGTCATGGAGAGGCTGGCTAAATACTTTGCTGTCATGTTCTTGCTGACCGGGTGCAGCGTTCATGCCCAGCAGCCCACTGATTCAACAGTCTCCCCCGATGGCGACGCGATGGTGCTTCGGGGAGAGCGAGGGCATATTCTGAATATCTCGGTTGACCGGGACGGGGTCTGGAGCGCGGTCCTCGACGGGCGAGGCGAGCGGGCCGTTGTGACATCTTCAACCTGTCCGGCGTTTGCATCGGCAATGGAGGCTTTCCGCACCCTCCCCGGAATAAAGCCCGGTCCTTACGCAATTCAGGCGACGCCGGACATCAGGCCGATTCCCCCAACGACAATGGATGGTGAGAGTTGGTCCATAACCGCCCCCGGATTCGCCCCGGACTGGACCTCGGTTGTCGTCACGATCGACGGCGACCAAGGACCTTACGCGCGATGGGCGTCAAGCATGGTCCGGACGATTCGATCCTGTAGCGGCGAGTAGCGTCGGCGCCGGCTTCCACATGATGGGCATGGCGGCGGACGAGGAAGGGTAAGCGTCACAGCAAGGTGACTGGACGCCGAATTCTCTCCGGTTGTATTGTCGCGGCTCGAGGCAGGAGGTGCGACATGACGGATCCGCATGAGCTGGACGAGGTCGTCGTCACCGGCCAGAGGCGCAGGCCCAACGGAACCTTCCCGTCAGGTCCGGGCGGCGGCGGAGGCAATGAACCCGGCGGCGTCGATCAATGGGAACTGGACGAGGAAGGCGATCCGCCGCCGCCTCCGGAAGGGGACGGATCGCATCCGTGCGATGATCCGGAGACGGCGCTGGATTGGAACGCTGATGCGGCTGCGGCAGAGGCCCTTCGGAGAATGATGCAGCAGCCGCCGCGCAAGCCGATTCAACCCACAACCTGTCAAACCGCGAGTACGGCGCGATGATTTGCCAAGCTTCGAATGGAGACTTGAGCATATCGACAATCCAGTGGGGCGATCCGATTTTCGACGCAGAAGGGACTTGGGTTGGGGCCGGCGACCAGCCATCCGTTAATGTCAACTTCAACGCATGTGGTAGCGGATCGCTACCACTCGCCATGATTCATAGCCATCCCAGTACCGGACCCTCCGGTGCCATTCCCTCTAGGCCAGACGCTTCATGGGTAGCGGCGATCAATGGCGCTCGAGGTGACAACCAAGGTCGGATATATGTCGTTTCTATCGGAGAAAATGGATCACACCGCATAGAGGTCTATAATTCGACCAACGTCGATGAAGCATCAGAAGGCGGCGTTGCCGGTCCTGAGGTGAACCCTGAGGGCCAGCCCTGTCCGGGAGTCACGATAGGATGAGACCGATTGCCATTCCAATCATTGGATTTTGCCTGTTGTTCGCGCTTCCGGTGCGTTCTGAAATTCCAGACCATGTCATTCGGAACGCTACAGAAGCGACTTTCGAAGGTCGTAGAACCAACCTTATCTTCGCCGTTGAAACGGGAAACGACTGGACATTAACCTCTATTTTCTCACAGCCGTTCGGTCGTGTGATCCAGCTTGATCCTCATGCGCCACGACGCTGGTTAGCCAAAAGACAGTATGGTCGAGACGGCCACCCTACTGACCGCATAGAGTGGGCGGACAGCACTACGTGTCCAGAGTTGGAGGGCACGCTTTGGTCTTTAAGCAAACTCCCTGTCCCAACTATTCAAGTGCCAGGGATGGTTTGGCCGAGGCCACACAGAGGCACGCCCTCGGTCGGTATTCCAACGCACGGCTCTGTTTTCACAATCTGGAATTCCGCAGAGCTTCCAAGCGGCGCACCGAGCTGGCTAAGAGTTTCGTCTCTCGGCGGCGAACTGGCAGATTGGGGGCGAGCATCGGAGACAAATCTAACGGAATGCTGGCACCCTACAGCGCCCACAGCTTAGGGTCGGTTCGTGCCCCCACTCGTGATCGGTCGGCTCAATGTTGTTGCGGTCCGGGTTCAGTCCGGTTCGCGTTCGCCGATCTCGGTCGGCTTCACCGCCAGCAACCAGCCGTCGGCGATTTGGAGGTCGGGAACAGCGTCCTTCGTGAACGGCAGGTACCAGGTCGGGCCGCCGGGTGCTGGGGCGATCTCCAGCATGTCGTCGGCGCCGAAATTCTGTACGGATTTCACGGTGCCCAGCACCAGACCGTCCGGATCGCGTGCTTCAAGACCAACCAAATCGGTCAGGTAGAATTCGTCCTCGTCCGGCTCCGGCAGCTTGTCGCGCGGGATGTAGAGCTTCAGCCCGCGCAGGGCGTCGGCCTGTTCCTTGGTGGCGATCTCCTTCGCCCGTCCGACGACCGCTGACTTCTCGGCCCGGGCCGAGGCCAGGGTCAGGCCGGGCGAACCGTCGGCGCGCAGCAAGACCCCGTACGAGAGCAGGGTCTTCGGCTCGGCGGTGTAGGCGGTCACTCGCACCTCGCCCTTGACCCCGAACCCGCCGGCGACCTGGCCGACGAGGATGAGTTTGCTGTCCTGAGGCATCGAAAAACTCCGCTCATCCCGGCGACTGCCGGGACCCAGATCCAAACGCCGCCGCCAGATAGCAGAAAAGCAGCGCCCGATCGTCGAGCACTGCTTTCTGTCATCTGGGCCCCGGCCTGCGCCGGGGTGAGCGGATGAGGCTTAGGCCTCGGTCTTTTCTTCTTCGGTCGCTTCAGCGGCCGGGGCTTCTTCGGCAGCGGCTTCGGCGGCCGGAGCCTCTTCAGCAACGGCTTCAGCAGCGGGCGCTTCTTCGGCGGCCGGGGCTTCCTCGATCACGGCTTCAGCGGCCGGAGCCTCTTCAGCGGCGGCTTCAGCGGGGGCTTCTTCAGCAGCGGCTTCGGGCTCGGGGGCCGGGGCGTTCCTGGCGGCTTCAGCGGCGGCCTTGGCTTCTTCCTTGGCGCGGACGGCGGCTTCGGCGGCCTCGATCTTGGCGGCGGCTTCGGCCTCGGCGCGGTCGGCTTCGCGCTGGGCGCGCTCGGCGGCGCGTTCCTGGGCCTTCTTGCCCGGCTCGGCCTTCTTCGGGTTGTTCGACTGGGTCCATTTGACCTTGCCGGCCAAGGCTTCGTCCTGGCTCAGGAAGCGGGCGACGCGGTCGGTCGGCTGGGCGCCCTTGCCGAGCCATTCCGAGATCCGGTCGGTCTTCAGGGTGACGCGCTTCTGCTCGCCGTCGCGCGGCAGCATCGGGTTGTAGGCGCCGACGCGCTCGATGAATTTGCCGTCGCGCGGCGAGTGGCTGTCGGCGACGACGATGTAATAGTAGGGGCGCTTCTTGGCGCCGCCGCGGGCCAGACGAATCTTCAGCATTTTCAGTCTCTTTCGTTAAGTCGGATTATTTCTTGGGAGGGAGGCCCGGAAGACCCGGAAGGCCGCCCGGAAGTTGTCCGCCGCCCAGGCCGGCGAGCCGGTCCTGAATGGCTTTCATGTCTTCGGCCGTGGGCTCCGGCATCTTGCCGCCGCCCATCGCCTTGAGGCGGGCCATGTCGGGGCCGCCCCCCATGCCCCCGCCGAGGCCGCCCATCATGGCGGCCATCTGCTTCAGGCCCTTGCCGCCGCCGCGCGACATGGACTTGACCATGTCGGCCATCTGGCGGTGCTGTTTCAGCAGGCGGTTGATGTCCTGGACCTCGACCCCGGCGCCCGCGGCGACGCGTTTCTTGCGGCTGGCGTTGAGCAGATCGGGCTTCTTGCGCTCGGCCTTGGTCATCGAGGAGATGATGGCTTCCTGGCGGGCGATCATGCGGTCGTCGACGCCGCTGTCGGCCATCTGGGCCTTCATCCTGGCCACGCCCGGCAGCATGCCCATGATGCCCTGCAGGCCGCCCATCCGCTTCATCTGCTGCAGCTGGGAGGCCAGGTCGTTGAGGTCGAACTGCCCCTTGGCCAGTTTGCGGGCCATGGCCTCGGCCTTGGACGCGTCCAGCTCCTGCGACGCCTTCTCGACCAGGGCGACGATGTCCCCCTGACCCAGGATGCGGCCGGCGACCCGGCGGGCGTCGAACACCTCCAGCGCGTCGACCTTCTCGCCCGCACCGATGTATTTGATCGGCAGGCCGGTGACGGCGCGCATCGACAGCATGGCCCCGCCGCGCCCGTCGCCGTCGGCGCGGGTCAGGACCAGGCCGGTCAGCGGCAGGCGGTCGTGGAAGGCCCGGGCTGTGCGCACCGCGTCCTGACCGGTCAGGCTGTCGGCGACCAGCAGGGTCTCGACCGGCTTCGACACGGCGGCGACTTCCGCCACCTCGGCCATCAGCGCCTCGTCCAGGGTGATCCGGCCGGCGGTGTCGAGGATCAGGACGTCGAAGCCCTGAAGTTTCGCCGACTGCAGGGCGCGCTTTGTGATCTGGATCGGGCTCTCGCCGGCCACGATCGGCAGGGTCGCGACCTCGATCTGTCTGCCGAGGGTCTGCAGCTGTTCCATGGCCGCCGGACGCCGCGTGTCCAGCGAGGCCATCATGACCTTCTTGCGATCGAACTTGGTCAGCCGCAGCGCCAGCTTGGCCGAGGTCGTCGTCTTGCCCGAGCCCTGCAGGCCGGCCATCAGGATGACGGCGGGCGGCGTGGCGTTCAGATTGATCGGGGTCGGCTCCTCGCCGCCCAGCATCTCGACCAGACCGTCATAGACGATCTTGACCACCTGATCCGCCGGCTTGACCGAGCGGATGACGTCCTCGCCGGTGGCGCGCTCGGTGGCGAAGGCGATGAAGTCCTTGACGACGGGCAGGGCGACGTCGGCCTCGAGCAGCGCCACGCGGACTTCGCGCATCGCTTCGGAGACGTCCTTTTCGGACAGGGCGCCGCGCCCGGTGATCCGGTCGAAGACGCCTGTCAGCCGCTCGTTCAGAGCCTCGAACATTCACTACCTCGTCAGCCCGAAGGGCCAGTCGATCCGACGGGTGAAACGGTCTCCATAGCGAAATGGCCTCCGGCGACGATCACGTCGGCGGAGGGTTCTCGCCTGCCTCGTCCGGTCGGAACCGGGGTCGTGCAGGTGGAGACGCGAGGTTCACTTGCGTCGGAAGCGGCGGCTTATGGAGGAAAAGGCGGGCGAAGACAAGGCGGGCGTCCTGATCCTGCTGTTCGGGCGGCTAGAGCAACCGCCACCTGAATTGACGCTCCGTCTGCTCCCGTGCCCCGGCAAGAGCTGGTTCATCACGAAGGGCAC
>CALSBO010000058.1:0-19522 GCA_943373195.1 Brevundimonas vancanneytii
CCCGCGAACGCGGGGATGAGCGTAGGAAGGTGGGGATCGCGCTCGGTCTGTTGACCCTCGCTCTCGCCGCCTGCGCCACCCCCGCCATCCAGCCGCCGCTGACGCCGCCGCCCGGCTTCGCCGGCCCGGCGCTCGAGGCGCGCCACCTGCTGATGGACGACGGCGCGCGGCTGCCGCTGGCGCGCTGGGCGCCGGAGACGGGCGAGCCCTGGGCCGTCATCGTCGCCCTGCACGGCATGAACGACAGCCGCGCCTCGTTCCGGCTCGCCGGACCCTGGTGGGCCGAGCGGGGCATCGAGACCTGGGCGATCGACCAGCGCGGCTTCGGCGAGGCGCCCGGGCGTGGAATCTGGGCCGGGCAGGCGCGGATGACGGACGACCTGCGCACCGCCGTCGCCCTGGCCCGCGCCCGGCATCCGCGGGCCATGATCGCGGTGGCGGGCGAGAGCATGGGCGGGGCGGCGGCCATCGCCGCCTTCGGCTCGGACCGCCCGCCCGACGCCGACCGGTTGGTGCTGCTGGCCCCGGCGGTCTGGGGCTGGACGGCGCAGGGGCCGGTCAACGCCGCCGGCCTGTGGGTCACCGCGCGGATGATGGGCGACCGGGCCGTCGATGCGCCGGAATGGGCGATCCGCGACCGTCCCGCTTCCGACAACCGGGTCGAGTTGTTCCGCAACGGCCGCGACCCCAACAGCGTCATCTCGACCCGGTTCGACGCCCTGTACGGCCTGGTCGATCTGATGGAGACGGCGTCCGTCCGGCTCGGCGACGTCCGCCCCCCGACGCTGCTGCTGTATGGAGCCAACGACAATGTGATCCAGCGCGAGCCGATGCGGCAGGCGCTGGAGCGGGCGGGCGAGCGGCCCGGTTTGCGCACTGCCTGGTATCCCGACGGCTGGCACATCCTGAACCGCGATCTGCAGGCCGAGACCGTCTACCGCGACATCGAGGCCTGGCTGCGGGACTCAGCCGCGCCGCTGCCGTCCGGGGCGGGGGCGGTGCTGCCTGAACTCAGGGGCGAGGGTCGAGGGTCGAGGGAGGAGGGAAGATGAGATCGGCGGGCGGACCAGCCCTGTCCCTAGATCCCTCGCCCCTCGTCCCTCGTCCCTCGCCCCTCGGCGAAGCCGCGAAACCGCCATGCTTGAAGTGTTAAGCGCCGGGGCGTAAGCACCCGCGCAACAAAAAAACACCCCGGGAGACGCTCAAGTGAGCACGACGCTGTTTGATTCCCCGTCCTTCGCGAACCACGAAGGCGTCCACGCGGTCTTTGACGAAAAGACCGGCCTGCGCGCCATTATCGCCGTTCACTCGACCGCCCGCGGCCCCGCCGTCGGCGGCACCCGGATGTGGAACTACGCCTCCAGCGCCGAGGCGCTGGAAGACGTGCTGCGCCTGTCGCGGGGCATGAGTTACAAGAATGCGGTCGCGGATCTGGAGATGGGCGGCGGAAAGTCGGTCATCATCGGCGACTCCAGGACCCAGAAGACCCCCGAGCTGTTTCGCGCCTTCGGCCGCGCGGTCGATACGCTGGGCGGCCTCTACTATGCGGCCGAAGACGTCGGCGTCTCGGTGTCCGACATCGCCGAAGCCCGCAAGGTCACCCCCTATGTGCTGGGCCTGAACGACGGTCCGGAAGCCTCGGGCGATCCCAGCCCGGTGACGGCGGAGGGCGTATTCCGCTCGACCTTGCTGGCCGCGCGGCGTCTGTGGAAACAGGACGACCTGACCGGCCTGACGGTTTCGGTCCAGGGCATCGGCCACGTCGGCGGCTATCTGGCCGACAAGCTGTATGCCGCCGGCGCCAAACTGATCATGACCGACGTCAACACCGCCCTGCTGGCCGAGGTCGCGGCCCGCACCAATGCCGAGGTCGTGGCCCCGGACGCCATCTATGACGTCAAGGCCGACATCTACGCCCCCTGCGCCCTCGGCGCGACGCTGAACCCGCAGACGCTGGACCGGCTGACGGTCAAGGCCGTGGTCGGCGCCGCCAACAACCAGCTGGCCACCCCCGCCATCGGCCAGGCCCTGTTCGAGCGCGGCGTGCTCTACGCGCCCGACTATGTCGCCAACGGCGGCGGCATCATCAATGTCGCGTCCGAGCTGATGGCCCGCCAGACCGGCGGCGCCTATGACCCGGCCTGGGTCGAGACCAAGCTGTCGCGGCTGATGGACACCCTGGAAGAGGTGCTGGACCGTTCGCAGGCCGGGAAGCGTCCGACGCACGAGATCGCCGACGCCATCGCCGAGGCCCGCATCAACGCGGCCCGCGAGGCCAAGTCGGAAACGCGCAAGGCGGCGTAGGTCCGTCCCCGCGCTGGACCGGGCTGCGCCCCCGTCTGACGCGCCGGTCGCCTGACCCGCGGCATGGGCCGGAGCGATTTCAGACGATTCAGACCCCGTTTTTCGAGTCTGAACCGCCGGATTCGCGCGCCGGACGCATACGGAACACTATGGCGGATGCTTCCCGTGCTGATTCGGGCTGAGGCGCCATGACCGCAACCGCGTTGACCTCCACAAAGGGCCGTCCGTTCGATCCCCTGCTGATCGTGATGGCGGTCGGCTTCGTGGTCGCGGTCGGAGCCCTGGCCTATCCGGCGTTCCGCGCCGACCCGACCAGTGCGCCGGGACTGGTGCTGATCTTCACCGTCGGCGCCGTGGCCTTGATCGGCCTGTTCGCCTTCGTCCGCGGCGAGTCGCGCAAGCCCCTCGGCGACGCCGCGGTCGACCTGCTGGACGCCATGGCCGAGCCGGCGGCCCTGGTCTGGTCGACGGGTCAGGTGCTGGCCTTCAACGGCGCCTGGGCGGAGGCCAACGGCGCCACCGTCGCCCTCCCGAAAGGCAAGTCCGCCTCCGCCCTGTACATGGCCTTCGCCCAGGCCCGCGCCGGGCAGCAGGGCCGGGCCATCGTCGTCATCGGCGACCGCGAGCAGGAGGTCCTGATCGGTCTGGCCGGAGAGGGGCGTTTCCTCGTCCGCGCCGCGCCCGAGGCCGTGTTGCCCGTCGGCGCCGCCATGCCTTCGCGGCAGGCCGCCGCTCCCGCTACGGGCGAGAGCCGCGCCATGGCCGCCGGGGCGCCCTTCGGCTCGGCGGTCATCGCCGCCGACGATCTGTTCACGGGCAAGATCGAGGAGCCGAACGCCGCCCTGGCCGTCCTGACCGGCCCCGCCGCCGCCCGAGACGCCGCCTTCGGCCATCTGTTCGATCCGGCGGGCGTGGCCGAGGCGCGACTGAAGCTGGACAGCGGTTCGTCGGGCCCGATCGAACTGGTCGCCCGAGCCCATCCCGACCGGATGCTGCACCTGTATGTGGCGCCCGAGGGTGACCGGCGCCGCATCTGGCTGTTCGACGTCTCGGCCCAGAAGTCGATGGAGCTGCAGCTCTCGCAGGCCCAGAAGATGCAGGCCGTGGGCCAGCTGGCCGGCGGCGTGGCTCATGATTTCAACAACCTGCTGACCGCCATCCAGCTGCAGTTGAGCGGCCTGCTGGAGCGTCATCCGGTCGGCGATCCCTCCTACGAGGGACTCAACGAGATCCGCCAGACCGCCATCCGCGCCGCCGATCTGGTGCGCAAACTGCTGGCCTTCTCGCGCAAGTCCACGGTGCGGCGCGAACGCCTCGACCTGGGCGAACTGGTCGGCGAGTTCGCCGTCCTGCTGCGCCGCCTGCTGCGCGAGGACGTGCGGCTGGAGACCGACTACGGACGCGACCTGCCCGTGGTCCTGGCCGACAAGAGCCAGCTGGAGACGGCGGTGATGAACCTGGCCGTCAATGCCCGCGACGCCATGCGCGGCGTGGTCGAGCCCGGCGCCGGCGTGGTCACCATCCGCACCGCCCGCCTGACCGGCGACGAGGCCCGGCTGCTGGGCTGGGGCGCGGCCCCGACGGCGGCGGTCGCCCTGATCGAGGTCAGCGACACCGGTCCCGGCGTTCCGCCGGATATCCTCGACAAGATTTTCGAGCCCTTCTTCACCACCAAGGCGGTGAACGAGGGCACCGGCATGGGCCTGGCCACCGTCTATGGCATCGTCGAACAGGCGGGCGGTCACATCAACGTCTCCAACGCCCCGGGTGGCGGCGCGGCCTTCCGCATCTTCCTGCCCGAGGCGGCCGAGGCCGATCTGGCCGAGACGCCGGTGGTCGAGAAGGCCGCCAAGGCGCCGCGCGACCTGTCGGGCGCGGGCCGCATCCTGTTCGTCGAGGACGAGGCCGCCGTGCGCGGCATCGCCGCCCGCCTGCTGCGGCAGCGCGGCTATGAGGTGATCGAGGCGGAGGACGGCGAACAGGCGCTGGAACTGGCGGAACAGCACGCCGGGACCATCGATATGATGATCTCGGACGTCATCATGCCCGGCCTCGACGGCCCGGCCCTGCTGAAGAAGGCCCGGCAATACCTGGGCGACGCCCCGGTGCTGTTCATCTCGGGCTATGCGGAGAGCGACTTCTCGGATCTGCTGCAGGACGAGGTCGGCGTCTCCTTCCTGCCCAAGCCGCTGGACATCAAGACCCTTGCGGAGCGGGTGAAGCAGGAACTGCACGCAGCCTGAACGATCGGTAACTTGCCAATCCTCGCCCGGCGCCATCCTCTGCGCGCCTCATGCATATGGAGCCGTCTGCCATGCTCGATCGCCGCCGCCTGCTGTTCACCGCCGCCGCCGGAGCCGGCCTCGCCGCCTGCGGCCAGGCCCTGGCCCAGACGCCCGCCGCGGCCGCCTCGGCCTCCGCCGCCCTGACCGCCCTGATGAACGGGATCGTCCAGAGCTTCCTGCTGGAGTCGCCCGAAACCCTGACCTCGCTGGGCATGGACAAGGGGCCGATGGCGGCGATGAAGTCGCGCCTCGACGACCGGTCCCAGGCCAAGATCGACGCCGACCGTGTGGTGTTCCGACGCCAGATGGGCGAGTTGCAGGCGATCGACCGCAACGCCCTGCCCGAGACCGAAGGCGTCTATCACGACGCCCTGAGCTTCTTCGGCGAGACCCAGATGATGGGAAACCGCTTCCCCTACGGCGGCGGCGGCTTCGGGCCCGCCCCCTACACCATCTCCCAGTTGACCGGCTCCTATCAGGGCCTGCCGGACTTCCTGGACACCCAGCACGCCATCGAGACCACCGAGGACGCGGAGGCCTATCTGTCGCGCGTCGCCGCCTTCCCGACCGCCCTGGATCAGGAAACCGCGCGGATGCAGGCCGATTTCGCGGCCGGCGCCGTGCCGCCGGACTTCGTCATCGACAAGACCCTGCTGCAACTCGCCAACCTCTATGACACCCCGGCGGGCCAGTCGGTCCTGACCACCTCCATCGTGCGCCGCGCGGGCGAGAAGAACCTCGCCGGCGACTGGGGCGCCCGCGCCCAGAGGATCGTTGAGGGCGAGGTCTATCCGGCCCTGCGCCGCCAGGCCGACGCCATGCGCGCCCGCCGCGCCGACGCCACGCACGACGCCGGCGTCTGGCGCCTGCCGGACGGGGCGGCCTATTACGATTGGGGCATCCGCAGCTATACGACCTCGACCCTGTCGGGCGCCGAGATCCATGCCCTCGGCCTGGCGCAGGTCGCCGAACTGTCGGCCCGCGCCGATGGGCTGTTGAAGGCGCAAGGCCTGACCCAGGGCACGGTGGGCGAGCGCATCTCCGCCCTCGGCAAGGATCCGGCCCAGCTCTATCCCAACACCGACGCGGGCAAGGCACAGCTGCTGACCGACCTCAACGCCCAGATGGCCGAGATGGCGACCCGACTGCCGCAGTATTTCGGCCGCATCCCGGCCGCCCCGGTCGAGATCCGCCGCGTGCCGACCTTCATCGAGGCGGGCGCGCCCGGCGGCTATTACAACGCGCCGGCGCTCGACGGCTCGCGGCCCGGCGCCTATTACATCAATCTGCGCGACACCTCGGAATGGCCGCGCATGCAGCTGCCGACCCTGACCTATCACGAGGCGTCGCCGGGCCATCACCACCAGATCGCCCTGCAGCAGGAACAGGCCGACCGGCCGCTGCTGATGAAGGTGCTGGGCTTCTCGGCCTATTCCGAGGGCTGGGCGCTGTATTCGGAACAGCTGGCCGACGAGATGGGGGTCTATGCCGACAATCCGATCGGCCAGATCGGCTATCTGCAGTCGCTGCTGTTCCGCGCCGTCCGGCTGGTCGCCGATTCGGGCCTGCACCACGAGCGCTGGAGCCGCGAACAGACCATCCGCTACATGGTCGACACGCTCGGCGATTCCGAGACAGCGGTGACCACCGAGGTCGAGCGCTACGCCGTCTGGCCGGGCCAGGCCTCCAGCTACAAGGTCGGCCACAACAAATGGGTCGAGCTTCGCGCCCGGGCCCAGGCCGCGCTCGGCGACCGGTTCGACATCCGCGCCTTCCACGACGCGGGCATGAACGCCGGCGGCGTGCCGCTGACGGTGCTCGACAAGATCATGACCGACTGGATCGCCGCGCAGCGCGGCTGAACCTGAGAAGCGCCGGTCCGGGCTCGCCAGCGACGGCCCGGACCGACGGCCATTGCCGTCAGAGGATTGCCCCATGCTCGACCGTCGCCGCCTGATGCTGTCCTCGGCCGGCCTCGGCCTGATGGCGGCCCTGCCCGCGCTCGCCCAGACCGCCGCGCCCGCGATGTCCGAAGCCGACGCCCGGCTCGACGCCATGCTGAATCGCTGGTTCGAGGAGAATGTCGACCTGTCGCCGGAGTATGCGACCAACCTCGGCCTCGACCGGGGCGAGCGCGCCCATCTGTCGGGCAAGCTGCGGCAGGTCGGGCTGGCCGACGTCCAGGCGGACCGCGCCCGCGCCCGCGCGCGCTGGGCCGAAATCCGGACCGTGTCCGAAGACGGTCTTTCGGATCAGGCGAAGGTGTCGCTGGCCGTCTATCGCTTCACCGCCGAGGGCGCGGCGCGGGCGGCGGACATCCCCTATGGCGGCGGCGGCGCCTATGTCGTGACCCAGCGGTCGGGCGCCTATTTCTCGGTGCCGGACTTCATGGCCAATCAGCACCGGGTCGAGACCGCGGCCGACGCCGAGGCCTTCCTGTCGCGCCTGTCGGCCTTCGCCGCCGTGCTGGATCAGGAGAGCGAGCGGATCGTCGCCGACGGCCGACTGGGCGTGATGCTGCCGTCGTTCCTGATGGACAAGACCCTGACCCAGCTGCGCACCCTGCGTGACACGGCGCCCACCGACATGGCCATGGTCCAGGCCCTGGTCCGCAAGACCGGTGAGAAGGGGATCGCCGGAGAATGGGGCGCCCGCGCCGCCGCCATCGTCGACTCGGAGGTCCGCCCCGCCCTGACCCGCCAGATCGCCGTCTTCGAGGCCCAGCGCCCCAACGCCACCGAGGAAGCCGGCGCCTGGAAACTGCCACAGGGCGAGGCCTTCTACGCCCTGGCCCTGCGCGCCTTCACCACCACCGACTACAGCGCCCAGACCGTCCACGACATCGGCCTGACCCAGGTCGCCGAAATCCAGGCCGAGATCGATACGATCCTCAAGGGCATGGGCATGGCCGAGGGAACGGTCGGCGCGCGCATCAAGACGCTGAGCGAGGACCCGCGGCATCTTTGGCCCGACACCGATGCCGCCAAGGTCGAGCTGATCGAATCCCTCAACCAGCAGATGGCGGCGCTCGAGCCGATGCTGCCGCGCGTGTTCAACACCCTGCCGGGCGCCCAGGTCGAAATCCGCCGCGTGCCGCCGTCGATCGAGCTGGGTGCGCCGGGCGGCTACTACCAGGCCGCCTCGCTGGACGGCTCGCGGCCGGGCGCCTATTACATCAACCTGTCGAACACGGCGAACTGGCCCAAATGGGGTCTGCCGACCCTGACCTATCATGAGGCCTCGCCGGGCCATCATTTCCAGATCACCGTCGCGCGTGAGGCGGGCAGCCTGCCGATCTATCGCCGGGTGGCGGGCAACTCGGCCTATAACGAGGGCTGGGCGCTCTATGCCGAGCGCGTCGCCGCCGACGATCTGGACGTCTATGCGGGCAACCCCCTGGGCCGGGTCGGTTATCTGCAGTCCTATCTGTTCCGCGCCGTCCGGCTGGTGGTCGATACCGGCCTGCACCACAAGCGCTGGAGCCGCGATCAGGCCATCCGCTACATGATCGAGGAATGCGGCGAGCCGCCCGAGTCGGCCGAGAAGGAGATCGACCGCTACTGCGTCTCGATCGGTCAGGCCTGTTCCTACAAGCTGGGCCAGACCGTGATCGCCCGGCTGCGGGCCGAGGCGGAGGCACGGCCGGGCTTCGACCTGAAGGCCTTCCACGACCGCGTGCTGCTGAACGGCTCGGTGCCGCTGGCGGTGCTGGAAGGGCTTATGCGGGGATAGCCGCCCGCGCCGCCGCGATCGTCGGATCGGCGTCGGCCTGGGCCGCCAGCCAGTCGCGGAAGCGGGCGATCTTGGGCGACCGTCGGCGGCCCTCGGGCCAGACCAGATAATAGCCGGTGTGGAACGACACCGTCTGGGCGAAGGGCCGCACCAGCAGGCCGTTGCGAAGCTCGCGCGCGAACAGAATGGGCGAGGCCAGGGCCACGCCCTGGTCGCCGAGCGCGGCGGCCACTTCAAGCACCTGATAGTCGGCGGTCAGGCGGCTCATCGGCTGCGGGCCGCTGCTGCTGACCCCGGCGGCGGCGAACCAGGCGGCCCATTCCTTCTCCATGCCGATGCGCGGCGCATCCACCAGATCGGACGGCTGGGTCAGCTTCAGCCGCTCGGCCATGGCGGGACTGCACACGGGGGTGAAGACGCTGGGCATCAGCAGCTGGCTCTCCATTCCCGGCCAGTCGCCCGAACCGGAACGGATGCCGACGTCGAAGCCTTCGCGCGACAGGTCCAGCAGCGTCGGATTGGTGTCCAGCCGCACCGCCAGTCCAGGGTTGGCCACCTGAAAGGCGCCCAGTCGGGGCGCCAGCCACTGGGCGGCCAGGGAGGCCAGGGTGGTTATCGACAGGATGTGTTCGTCCGCCTGGGTCAGGTCGCTGACGGCCCGGCGCAGCAGGGTCATGGCCTCGGTGGCGGCGCGGGACAGCCGTTCACCGCCCTCGGTCGGCTGGACCTCGCGCGGCAGGCGGCGGAACAGGCTCTGGCCGAGCCGGCCCTCCAGCGCCTTGATCTGCCAGCTGACCGCGGCCTGGGTCATGCCCAGTTCCTCCGCGGCGCGGGTGAAGCTCTTCAGACGGGCGGCGGCCTCGAACACCCGGATCGAGGCGAGAGGGATTCCGGCGAGGGGATCGGCCATAAGCAAACCTTATGTGAGGTCGCCACAATCTGGTTTGTGACCGGCCCCTGTCAAGTCCATCCTGTCGTTATCACCAATAGCGAGCCAGAGGAGGCCGAGATGGAAGAGATGCACCACACGCATAAGGAACCCGCATGGGGTTGGGTTTCGGTTCTGAAAGACTGGCGCCGCAGCCGGACGCGCCAGCGGCTGCGCACGCCGTCGCGCATCGTGACGCCCTGGAGCCGCTGACGGCCTCCTGAATCCGACTCCAATCCGGTCCGCCGCAGGAGACCACCCTTCCCCCGCACGCGACCGTCGGCCCCACATGGGTCGTGGCCCGAATCCCGGAGTCTCCTGCTCCCGGGGTTCGGGTCGAGCCGTGTCTGGCGACGGAAGCGGCCGTGCTCGACCGTTGCAGCTTCAAACAGTCGTCGGAGCCGACCATGCAGATCGACAGACGCGGCGTTCTGGCCGGAGGCGCGGCCTTGCTCGCCGCGCCCGCCGCAGGCTGGACCCAGGCCCCGGACTACGCCGACGCCGCCGCCTATTCCGCCCAGCGCGGCGGCGTGTCCTTTCTGGTCATGCAGGGCGGTCGCATCCTGGTCGAGGACTATCCCCGCTCCAGCGCCGACGCGGCGCATGAACTGGCCAGCGGGACCAAGAGTTTCTGCGGCATCCTGGCCGCCGCATTGGTGCAGGACGGCCTGCTGACGCTCGATGAACCCTGCGCCGACACCCTGACCGAATGGCGCGCCGAGCCGGTCAAACGCGACGCCACGATCCGGACCCTGCTCAACCTCAGTTCGGGCGCCGCCGGCGGCGTGCGGGGCCGTCCGGAAACCTACGCCGCCGCCGTCAGCGCGCCCTTCGCGGGTGCCGCCGGCGTCTTCCGGTACGGACCCACGGCCTTTCAGGCGTTCGGGGAACTGGTCCGGCGAAAGCTGGCCGCGGACGGACAGGGCGATGACGTGCTGGCCTATATGGATCGCCGGATCTTCGCTCCCGCCGGCGTCGCCCACGGCGTCTGGCGGCGTCAGGCCGGCCAGCCCAACATGCCGTCGGGCGCGCGTCTGACAGCGAGGGACTGGGCGAAATTCGGCGCCTTCGTCATGGCGGACGGCGTCGTGGGCGGTCGTCCAGTGGTCGACCGGGCCGCCCTCGCGGCCGGGTTCGAAGCCGGTCCGGCCAATCCCGGCTATGGTCTCGGCTGGTGGCTGTTGCGGCCCGGACTGATCGCCCCCGGTCCACGCTCGGGGGTCGGGGACAGCGCCGGGGCCGTGGCGGAACTGGGAGATGTGCGGATGGCGGCCGGGGCGGGCGATCAGAGGCTGTACCTGATCCCCGAACGCGACCTTCTGGTCGTCCGGCAGACCGATCGGGTGCTGGAGGCGCTGCTGGGTCGCGGTTCGGGCTGGTCGGACGCCGATTTCCTGAGGCTGATCCTCACCTGACCGTCCAGCCGTCAACCTCGCGCAAGGCGTTGTGGATCGCCGTCGCCGCCACCGCCGCCTCGGCCGAGGCCACGGCGATCTGGTTGAGGCCCCGCACCACGTCGCCGGCGGCATAGAGACCGGCCACGCTGGTCTGTTGATGCGGATCGACGAACAGTCGCCCGTCCTCGCCGGTACGCGCGTCAAGGCCGTCCGCCAGCGCCGTGTTGGGCGACATCCCCAGCGCCGAATAGACCAGGTCGAAGGTCCGGAAGCTTCCACCCCAGCTCAGGGCCGTGACCCGGTCGCCCTCAAGCCGCACATTGTCGATCGGCGCCCGGATCAGCTCGATCCCCATCCGCGCCAGTTCGGCCTCTTCGCCCAGGGCCTCGGCCGCGCCGGTGTGGATCAGGGTCACCCGGCCGGAATAGGTGCGCAGGAACGCCGCCTCGCGCACCCCCTTGTCGTCCTCGCCGATCACCGCCACCGCCTTGTCGATGGCTTCATAGCCGTCGCAGATCGGACAGATGCGGACCAGCGACCGTTCGATGGCCCGCTCGACCCCCGGCAGGTCCGGATGATGGTCCACCACCCCGGTCGCCAGCAGTACAGCCCGCGCCCGGACCGCTCGGCCGTTCAGCCGGGCGACGAAGCCGTCGCCGTCCGCTGACAGGTCCTCGACCTGCCCCGCCTCGATCATCGCGCCATATTCTTCGGCCTGTTCGGTCATCCGCTTCAGGATGGCCTCGCCCGTGATGCCCTGCGGAAAGCCCGGCATATTGTGGCTGACCGGTATCCAGCAGGCCCGCGGCGCCCCGCCGTCGGCGACCAGCACCCGCCGCCGGAACCGCGCCAGATAGGTGGCGGCCGTCAGTCCGGCGGGCCCGGCGCCGATGATCAGGACCTCGGGATCGGCTGTCATCGGTCCTCCATCGCGGGTCTGACCCAAGCGGCCCCCGCCGCTATCGGTTCCCGCCCTTTGCGCCTCGCCGCCGCCACGGCTATACCGCGCGCCTCACTCCCCATTCCCATTCAAAGGCGAAAACCCGCATGACCAGGATCAAGGTCGCCAACCCCATCGTGGACATCGACGGCGACGAGATGACCCGGATCATCTGGCAGATGATCAAGGACAAGCTGGTCCACCCCTTTCTGGATGTCGATCTCGACTACTACGACCTGTCGATGGAGAACCGCGACGCCACCGACGACAAGGTCACGGTGGATGCGGCCCATGCCATCCAGAAGCACGGCGTGGGCGTCAAATGCGCCACCATCACCCCCGACGAGGCGCGGGTGAAGGAGTTCGGCCTGAAGAAGATGTGGAAGTCGCCGAACGGCACCATCCGCAACATCCTGGGCGGCGTGGTCTTCCGCGAGCCGATCATCTGCTCGAACGTGCCGCGGCTGGTGCCCGGCTGGACCCAGCCGATCGTGGTCGGCCGTCACGCCTTCGGCGACCAGTACAAGGCCACCGACTTCCTGATGCCGGGTCCCGGGACCCTGACCATGAAGTTCGTCGGCGACGACGGCGCCGTGATCGAGCATGAGGTGTTCAAGGCGCCGTCGGCCGGCGTGGCCATGGGCATGTACAATCTCGACGACTCGATCACCGAGTTCGCCCGCGCCAGCTTCGCCTTCGGTCTGGGCCGCAATTTCCCGGTCTATCTGTCGACCAAGAACACCATCCTGAAAGCCTATGACGGCCGCTTCAAGGACATCTTCCAGGATGTCTTCGACAGGGAATTCGCCGCTGACTTCAAGGCCGCCGGCCTGACCTATGAGCACCGGCTGATCGACGACATGGTGGCCGCGGCGATCAAATGGTCGGGCGGCTTCGTCTGGGCCTGCAAGAACTACGACGGCGACGTGCAGTCCGATGTGGTGGCGCAGGGCTTCGGCTCGCTGGGCCTGATGACCTCGGTGCTGATGACGCCGGACGGCAAGATCCTGGAGTCGGAAGCGGCCCACGGCACCGTCACCCGCCACTATCGCCAGCACCAGAAAGGCGAGGCGACCTCGACCAACTCCATCGCCTCGATCTACGCCTGGACCCGCGGCTTCTCGCACCGCGCCAAGCTGGACGGCAACGCCGAACTGGCCACCTTCGCCGAGACGCTGGAGCGCGTCGTGGTGGAGACCGTCGAGGCGGGTCACATGACCAAGGACCTGGCGCTTCTGGTCGGCGACCAGCAGGGCTGGCTGACCACCGAGGGCTTCCTCGACAAGGTGGCCGAGAACCTGACGAAGGCGATGAAGTAGTGAGCGTGGGGCGCTAACGCTCGCGACGCGGTCGCTCGCTGCTTGAGCGCCGATCCTTGCACTTCCCAAGGCTCGCCGGACTCGCGTCCGGCGAGCCTTTCGTTTGAGCGCGACCGGTGTTCGTGCATTGATGCCCCGTTCTGGAGGCGTCCCATGAAGCTGATCGGCAGGCTTATCGTCATTCTCGTCGTCCTGGCGGCGATTTCCTTCTTCGTGGCGCCGGGGGTGGCCTTCTTCGCCCTGCGCTCTGCCGCCGAGTCGAACGACGCCGCGGGTCTGGCCCGCCTGGTCGACTACGGGGCCGTCCGCCAGTCGCTGGGGCCGCAGCTGGACGGCAACCCCGCGGCCAAGGCCCCGGCCCCGTCCTTCATGGAAGATCCGATCGGCGCGGTGCGCCGCCAGATCGAAAACGCGACGACGGCCCAGGCGCCGGATGTCGAGGCCTATCTGACCCCCGCCGCCCTGGCGGCCCTGACCCGGGGCGAGGGGCGCTACGCCTCGCAGCGCGCGAGCGAACCCCAACCGTCGCCGGACGCCACCACCACCGGCGGACCGATGCCGAAACCCGTCTATTGGGGCATGAACCGGGCCCGGATGAGCGTCGCGGACGAGGGCGGGTCCGAGACGGTCTTCACCTTCGAGCGCAAGGGGCCGTTCGAGTGGAAGCTGGTCCACATCGGCCTGCCGGACGGAACGGCGCCCGCCGTTGCGCCGGCGCCGCCGGTCCCGAGGGTCGGCGAGAGCGGCAAGACCGGCGGCTGACCCCCCTCTTGGCGTCCACCCACGACTCGGGCAACCGTAGCCGTGGGGAAGCGTTACGACGCCAGAGGGTCGTATGAAAAAGTCACTGATCGTCGGCGTCGCGGCGGGAGCCGTCGTCCTGTTCGTCGTCGCCTGGGCCGCCGCGCCCGTGCTGGCCGCCCAGGCGCTGATCCGGGCGGCCAAGGCCGGGGATGAGCGCAAGCTGGAGCAGCTGGTCGATTTTCCGGCGCTGCGCGAAAGCCTGAAGGCTGAACTCAAGACCGAACTGCTGAACCGGATGAACCGCGACCCGCGCGTGGCCGACAGCGGACTGGGCGGCCTGGGCATGATGCTGGCGCCGATGATCCTGTCCGGGGCGGTCGATGCGGTGGTCACGCCCCAGGTGGTGGCCGAAATGGTCCGCACGGCCGAGGCCCCCGACCCGACGCGCCGTCCCGCCGAGGACCCCGCCGCCGACAAGGCCGACGGCGACGACATCCACCAGTCCTGGGGCTATCGCGGTCTGAACGCATTCGCGGTCACCCTGACCGACCGCGATCACCCGGACGACCGCCTGGCCCTGATCCTGGAGCGCCGCGGACTGTTCGACTGGAAGCTGGCGGCGGTGGATCTGCAGACCGCGCCGCCCGCCTAATCGACCGCCCCCGCGCGGGCCGCGATCCAGGCGTCCATCCTCTGATCCAGCAGATCCAGCGGCAGCGGGCCGTCGACCAGCAGGGCGTCGTGGAAGTCGCGCACGTCGAACCGGTCGCCCAGGGCCGTCTCCGCGCGGGTCCTGATGCCTCTCAGACGGATTTCACCGATCTTGTAGGCCAGGGCCTGGCCCGGGTCCGCTATATAGCGCTGCAACTCGGTCTCGATGTTGTGTGGGGCCAGGGCGGAGTTGTCGGTGAAACAGGCGCGGGCCTGTTCGATGCCCCAGCCCATCCAGTGGATGCCCGTGTCGGCGACCAACCGGCAGGCCCGCCACATCTCGTAGGACAGGCGGCCGAACCGTTCTTCGGGCGTCCGATAGAAACCCATTTCCTCGCCAAGAAACTCCGAATACAGCCCCCAACCCTCCGAGAAGGCGGTGACCCCGGCGCTGCGCCGGAAATAGGGACCCGCGTCCGCCTCCTGCGCCAGGGCGATCTGCAGATGGTGGCCGGGAACGGCCTCGTGCAGGGTCAGGGCCGGCAGCTCATAGAGCGGACGCTGGTCCAGACGGCCGGTATTGACCATATAGCCGCCGGCCACGCCCTCGGACGATGATCCCCGGCTGTAACGGCCGGTGGTGTAGGTGTCTTCCACCGGCAATGGGACCTGGCGCACCTCATAGGTCAGCCGCGGAAGGGTCCCGAACAGCGCCGGCAGGTCCCCGTCGGCCCGTTTGGCCATTTCCGAGGCCTTCTCCAGCAGGTCCTCGCGCGACTGGGCGTAGAAGCGCGGATCGGTCCTGAGGTGGTTGAGGAAGCCGGCGAAGTCGCCGGTCCACCCGGCCGCCCGCATCTCGATCTCCATCCGGCCGCGTATCCGCGCCACCTCGTCCAGTCCGATCCGGTGAATCTGGTCCGGGGTCAGGTCGGTCGTGGTGAAGCCGCGCACGAGAAAGGCGTAGTAGTCGCGCCCGCCGGGCCGCTGGCCGATGCCGAGCGTGTCTGGAGCGGCGGGCAGATATTCCGTCTCCGCGAAGGCCAGCCAGGCGGCGCGGCGCGGGACGATCTGTTCGGCCACAATGGCGGCGGCCCGCTCGCGCAGCGTCTGTTGCTCGCTCGCCGGGATGGTCGCGGGCAGGGCGGCGAACGGTTTCAGCAGGGGATCGGCGTCGGGCGTATAGGCGGTCTCGGCCCGGAGATTGATCAGGCCGCTTTCGACCACGGAGCGGGGCTGGACGAAGCCGGTCGCCAGCCCGCGCCGCGCATGGGCGAGGCCGGCGTCATAGAGGCCGCCCAGCGCGCCCAGCCGCGACAGCCAGGCCTCGGCGTCGGCCCGGGTGGCGATCCGGGTCGCGTTCGCCAGGCCGGTCGCCTCCATGCCGGGTCCGCCTTCGTTGTCGAGGGCCAGGCGTCCGCCGTCCATGGCGATGGTTTCGAGCGCGCGGTCGATGATCCGGGTCAGAAAGGCATGGTTCAACTGGTCGTCGGCGGCCAGCGCCGAGGCGTCGATCGCAGCGAGCCTTGCCCTGAACGCGGCCAGCGGGGCGCGGCGGGCCAGTTCCCCTTCGCGGGTCGGATCGCGCAGCCGGCTCTTGGCCGCCCGGTCGCCCTCGCGCGCCGAGGTGACCGGATCGATCGAACGCAGCCAGGTCTCGTAGTCGGCGAGAACCGAGGCGAGGGCGGGGTTGTCCGCCTGGGCTTCGGCCTGCGGGGTCTGGGCCCAGGCGGGTCCGGCGACGGTCGTGATCAGGAGTGCGGCGAAGCCGGCGGCGGCGAAACGATTCATGGCGGATCCCGGAAAGCGACGCCGCATAGGGCGTCGCACCGCCGCACCCGTCAAGCCGGACGGCTAGCCCGCCAGCGCCGCCCGCACCGCCGCAAGGCCTTCCTCGGCTTTCGATCCGTCCGGCGCGCCGCCCTGGGCGAAGTCCGGCTTGCCGCCGGCGCCCTGGCCGCCCATGGCGATCACGGCGACGCGAGCCAGGTCGGCGGCGTTGACGCGTCCCGCCATGTCAGAGGTCGCGGCGACGGTGACGGCCGCCTTGCCGTCGGTGACGCCGATCAGGGCGACGACGCCCGAGCCGACCTGTTTGCGGAAGTCCTCGGCCACGCCGCGCAGGCCCTTGCCGTCGACGCCGTCCAGCACCCGCGCGATCAGTTTGACGCCGTTGATCTCTTCCGGCGCGGCGTTGGCCGATGCGCCGCCGCCGAGGGCCAGCTGCTTCTTCAGCTCGGCGACCTGTTTTTCCAGCGCGCGGCGGTCGGCGGACAAGGCCTCGACCCGGGCCGGAACGTCGGCGGGCTGGACCTTGAAGCCTTGCGCCAGCGTCTTCGCCACCCCGGCCTGGGCCAGCAGGAACTGGCGCGCGGCCTCGCCGGTCAGGGCCTCGATGCGGCGCACGCCGGCGGCGATGCCGGTCTCGGAGACGATCTTGAACAGGGCGATGTCGCCCGTGCGGGCGACATGGGTGCCGCCGCACAGTTCGACCGAATAGGGTTTGTCGGCCTCGGCCAGATCACGGCCGAGCGTCAGGACGCGGACCTCGTCGCCGTATTTCTCGCCGAACAGGGCCACGGCGCCGGCGGCGATGGCCTCCTGCGGGGCCATCATCTTCGTTTCGGCGGGCAGGTTCTGGCGGATGACGGCGTTCACCTCGTCCTCCATCCGGGCCAGTTCGTCCTCGGTGACCGGGGCGTTGTGGCTGAAGTCGAAGCGCAGGCGTTCGGCGTCGACCATCTGACCCTTCTGGGCCACGTGGCCGCCCAGCACATTGGCGAGCGCCGCGTGCAGCAGGTGGGCGGCCGAGTGATTGGCGCGGGTGGTCAGGCGGGCGGCGGCGCTGGAGCGCAGCTGGGCGCGGGCGCCGATGGCCAGGGCGCCCGAGGTGACCTCGATGCGGTGGGCGAACAGGTCGCCGGCGTGCTTCTGGACGTCGAGCACCGTGGCCGAGCCCTGCTGGCCCGAGGCGTCGGTCCATTCGATCTCGCCCTTGTCGCCGGCCTGGCCGCCGCCTTCGCCGTAGAAGGGGGTCTGGTCGAACAGGACCTCGGCGGTCTCGCCGGCCGCCAGGGTGTCGACGGAGGCGCCGCCCTTCACGATGGCCAGGACCTCGCCCGAACCCTCCACGGCGTCATAGCCGGTGAAGACGGTGGGGCCCAGGCGGTCGCGCAGGGCCAGCCACTCGCCGGTCGAGGCGGTCTGGCCCGAACCGGTCCAGTGCTCGCGGCTGCGGGCCTTCTGTTCGTTCATGGCGGCGTCGAAGGCGTCGGTGTCGACGGTGAAGCCGCGGCGGCGCGCCTCGTCCTGGGTCAGGTCGAGGGGGAAGCCGTAGGTGTCGTACAGGGTGAAGGCCGTCTGGCCCGACAGCACCCCGCCCTCGCCGAGGTCGCGCGACGCGTCCTCCAGCAGGCCCATGCCGCGGCCGAGCGTGGTGCGGAAGCGGATCTCTTCCTGCTTCAGCGTGTCCTCGACGAAGGCCTGGGCGCGCTTCAGCTCCGGGAAGGCCTCGCCCATCTCGGAGACGAGCGTCGGCACGAGCCGGTGCATCAGGGGATCGACGGCGCCCAGCAAATGGGCGTGGCGCATGGCCCGGCGCATGATCCGACGCAGCACATAGCCGCGCCCCTCGTTCGACGGCGTCACGCCGTCGGCGATCAGGAAGGACGACGAGCGCAGATGGTCGGCGATGACCCGGTGGCTGGCGGCCATGGCGCCGTTCGGGTCGGTCGAGGTGGCGTCGGCCGAGGCCGCGATCAGGGTCTGGAACAGGTCTGTGTCGAACACCGAGTTCTTGCCCTGCAGCACCGAGGCGATCCGCTCCAGCCCCATGCCGGTATCGACGGACGGCTTCGGAAGGGAGCGGACGATCTCGTCGTTCTCCTTCTCGAACTGCATGAAGACGTTGTTCCAGATCTCCACGAACCGGTCGCCGTCCTCGTCCGGCGAGCCCGGAGGGCCGCCGGGAACGTGGTCGCCGTAGTCCCAGAAGATTTCGGTGCACGGACCACAGGGACCATTGTCGCCCATGGCCCAGAAATTGTCGGAGCCTGCGATGCGGATGATCCTGTCGTCGCCGAAGCCGGTGACCTTCTTCCAGATCGCCGCCGCCTCATCGTCGTCGATATAGACGGTGACCAGCAGACGGTTCGGATCGAGGCCGAAGTCCCTGGTGACCAGGTTCCAGGCGCGATCGATCGCGTGTTCCTTGAAATAGTCGCCGAAGGAGAAATTCCCCAGCATTTCGAAGAAGGTCAGGTGCCGGGCGGTGTAGCCGACATTGTCCAGATCGTTGTGCTTGCCGCCGGCGCGGACGCATTTCTGCGAGCTTGTCGCGCGGGGCCAGGGCGGGGTCGAGGCGCCGGTGAAATAGTCCTTGAACGGCACCATGCCCGCGTTGACGAACAGCAGGGTCGGGTCGTTCTGCGGCACCAGCGGAGCCGAGTGGACCTTCTCGTGCCCGTCGGCGGCGAAATAGTCGAGGAAGGTCGAGCGGATCTGTTTCAGGCTGGACATGACGGTGCGTTCGGTCGGGGAGAAACGGGGAACGCGCCTCATATAGGGGTTTCAGGCCCAATGCATCACCCGCCCGTGATCGGGCCGGCCTGACGGGCTCAGCCGGGGCCGAGCATCCGGCGGGCGACCCAGGCGATGGGCAGGCCGACGGCGACGATGTGGACCACGATGGGCTTGAGCGCCGTCATCAGATCGACCGGGCCGCTGATCGGCGAGGCGGAGAGCGGCACGACCACATAGGTCATGGCGATCCAGACGGCGACGCCGAACACCACGCCGACGGGCAGCCAGAAGCGGCGCAGGGCGGGCAGGGCGCCGGCGGCGGCCACGAAGACGGCGGCGATGACCAGCATGATGGCGAAATGGGCGGCGAGACCCAGCCAGGCCGTGGGCCAGCCGCCACGGTAGGCCTCGGCGCCCAGCAGGCCGCTGGCGACGGACTGGAGCACGGCGCGGGCCGGGGCCTGTGGGTTGGTCAGGATGGCGGCGCTGATGTCCAGCGCCCCGGCCAGCAGTCCGGCGTACAGGGCGGTGCGGGCGAAGGTCACGGTGGTCGGCAGGGTCATCGGCGGGGTCCTCCGGTCCGGGAGCCTCTGACAGCCTGGCCGTTACGGCAAGAAAAAAGGCCGCCCGATCCGGGTGGAGACCGGGCGGCCCGCTCCGTCCGGCCCGGCCCCGCGGGGGTCGGAGGCGGGTCGCGGGACCCG
>CALSBO010000059.1:0-19120 GCA_943373195.1 Brevundimonas vancanneytii
CGGCGATGGGGAGCGCGCGCAGGACGCCCTGATCAACGACGATCTCTTCCTGCTGCGGCGCAGGCGTCTGGGCCGAGGCCGTGTCGGCGACCCAGATCGCCGCCAAGGCTACGAATGCGAGCAGGGTCGTCAGACGCATGGTAGTCTCCAGATCGATGCGGACGAGGGCGACCCATCTGGCCGCCTCCGTTCCAGCCGCCAGCTTGGGCTTGAATGCGGCGACATTCAGTCAGGCAAGCGAGGTTCGGGCGGAATCCGCGTGAGCGCGAGGATTCCGCCTCGCACAGGACGCGGGGACAGACGCCGATCAAGCGTCGCAAGCTGTCCGCCGTGCCTAACCGCGAGGGCCAGAAGATAGGCATCGGTGATCTGACTGGGCTGAGTCAGCTGATCGTGATCGAACCGACCCTTGTCCAGCAAGCTGATGTCCTCGGCCCAGAACTCATGGCCGGGCCGGTCGCAGAAGTCCTGCAGCAACCTGCGAACATCCCCAAGGGTCCACCCTTTCGATCCGTAACCCTTGGCGCTCACAATACGCACATAGCCGTTCTGCGTGATTGCGCAGGTGGCCCAGCCTAGACCCCCGGTTTGCTCAAACCAGTGGTGAGCCACCTCGTAAGAAACGTGGTCCTCGTCGAGCAAGGCAATCAGGACGTTGACATCGAGAAGATACGTCAAGGAAGTTCGTCGCGGAGCCGGTTTACGAGCTCCAGTGTAACGGGCGGTCCCCCGCGCGAGGGCATTACGCGAATGCCGTTTCGATAGACAGGCTTCCCGGAAGGCTTTCGAATGGAGGCGCGCATCATGTCGGACACGACATCGCCCAAAGACCGGTCCTCATGCTCGGCTATCGCCTTGGCATGGCGGTACATGTCCTCAGCAAGCGTAAGGGTGGTGCGCATGATCTGATGTTACCGCATCACGCATCTCGCATCAATCGCCGGGACAGCGACCTTCCGTCCGAAACGAGAATGTCAATTCCTGCTGGCTGTAGTCGGCAGGCATCCTGAATGGAGCCGTTGCCCGTATCGCGCGCTCGATGCCGTCGGCGACGGCGCGATTGGGGTGCGTGGCGCGCGCGGGACCGACAAGGCGACCCTGCTCGTCCAGGGTCACGACCGCTCTAATGGTCGCATTGCGACCGCCTGGCAGCGCGCACGGCAGATCCCAGTTCCGCTCGACCTGCGCACCCAACGCCTGAAGCGAGGCGCGCCCCACCGCCCGCGGCGCCGACCCCTGACCCTGCTGACCCGCCGGCGGCCGCTGCCCCGGTCGCGGTCCCGGACGGGGCGGACCGGCCAAAGCGTCGAGGTCCAGCGCCTCCTCCCGGCGCGGCGGGGCCGGGCGCGGCGGCTGGGGACGGGGCGGCGGCGTCGTGCGCGGAGGGGTCGCCTTCTTCAACGGCGCGGGCGTCGGCAGGGGCGGTACGGGTTCGGGGGGGACCGCGGCGACCGGCGCGGTGGAGGCGTCCTCGGTGACCAGCTCCTCGTCCGGATTGTCCGCGGCGGCGGCCTCGATGATGGTGTCGGAGACGATCGACACGGGCACCGCCATCTCCGCCTTGAGCGGCTCACGAGTGAAGCCCAGCATGCCGTAGCCGATCACGCCGACGATCACCGCCGCGTGGATGGCGATCGAGGCGACCAGGGCGGAACCGGGCCGTTCCAAGCGTCAGCCCTCCTGATCCGTCGTGGTCTCGCCGGCCGTGTCGGTGATCAGGTTCAGCCTGGTGAAGCCGGCCGAGGACAGCCGCGCCACGACGCGCGCCACGGCCTGATAGGGCGCCCGGCCGTCGCCGCGCACCGAGACGGCCTTCTCGCGCCCGTCGGGACCGGCGGCCTCGGCCACGGTCACAACCAGGCGGTCGAAACTGACCTCGCTTTCGCCGACATAGATGGCCCCGTCGCGCTTGATCGAGATGACCACCGGTTCGTCCGATGAATCGACGGCGCCGGCCTCGGTCCTGGGCAGTTCGACGGGCACGGCCACGCTCAGCAGCGGCGCCGAGATCATGAAGATGATCAGCAGCACCAGCATGACGTCGACCAGCGGGGTGACGTTGATCTCGCTCAGCGGCCGTTTGCGCGGCCGTCTGCGGCCCCGGACGTGTCCGCCGCCGCCTGCGCCTGCCATGGCCATGCTCAGAACTCCCGGGCGGGCTGCGGCGCGGGGGCCGCCGGTCCGGCCAGCCGGCGCGCCACGGCGGCCTGCAGGTCATCGGCGAAGCTCTCCAGCCGCCCGGTGAACTTGCCCGCGTCGATCGAGAATTTGTTGTAGGCGATATAGGCCGGGATGGCCGCGGCCAGACCCAGGGCCGTGGCGAACAGGGCCTCGGCGATGGCCGGGGCCACCGTCGTCAGATTGGTGTTGCCGGCCGAGGCGATGGCCCCGAAGGCGTTCATGATGCCCCAGACCGTGCCGAACAGGCCGATGAAGGGCGAGGAGGTCGCCACCACCGACAGCACGCCCAGGCCGTTCTCGACCCGCTGGCCCTCGCGGGCGATCAGGCTGTCGAGCGCCCGGTCGATGCGCGACATCAGCAGATTGGCCTGGTTCTCGGTCAGCGGGCCGCGCGTCCGCGCCTCGCGCCAGTCGGCCAGGGCGATGATCAGCATGCGCGGCAGCGGGTGCACCGGATTGGGGCCGGCCTGGGCCGCGACGTCCTCCAGCGACCGGCCCGACCCGACCGCGTCCTCGAAGGAATTGGCCTGCCGGTTCAGCGAACTGAACCGCATGGCCTTGTCGATGATCACGGCCCACGACCACAGCGAGGCGATCGCCAGGCCGACCATGATCGCCTGGACGACGATATCGGCCTCCAGAAACAGGCTCACCGGGTTCATCATCGAGGCTTCGGCGGCGGTGGTCATTCAGGCGTCCTTCCGTCTGGCCGTCCCTGTGCACCGGACGGGCGTGGCGGTTGTGTGGCGATTCAAGCAGGCTCTAGCGAGGTGTGGCGGCGGCGTCACCTGTCTGCACGCAGTAGGCGGACTAGATGGTCAAGCTTCGCCCGCCAGCCACGGTCCGATCCTGTCGCGCAGGAGCTGCGTCGGGCGCCGCGGCCGCCCGTCGATATGGATGCAGACCACCTCGACCTCGGCCCGGCAAAGCACGTCGTCGCCGCGCGTGATGGTCTGGGAAATCAGAAGCCGCGGCCCCGTCACCGCGTCATAACAGGTGCGCACCACCAGCTGGTCGTCGATCCGCGCCGGCTTGAGGAAGCTCAGCCCCATCTTGGAGACCACGAAGGCCATGGGCTGGTCGCCGTCCAGCAGTTCGGCGTGGCCGATCCCCATCAGCCGCAGACAATCCGACCGCCCGCGCTCGAAATAGCGGACATAGTTGGCGTGATAGACCAGGCCGGTGAAGTCGGTGTCCTCGTAATAGACCCGGATCGGCAGGCGATGCTCGCGGCCCTCGAACCGGCCGGCGGTGGGCGCATCCGTCATGGCCGCGTCACCACCGGATCGCGGGACGGCGGCTCCGGAAAGTCGGGACAGTCGGCGCTCATCATGGCGCGGAACTCGCGGTTCAGCGGGTCATGGCTGAGCAACATCCGGTTCGGCCGCGAAATGAAGCCGACGGCCTTGGCGCCGCGTCCGGCCGCGACATAGCCGCAGACCACCCGGCCCCGGCCCGGCTCGATCAACCGCACCTCGGCCGTCCGCCCCAGTTGCTCGCGCGCCTGACGCAGCACCCGGCGCGCGGCGGGCTCCTCGGTGAAGCCCGCGCCCGAGCCCTGGGCGGCGAACCACAGCGCCAGGGCGCCGAGCGCCAGCACGGCCACGCCCAGCACCGCGATCAGCCTGTCGGTTCGTAACGCCCGTCGCGCCATGCGGCCTCCCTGAGCCGCCGACCATGCCGGGGTTCGGGCGGCGCGTGAAGCCCGGCGATGGATTGGCCCGCTGCGGCATGGATGTTAGGTCTCGGGCGGACAATCGGGAGGGAATGATGCGAACCAATGCACTGGCCTTGGCTCTGGCTCTGGCCCTGACCCTGGGGACGGCGATCCCGCTGCAGGCGCAGACCCCGCCCGTGACAGCGACGCCCCCGCCCTCGGTTCTGGCGGCGGTGATCCCGACCATCGACGCGGCCTTCGACCGCTGGCAGGCCGCCGCCCACGCCCCCGGCCTGGTCTACGGCGTGGTGCAGGATGGCCGGATCATCCACCTGCGGACCGCCGGCGTGCGCACGGTGGGCGGAGAGGCCGTCGCGCCCGACACCCTGTTCCGGATCGCCTCCATGTCCAAGGCCTTCACCGCCCTGGCGATCCTGAAGCTGCGCGACGAGGGCAAGCTCTCGCTCGACGACCTGGCCGAGACCCATGTGCCGGAGATGGCGAACTGGACCTATCCCACCGCCGACGCCCCGCGCATCCGGGTGCGCGACCTGCTCAACCACACCGGCGGCTTCGTCACCGACGACCCGTGGGGCGACCGGCAGCAGGTCATCACCGAGGCCGAGTTCACCCGCATGCTGGAGGGCGGCGTGCCCTTCACCCGGGCGCCGCAGACGGCGTTCGAATACTCCAACTTCGGCTACGCCCTGCTCGGCCGGATCGTCACCAATGTCTCGGGCCGTCCCTATGACCAGTATATCGGGGCCGAGATCATGCGGCCGCTGGGCATGACCTCGAGCGGCTATGACGTCTTCGCCTCGCCGCAGGACCGCCGCGCCCTCGGCTATCGCTGGGAGAATGACGCCTGGTCGCCCGAGCCGGACATGATCCACGGCGTCTTCGGCTCCATGGGCGGGGCCCAGACCTCGGCCGAGGACTACGCCCGCTGGATCGGCTTCCTGCTGTCGGCCTGGCCCGCGCGCGACGGCCCCGAGGCAGGCCCGGTGCGCCGCTCGACCGTGCGCGAAATGGCCCAGGGCTCCAACTTCGTCTCGGCGCGCAGCCGCACCGGCGCCGACGGCCAGCCCTGCCCCGGCGCCGGCGCCTACGGCATGGGGTTGCAGGCCAATACGGACTGCGAGATCGGCGTCTTCCTCGCCCACGGCGGCGGCTACCCCGGCTACGGCTCCTACATGATCCTGATGCCCGAGCGCGGCACGGGCCTGTTCGCCTTCTCCAACCGCACCTATGCCGGTCCCTCCGCCCCGCTGGTCGAGGCCGCCGCCGCCCTGGTCCGCGCCGGTCTGGCGCCGGTGCGTCCGACCCCGACCAGCGCCGTCCTGTCCCAACGCTACGCCGACCTCGGCCGCATCTGGGCCGCCGGAGACGTGTCGGTCGCGAACGACGCCCTGGCGATGAATTTCCTGATGGACCGGTCGGTGGAGAACTGGCGGACCGTGCTGGGCGCGCTCAAGACTGACGCCGGGGACTGCATCGCCCATGCGCCGATCACCGCGACGGGCGCCCTGTCCGGGACGTTCCGCTGGGCCTGCGAAAAGGGCGTGGTCGACGGTCGCCTGCTGCTGGCCCCGACCAATCCGGCGACCATCCAGGCGATCAACATTCGCCTGACTCCGACGCCGGCGTCTTGAGCGATCTGCGGCGACGGGTTCGACGGATCGCGGCTGAGACGATGGTGTGTCAGGCTCGTTTCCGCGCCGACGGCTCAGCCAGTTCAGCTCGGATCGAAGCCTCCAACATCCTCTCCATCTTTTCGGCCCATAGCGGCTGCCGCGCTGCATAGGCCTCAAAAAGTTCCAGGGGCAGCGAGAGCTCGAAGGTACGAATGTGTCCGACAGTGGGTTTGACGCCCGCAGCCCGGTCAGCTTCCCACTTCGCGTACATTTCAGGGAACACGTCCTTAAACGGACGAGCCTTGGCGAAGTCCTCCTCGGTCCATTCTGGATTTTCGGGATCGTCGATCTCGATGTCCTCGTAGTCTTCCGGATCAAGGCTGGCTTTGGTGTCCGCCATAGCGTTTGGTCTCCTTCGCATTGGCTCGCCTGAAGCTGATGGCCCTCACTTTTCCATCACGGATCGTGAACGCGAGCATGTGCATTCTCCCTTCGATCATACCATAGGCGCGCCAGCGAGGCTCGCCGTAATCACGCCGGTCGTCCGGGCGGATCGTGGCGAAGGTCAGATTCATCTGGTCCGCCAAGGTCAGCGACAGGCCGTGTTTCCGGCGATTGATCGCGTCCTTCGCCGGATCGAACGACACGGTCATTCGAACAGCGCCGCCTGCCCCGCCCCGGCGGGTTTGGGCGGCTCCGCCAGCCCCAGATGCGCATAGGCCCGCGCGCAGGCCATGCGGCCGCGGGGGGTACGCTGGATGAAGCCCTGTTGCAGCAGATAGGGCTCGATCACGTCCTCGACCGCGTCCTTCGCCTCGGCGATGGCGGCCGCCAGGGTGTCCATCCCGACCGGGCCGCCGCCGTAGTTCTCGATCAGGGCCCTGAGGAAACGGCGGTCCAGACTGTCCAGCCCCGCCTCATCGACCTCCAGCCGCGCCAGAGCCCGCGCCGCCGCCAGCCGGTCGATCACGGGCGAGCCCTCCGCCTCGGCGAAGTCGCGCACCCGACGCAGCAGCCGCCCGGCGACGCGCGGCGTGCCCCGCGAACGGCTGGCGATCTCGCGCGCGCCCTCGTCGTTGACCGCCACGCCCATCTTGCGCGCCGCCCCGGTGATGACCCGCACCAGCTCCTCGGGCGTGTAGAATTCGAGCCGCAGCGGAATCCCGAACCGGTCCCTCAGCGGCGTGGCCAGCAGCCCCGCCCGCGTCGTCGCCCCGACCAGGGTGAAGGGCGCCAGATCGATCCGCACCGACCGCGCCGACGGCCCCTCGCCGATGATCAGGTCCAGCACATGGTCCTCCATGGCCGGATAAAGGATCTCCTCCACCGTCGGAGCCAGCCGGTGGATTTCGTCGATGAACAGCACGTCGCGCGGTTCCAGATTGGTCAGGATGGCGGCCAGATCGCCGGCCTTGGCCAGGATCGGCCCCGAGGTGGCGCGAAAGCCGACGCCGAGCTCGCGCGCCACGATCTGCGCCAGGGTCGTCTTGCCCAGCCCCGGCGGGCCGAACAGCAGGACGTGGTCCAGCGATTCGCCACGGCCGCGCGCGGCGTCGATGAAGACCTTCAGATTGCCCTTGGCCTGCTCCTGACCGACGAATTCCGACAGGGTCTGCGGCCGCAGCGCCCGGTCGTGGGTCTCGCCGGGGGCGGGCGAAGCGTCCACCAGCCTGTCCTCAGTCATCATCACCCCCGCTCATCCCCGCGAAAGCGGGGACCCAGTCCTTTCGTGAGGCACGATGCGCGGGATCGATAGCCGCGCTAGCCGGGTTGCGCGGATCGCCCAAAGCACTGGGTTCCCGCTTTCGCGGGGATGAGCGGATCAAGGGAATCACCGCCCCAACTCCTGCAGGGCCGCGCGGATCACGGCGGACAGGTCTGCCTCATCGCCGAGCCGGATCAGCGCGTGATCGACGGCGCGCCGCGCATTGACCTCGGCCACGCCCAGTCCGAGCAGGGCCGACACCGCCTCGCCCGAGACGCTGGGCGGCGGCGGGGCGGTCTCCGCATGAACGCCCGGCGCGCTTGGCGTGAAGCTCACATCCCCCAGCGGCTTGCCCTTCAGTTCGGTGACGATGCGCAGGGCCAGCTTCGGCCCGACGCCGTTGGCCCGCGCCACCGCCGCCTTGTCGTCGCGCGCTGCGGCCGCCGCCAGTTCGCCCGGCGGCAGGACGTCCAGCACAGACAACGCCGCCTTGGGGCCGACGCCCTGGATGGCGATCAGGGTGGTGAAGGCGCGGCGCTCGTCGCGGGTCAGAAAGCCGTACAGCCGCGGCCCGCTCTCGGCGTTCCAGTTCGACTCGATATGCAGGATCGCCTCGTCGCCGGGCGCCGGCAATCTGCCGAGCGTCCGCGCCCCGCAGGCCACGACATAGCCCACCCCGGCGCAGTCGATCAGGCAGTGGTCCGCCTCGACCTCGGCCAGCACCCCGCGCAGACGGCCGATCATGTATTCCTCCCCTGCAGGGGGTCGAGGATGGATTGCATGCGATCCGACGAGGGGACCGCGGCTTCGCGGTGGAGGGGGCCAACCGCGAGCGCCGGTGTCCGGGGCAAGCCCCCTCCACCATGCTTCGCATGGTCCCCCTCCCCCTGTGGGGGAGGAACGAGCAACGCCCGCTTCCGCATCTGCGCATGGGTGATGGCCACGGCCAAGGCGTCGGCGGCGTCGGCCTTCACCTCCCCGGCGGCGGGCAGCAGCCGCTTCACCATGAAGGCGATCTGGGTCTTGTCGGCATGGCCGGCCCCGACCACCGCCTTCTTGATCAGATTGGGCGAATATTCCGCGACCGGCAGACCATGGCGCGCCGGCGCCAGCATCACCGCCGCCCGGGCGTGGCCCAGTTTCAGCGTCGAGACCGGGTTCATGTTGACGAACACCTCCTCGATCGCCGCCTCGTCGCAGTCATGGTCGGCGCAGACCTGACCCACGGCCTCGAGGAGGAACAGCAGCCGCTCGCTGAACGGCGCGGTCTCGGGCGGGGCGATGACGCCGTGGGCGATCCAGCGCAGGCGCCAGCCTTCCGCCGCCACCACGCCCCAGCCGGTGCGGCGCAGGCCGGGGTCCAGTCCCAGGATGCGAGTCGGCCCATTCTGAATCAGCGTGTTCGTCATTCGTTCCTTTCATGCCTCAAACGAGGTTGACGAACAATGACCGGCCTTCGCCCGTCTCAATTGTCGCGCGGCATCACCGAGAACCCGGCCAGTCCCGGATGGGCTGAAAGCCGCCGCACCACCGAATCGATGTTGAGCGGCATCTGCCCCCGGGCCTTGATGTGGTGCTCGTGCATCTGGCCGTCGGGACTGACGACATGGCCGATCTGGACGCATTTGAGGGCGCTTTCGGCCAGCAGGGCGCGCAAGGCGGCCTCGTCCGGAGCGGCGGCGCGCGTCCAGCGCAGGTGCAGGTCCATGACCCCGATCTGGGGCAGGCGCGCGTCCAGCAGCCGCAGGACGGCCAGCACGCCCAGCGTCGCCACCCCTCCGATCAGCGCCAGATCCCACATCCCCACCCCGATCAGCACCCCGATGGCGGACGTCACCCACAGCGAGGCCGCGGTGGTCAGGCCCTTGACCGAAAATCCCTCGCGGAAAATCACGCCGGCGCAGAGGAAGCCGATGCCGGTCAGCAGGCCGTGCGACATCCGCGTCGGGTCGATCACCACCGTCTGGCCGGGCAGGGCGATGAAGTCCCAGGTCGACTGGTGCATGGCCGCCAGCATCAGCAGGCAGGAGGTCAGACACACCAGGATATGCGTCCGGAACCCGGCCGGATGGCCGTTGTAGGTCCGCTCGGCCCCTATCAGCCCGCCGGCCGTCATGGCCGCCAGAACCGGCCACACCAGATCCCATTCCATTTGTGTAATTCGCTCCGCTGACTGACGAATCTTCAGCCTAGTCCGGGCGGAGCCGGTGGAACAAGGCCCTCGCGCGGCCGATGCGGCGCGTCAGTCGTCGCGCGGGTCCAGCTTGTAGGCCGTCACGCCCTCTATCGCGCCCCATCGCCGGGCCAGATCTTTCAGCCCCGCCTCCCCGTCCAGCTTCAGCCGGAAGCTGCGACGGACCGCGTCGCCACCGTCGATCAGCTCGAACCGGTCGGCCCGCCGTGCGCGATCGAGGCCCTCCAGCGCCGCCTCGATCCGGCCTTCGGCGGTCGTATCCGCGCGGCGCCAGACCACTTCGGCATCCACCACAGACTTCTGCGGCACCTTCAGACTGACCAGCCGCAAGATGACCAGGATCAGCACGGTCAGCACCGTGCCCGCGGCCCCCAAGGCGAACAGGCCGGCGCCGAACAGCAGGCCGATGGACGAGGTGATCCACAGCGACGCCGCCGTCGTCAGGCCGTGGATCGAGAACCCCGCGCGAAAGATCACCCCCGCGCACAGGAAGCCGATGCCGGTCAGGACGCCGTGCGCCATCCGTGTGGGGTCGGCGACGATCTGGGTCCCCTCCAGCGGCTCGAACCGCCACCCCCCTTGCGAGACCGCCGCGGCCATCAGCAGGGCCGAGGCCAGACAGACCAGAATATGGGTGCGGAAGCCCGCCGCCCGGCCGCGCCACTCGCGCTCGAACCCGATCAGCCCGCCCGCCAGGACGGCGGCGAACAGGGGCGGGGCGAAGCCGGGCAGGGCGGTCATGTCCATGCGGACGGCAACGGTTCAGGCGCCGCGGGTGTTCCGGCCGGCGCGGCCGAGGCGCGGCCCTGCCTCAGCCATGCTTCTCGACATAGGCCTCGGGGTCCTTGTTCACCGGCTTGACCCCGGTGATGTGCTCGGCCTCGAAGGCGGCGAATTTGACCGCCAGTTCGTGCCGCGCGGCGATGGAGGCGTTGCGCCGGAAGTCGGTCAGCCCCTGCCGCTCCTCCTCGCCCATGTGCTCGGAGTTGACGACGTTGGCCTCGCCCACCGCCTCGATCCAGCCCTTGGTCCCGACCGTGTGTTTCGCCACCGCCTCGACCGCGTCGCGCAGCTTGTTGTGGTCCTTGATCGCGTCTTCCGTCTCGCCCGCGGCCGTGCCGTCATCGGCGTCATTGGCGCCTTCGCCCTTCTTCAGCAGGGCCGGATAGAAGAATTTCTCCTCGGCCTCGGCGTGGACGTCCAGAAACGCCGCCAGCCGCGTCCAGACCTTGGTCAGGGCCGCCTTCTCGGTCGGTTCGATCTGTTCGAGGATCGCGAACAGCCGCCGCTGCTCCGCATGGTCGTCGAGGATCAGCTGGGTGATGTCCATGGTCAGGCTCCGGGGGGCGCGACAACCGGAAATCCGCACCAAGCTTCGCGGTTCCATCTCCCGGCCGCAAGGCCCGTCGCTACCGGGCCGGTTCTTCCGTCGGAACGCTTCCGGACGAGGAAGCGGTCGCCGAAGCGTTCCCGGCGTCCACCGGCTTGACCGGCGGCGCAGGCGGCTCATCGGCGTCCAGAGCCGGGGACGGTTCCGACGCGGGCCGGTCCGCCCCGGGCGCCGAGATCGCGCGCGGCCGGGTCCAGCTGTAGCCGAAGGTGACGGAGCCCTCGACGACGCGGCCGTTCTCGGTCAACGGCGCCATGCGCGCGGCCGGCAGGGCCTGGCGCGCCGCGGGCAGCAGGCCGAAGCCGCGCGGCGTCTCGCTGCCGACGCAGCGGTACAGGCTTCCGGCCGTATCGACCCGGCATTCGAACCGGACCGAGACCCGCTCGGGACCGGGCTTCTCCAGTATGTCGCGCGGAATGTCGAAGCGCGGCGCGCTGAGCCAGCGCAGCGGGCCGTACTCGATCCGGCGGCCGGGCGCGGCGGCGTTGAGGGAGGGCCGGGGCGCCGTCTGGACGGCCACGTCTCCAATCGGCACGTCAGACGGCGGAACGGGGACCACTGCGACGGGCGCCTGGGCCCGCGCCGGCTCTTCCGCCGCCCGCGCCGCCTCGGCGACAGCCCGCCGCTCGGCGGCCTCGATGGCCCGGGCCTCGCGATAGGGGGCCGCTTCTCGCCAGCGATCGGACAGATAGATCAACGAGGCCACACTGGCCCCGGTCAGCCCGAGGCCCAGGGCGATCGCCGCCGCCCGCGCCGCCTTGCTCGCGGGCGCGGGGGCCGGCGGGGCCTGTCGGTGATCGTCATAGTACGCCATGCCGTCCTCCCCGACGCCCCGCCCGAACCGTCAGCCCCGAACCGTCAGCCCGCGTATTTCGCCAGGTCTTCGTCCGAGATGTCCTCGTTCGAATAGACGTTCTGCACATCGTCCTCGGCGTCCAGCGCGTCGAGCAGTTTCATCAATGTGCCGACCGCCTCGCCGGTGACCGGCACATCGGTCTGCGGGCGCCAGACCAGCGCCGTGGACTTGGCGTCGCCGAGGATTTTCGACAGGGCGTCGGCCACCTCGTTCAGGTCCTCGAAGGTGGTCCAGATGGTGTGGCCCGGCGCGTCCTCGTAGATGTCGGGCTTGACCAGATCACTCTCGACGTCCTGGGCGCCCGCCTCGATGGCGGCCTCCATGACCGCGTCCTCGGTCCCGGCCTCGGCCTTGTAGATGATCCGCCCGACCTTGTTCCACATGAAGGCGACCGAGTTCATCTCGCTCAGCGCCCCGCCGTTCTTCTTGAACGCCGCGCCGATGTTGGAGGCCGCCCGATTCCGATTGTCGGTCAGGGCCTCGACGATGATGCCGACGCCGCCCGGACCGCGGCCCTCGTAGCGGATCTCCTCCATCGTATCGACATCGCCGCCCGCGGCCTTGTTGATGGCCCGCTGGATCACGTCGCGGGGCAGGCTCTCGGCCTTGGCGTTGTTCACGGCCAGACGCAGGCGCGGGTTCATGTTGATGTCGGGCATGCCCAGCTTGGCCGCCACGGTGATGTCGCGGGACAGTTTGGAGAACAGCTTGGACCGCTGCGCATCGGCGCGCCCCTTGCGGTGCATGATGTTCTTGAATTTGGAATGGCCGGCCATGGATTGGGTCTCTGGTCGTCTGGATCGGTCGAACGTCGGAGCCGCGCATCTAGCGGAGGACGGCGGCGGTGTCACGGTTCAGGAACCTCTGCAGCGCTACAGTCTTTCCCCACCAGCAGACGGAGCCCGGACATGACCGCCGAAGACGCCATCTATCACGCCGAGGGCTATGCCGATCACGACCTCGACGAGGCCGACATCGTCGAATGGTACGAAGCCCGGCCGGTCACCGTCCCGACCGCCGTGGCCACCGGCGCCATCGTCGCCGCCTTCGCCCTGGGCGTCCTGACCGCCGTGGGCGCGCTGGCCCTGGTGGGACGGCTGGACGACTAGGTTTTCAGGCTCTCCAGAAACCCCCGCATCTTCTCGTCCACCGGCGCCGGCCGTTTCGACTCCCGGTCGACATAGACGTGGACGAAATAGCCGACCGCCGCCGCCTCTTCCTCATTGTTGCGGAACAGGCCGATCTCGTAGCGGACGGAACTGGTGCCGACATGCGCCACCCGCACCCCGGCCTGGATCTCGTCCGGAAAGGCGGTCGGCGAGAAATACCGGCAGCCCGTCTCGACCACCAGGCCGATGGTCTTGCCTTCGTGGATGTCGATCACGCCATTGACCACCAGCAGCCGGTTCACCGCCGTATCGAACCACGAATAATAGACGACATTGTTCACATGGCCGTAGACGTCGTTGTCCATCCAGCGCGTCGATATGGCCTGGAACCGGCGATAGTCGCCCCGCTTCGTCCGTTCGATCGTCCCCGTCATGAATTCTCCCTTGTGCGCTATCGCTCGGCGCGCGGCGCCTCGCTGCTTGAGCGCGTGTTGCGCGCTTCATTGAAGCGGCCAGCCTTGGGCTTGGCGGACGCGGCGTCAAGCGCCTAGCCTGCCCCTCATGCAGACCACCGCCGCCGTCCTCCGCACCACGGGCGCTGCCCGCCCCTACGCCCACAGCCGGCCGCTGTCGCTCGAGACGGTGACGCTCGATCCGCCGGGGCGCGACGAGGTCCTCGTCGCCGTCAAGGCCGCCGGCCTGTGCCATTCGGACCTTTCCGTCATCAACGGCGACCGGCCCCGCCCCCTGCCGATGGCGCTGGGGCATGAGGCGGCCGGGGTGGTCGAGGCGCTGGGGCCCGGCGTCACCGATCTGGAGGTCGGCGACCATGTCGTCATGGTCTTCATGCCCTCCTGCGGCTGGTGCGATCCCTGCGCCACGGGCCGCCCCGCCCTGTGCGAGCCCGGCGCCGCCGCCAACGGCAGGGGCGAGCTTCTGGCCGGCGGGCGGCGCCTCCACGACGCCGCGGGCGATCTCAACCATCACCTCGGCTGTTCCGCCTTCGCGGCCCATGCGGTGGTATCGCGCCGGTCGCTGGTGAAGGTCGACCGCGACCTGCCCTTCGAGCACGCCGCCCTGTTCGGCTGCGCCGTGCTGACCGGCGTCGGGGCGGTCGTGAATACGGCGCAGGTCAAGGCCGGCCAGAGCGTGGCCGTCGTCGGCCTCGGCGGCGTCGGTCTGTCCTCGGTGCTGGGGGCGCTGGCGGCCGGCGCCGGGCCGGTGATCGCCGTCGATCTCAGCGAGGACAAGCTGGCCCTCGCCCGCACCCTCGGCCCGGTCCAGACCGTCAACGCCGCCGACCCCGACGCCGTCGATCAGGTCCGCGCCCTGACCCACGGCGGCGCCGAGTTCGCCTTCGAGATGGCCGGCTCGGCCGCGGCGCTGGAGGCGGCGTGGCGCATGACCCGGCGCGGCGGGACCACGGTCACCGCCGGCCTTCCCCCGCCCGGCGCCGCCCTGGCGGTCAACATCGTCCAGCTGGTCGCCGAGGAGCGCAGCCTGAAGGGCTCCTACATCGGAACCTGCGTCCCCGCCCGCGACGTGCCCCGCTATGTCGCCCTGTTCCGTCAGGGCCGCCTGCCGGTCGACCGGCTGCTGAGCGGCGTCATCGCCCTGGCCGACATCAACGCCGCCTTCGACGATCTGGCCGACGGCCGGGCGGTGCGGACCGTGGTAAGGTTCCAGCCATGACCGACACATCCTCTCCCCTCCGCCGCCTCATCGACCTGCCGGGCGTCGACGCCCTGGAGCTGAAGGCGCTGATGAAGCCGCGCGCCGCCGACCCGGACGACGCCCACGACTTCCCCGAGATCGCCGAAGAGATCGACGCCGCCGCCCGCGCCGCCTTCGGCCTGACGCCCGACGAGGCCGCCGCCGTCCCCCTGCCCGCCGACTGGGACGGCATCGACCGCCTCGACCCCGCCGACATGACCGAGGCCTTCGCCGCCGAGGGCTGGGACGTCGCCGACGCCCGCCGCAAGCCCCTGCGCATGCTGCGCTGGTGGGCCCTGCCGCTGGCCCTGTCGATGCGCGGCGTCGCCGGCGCCCTGCCGTTCCACGCCGAGCCGGACCGGCCGGTCACGGACTGGGGCTCGAACCTCAAGGCCGAGGCGACGCGGTTCAGGAAGCGGTAGGGGCGGGATCGTCCAGCGCCTCGACGGCCCCGGCTTCGCACCCTTCGGTCCGCCCCCCGTCACACGCCTCCGCCACGTCCTCGTCGGTCAGTTCAGCCCAGCGCCCGGCCTGCGCTTCCGCCGCCCGGCCCGCCTCGGTGACCTCCACCCTTCCGCCCCGTTCCTCGGCGATCCGCTCGGCCTCCCAGACGCGCCGCACGAGGTCTGTCTGCGTCTTGCGGGCGGCGGTGATGGCCGCGTTGCGCCGCTCCCAGTACGCGGACTTGACCGCGCGGTCCGGATCGTCGCCGCCCCTGACCCAGAACCGTTCGCGCAGCACCGCCGGATCGGCGTGTATCGCCTCGAACAGCAGTTTCAGATCCATGGTTTCGATCGTCTGGCCCCCGCCCTTCGCCCGCTCGCCCAGCCGCGCATAGCTCTCGGCCAGCCCGGCCAGCGCCCTGGCCTCGTTCCACAGCCGCCCCTTCATCGCCCGCCCCGACGCCAGCGTCGCCGCCCGCGCCAGCGCGGCGGGGTCCGAGGCGTCGGGGTCGTCCATGGGGGCTGGGGCGAAGAGGTTCTTCAGCGCCCGCGACCCGACGGGATGCAGCGCCCGCGCCCCCTCCTCCTCGGCCTCCACCATCCGCGCATGCGCCCGCGCCCGCGCGTCGCCCATCGACTTCTTGGTCCAGCCGTCCTGACAGGCGTGGCGATACACCGACGACGGCGACGTCTTCCACTTGGCCGCCACGTCCTTGGCCATGGCGCCGTTGCGGTATTCCTCGCCGATGATCGCCCACGTCTCGGGGCTCAGGCGATAGTGGCTGGCGGGGGCTTCGACATAGGCTCGGGTCATGGAGCGGAGTCTACGGCGCCCCGGAGCCTTGCTAGGGAGAAAGCCGGAAATGCCCGTAGGGGCTGGAAAAAGGGTGTTGGAATAGCGCAGAGGCACGGCACCGCCACCCCCTGTCTCCTCCCTGTTCGCGCCGCGAATGGGGAGGGGGACCACGCGAAGCGTGGTGGAGGGGCACCGCGCCGCCGTCCCTACCCCTCCGTCACGGCGCGAAGGCGCGCCGCGCCACCTCCCCATTGCTTCGCAACAGGGAGGAGACAGGCCGGCCACCTATCCGTTATAGACCCCCGCAGCTGCACTCCATTGGTGAGCCATTGCCTTGGCGATGCCGGGAAAGAACCGAGACCGCTCTTTCCAGCGATCCGGAGAGGGCGACATGTGGTGAACTCGGGGAGCGCGCCCGCCTACGATCTCGGTCGGGATCAGCGGCGGCAGGTTCTTTAGCCAAAGGCAGGTTCGCTTCGTCTCCCCGTGACCGAACTGCCAAGGCTGGATGCTCTGGGCGAATTCTTGGAAGTTCACGATCCGAGTTTTGGCGTGTTTATGCATGACCGGATTTTCGATGGCGATCCGGTCGATGGGCGCATTCCAGAAATCGGAAAACAGCGCGGCTCCTTCATCGAGGGCGGCCCACATCTCCTCGCGCGTTCTTCCCGGCGGCGGCACGGTTAGCCATCGGACGCCGGAATTGCACAAGCGCGTGCAGGGCGGGTGGGCGACCATCAGCAGGTCCCAGCCGTCGTTTAGAAGATCGCGGGCGTCGCCGGTGATATGGCGGTTCGACCTGTCCTCGCTCGGCAGTAGGTCACAGGACCAAGCGTCATGCCCGAGGTCGAGAAAGGCGTTACGGACGGTGCCGCTATACTCGCAGGCGACGAGGACTCTCATGCTGCGGGTCCGGGCATGACTCCTTGAGGCGACTTTTCCTTGATCGTGCTCACGAAACGGCTCCCCTCACCGCTCGCGCGGCCCGTCGAGTCGCGAGCCTAAACAATTCAGAAATACCAGGATAGGTTGTTTTTGGCCTCAGCAGTCATTGCTGGCCCGGTCGTACTTTTTGCGCCATCGTTGACTCATGTCAGACACGCTGGAGATCGACGGCACGAACTGGTCAGACGCCGAGCAGGACCTGATTGTCGCCGCCTATTTCGACATGCTGAAGATCGAACTGGAGGGTGGAACCGTCAACAAAGCGGAACGCAATCGCGCGCTTCAGGCTCTGACGGGACGAAAACGGGGATCGATCGAATACAAGCATATGAACGTCTCCGAGGCGCTCAAACGGATCGGGCTTCCCACCATCGACGGGTACAAGCCTTACCCGAACATTCAGGACTCGCTGGTCGATGCCATCGACCGCTACCTTTCGGAAAGGACGGCCCTGTTCATACAGAATCCCGGCCTGCCCATCGTCGCGGTCGCCGAGAGTCCGGCGCTGTTTTCGGCGGCGCCTCCGATCCATTCAGATGACGGACCGCGGCTGCGCAAACGGATGCAGGCCTTGGTGCGCAAATTCGATCCGGTCGCCCGCGACTTTAGAAATCGCGAGCTTGGGCGAGCGGGCGAAGAGTTCGTTGTCGATTTCGAGCAGCGCCGCTTGCACGATGGGGGCCGAAAAGACCTTGTGGATAGAGTCCGTTGGGTCGCCGACGAAGAGGGCGATGGTCACGGCTACGACATCGAGTCTTGCTCGTTGGCCGGCGAGAAACGCCTGATCGAGGTCAAGACGACCACGGGAGGAGCGACCACCCCATTCTTCCTGACTCGCAACGAAGAGCGGACCTCCCGCGAGCAAGCGGACTTTCGCCTCTATCGGCTCTACGACTTCGCCAAGGCCCCCCGGGTCTTCAAGCTACGCCCGCCACTCGGAGACAGCGTGGTTTTGGAAACGGAGACGTGGCGAGCGGGGTTCGGGTGAAGGAGCGAGCCGCTTGCGCCCCCCCTCAAACCAGCTTCACCCCCACGCCCGTCTCGCCGCCCGGCTTGCTCACCGACACGTCGAACACCTCGCCCTCGAACGCCAGTCCGCGCACGGCGCGTTCGCACAGGGCGGTGACCTCGTCGGCGGGGGCGTCGGTGCGCACGTCGATGAACCAGCCCATCTGGCGCGCCTCGTTCCAGCGGGCGCGGGTCAGCCAGGCGGCGTCGACGGGCAGGGTCCTGAGCGCCTCCTTCAACCGGGCGATCAGGAAGACCGGCTGGTCGGCCTCGGGCACGTCGTCGGCCAGATCGACCGAGCCCGAGGGGCGGCGGCTGGAGACGTCGACCGGGGCGTGTTCGAGGATGGCCAGAATCTGGTCGGGCTCCATGATCAGCCCCTTGCCCCCGGCGGGGTTCAGCAGGACCACCACGTCCTTGAACATGCCCAGCAGGTTGCGGCCCTTCATGGCCAGGATGCGCGTGTCCTCGCCGAACATCTCGACCGCCCGGCGCGGGTCGGTGAAGACGGTCACCGTGTCGCGGCCGTCGTTCAGGGTCACGCCGCGCAGGATCAGGTTCTCGCCCGGACGCAGCACCTTCGAGCCGTCGTCGCCGGGCGTCCCGCCGGGGCCGTCGGCCTCGGGCACGGCGTACAGGTCGGACTCCAGCATGATCCGCTCGAACACCCACATCCGCGAGGCGTCGGCCAGCCCGGTGTAGAGCAGCTCCTCCAGCGGGTTCATCGGATTGTCGGTGAAGGTCAGGGGCGTGGCATCGGTCATGGGTCGGGCTCGAAATCGAAAGGTCGGACACAAGAGGGGAGCGGGCGCGCGGCGTCAATCTCTGGCGACGCGCTCTTGTCATCCCGGACGAACCCCGGCGAAGGCCGGGGGGAGATCCGGGACGAAGGGGCGCAGCGATCTGTCCCTCCCGGAAATCGCGGCGCGATTATCCGGGAGACGGGTGGGCGCCGGGCCGGGTCCCGACCTGTCTCCCGGCTCGCCGCTGGCGCAGCGTCCGGGAGGGCGACGTCGGTGCAATCAAGCGTCCCGGATCACCGCTTCGCGGCGTCCGGGATGACAAGGCGCCGGCTATTCCGCCGCATAGGCATGGCCGTCCTTGCCGACGGACGGAAGCGGGGCATTGCTCCAGTCGCCGGGGGCCAGAACCTTGCTGGCCGACAGCAGTTCGAGACCGACGACCTGATTGTCCGCATTGTAGTCGAGCACGAAGGGGCCGGCGTCGGCGCCTTCGACCGGCCGCTGGTCCGACAGCCTGATGTACAGCGCATCAGCCTCGGGATCGTAGGTCATCTCAATCGCCATCGGGCGGTCTCGCGTCTCGGTCGGGGTGGGCCGACAAGGAGTATACCCTCAATCGTCATCCATCTTCAGCGCCGCGATGAAGGCCTCCTGCGGGATCTCGACCTTGCCGAACTGGCGCATCCGTTTCTTGCCGGCCTTCTGCTTCTCCAGCAGCTTCTTCTTGCGCGTCGCGTCGCCGCCGT
>CALSBO010000060.1:0-18774 GCA_943373195.1 Brevundimonas vancanneytii
GACCGGGCCTTCTACACCCTGGCGGCCAATATCGAGAACCTGACCTTCACCGGAACCGGCGCCTTCCAGGGCACGGGCAACGCCCTGGCCAATGTCATCACCGGCGGGGCGGGCGGCGACACCCTGATCGGCGGACAGGGCGACGACACTCTGATCGGCGGCGGCGGCCTCGACTATCTGGTCCTGACCGGCGTGCTGGCCGACTACACCGTCACCGACCTCGGCGGCGGCGGCTACCGGATCGTCGACGCGGTCGGCGGGCGCGACGGCACCGATGTGACCACCGGCGTCGAGCGCGTCCGCTTCGCCACCGGCCCGACCGTCGCCCTCGCCAGCCTGGCCGGCGGCGGCGCGCCGCTCCAGCCGGTCGACAAGACGGACGACGCGCCCCAGGTCCTGCCGGGCCTTTCGGACGACGACTTCGTCCTGGCCAAGGACGCCGACGCGCCCGAGGTCCTGCCCGGCGCCGAGGACGACGCATCGGCCCTGTTCGACCTGTTCGAGGCCGTCGACCTGTTCGAGGCCGAACGCGGCCCGCTGACCGGCCGGTGGATGCTGTCGCTCGACCCGGAACAAACCGCCGGCCCCGCGCCCGACGACTTGGCGGGCGTCTGGAGCCTTGTCGGCTGGGGCCGGGACGACTGGAGCGCCTGACGGACCCACCCTTGCTGAAAACCCGTCCGCATGACAATGTTATGGACTTGTTGACTTGGCGGGGTCCGCGAGGGGGAGGTTGTGATGACGAAGCCAATCTTCGCCGGCTTCACCGCTGCGCTCGACGCCTTCGATCCCATTGTCCTGTTTCGCTCGCGTCCGCTTCGCATCGACCAGAACGATCCCGAGGATGGCGAGCCCGCGGTCGTGCGGATGACCGGCCGGCCGGACGACCCCCTGTTCGACATCATCGACGGAGACGGCACGAGCAACACCCTGACCGGCACGGCCGGCGACGACACCCTGAATGGCCTGGGCGGCGACGACACCCTGATCGGTGGCGGCGGGAATGACATCCTCAACGGCGGCGCCGACGTCGATACCGCCGACTATTCCACGGCGGTCGGCGGGATCGTCGCCCGCCTCAACCTCGGAACCGTCCCGACCGACGGCGGCGGCGGCGCCGACACCCTGATCTCGATCGAGAATCTGACCGGCTCGGATTTCGACGACACCCTGGTTGGATCTTCGGTGGCGAATGTGCTGCGCGGCGGTCTAGGCCAGGACTATCTGATCGGCCTGGCTGGAAACGACCTCCTGTTCGGCGGTTCCGGCAGCCCGAACCAGTTGCAGGGCGGAACCGGCGACGACGACTACTACGTCGACGCCAACGACACCCTCGTCGAATTCTCAGGCGAGGGGCACGACCAGGTCTTCACCACCCGGGCGCGACTGGCGCTCGCCGCCAATCTGGAGGATCTGACCTACCTCGGCGCGGTGGCCTTCACCGGCGTCGGCAACGCCGGGGACAACGCCATCACGGGCGGGGTCGGCGACGATGTGCTGTCCGGCGGCGCGGGCGACGACGCGCTGAACGGCGGCGACGGCATGGACACGGTCGACTACGGCCTGGCTTCGTCGGGCGTCAGCGCATTCCTTGACGGTGCGGACTCCGAGGACGGCGACGGTGGAACCGACACCCTGACCGGGATCGAAAACCTGCGCGGATCGGACTTTGCGGACCTGCTCTACGGAACGGCGGGCGACAATATCCTGAACGGCGGGCTCGGCGATGACCTTCTGATCGGCCGGGGCGGCAACGACATCCTGCGCGGCGGCGACGGCTTCGACCTTGTCGATTACAGCGACGCCTCGACGGGCGTTGTCGTCAAGCTCAATATCGGCGTCGCCTCGGACGGCGAAGGCGGGACCGACACCCTGATCTCGGTCGAGGATCTCAATGGCAGCCTTCTCAACGACGTGCTGATCGGCAACACTGGCGACAACTTCCTGTTCGGCCTGGCCGGTAGCGACGTGCTGATCGGCCTGGCCGGCGACGACATCCTGTACGGCGGGGCTGGCGCGCCCAATCAGCTTCAGGGCGGGCTGGGCGACGACCGCTACTATGTCGAGGCCAATGACACCCTGGTCGAGTTCGCCGGCGAAGGCTACGACAGCGTGGCCACGACCCGGAACAGCTACACATTGCGCGCCAATTTCGAGGAGCTGGGCTTCGACGGGGTCGGCGATTTCATCGGCATCGGCAATGACGAGGACAACGCCATCTACGGCGGCGACGGCGACGACTTCCTGACCGGCGGCAAGGGCGACGACCTGCTGGCCGGGACCTCGGGCTGCGGCTGCGCCGGCGGCGGCCTCGACACCGCCGTCCTCTCCGGCCTGCTGGCCGACTATGTGATCACCGACAACGGCGACGGCGCCTTCATCGTGGCCGACAGCGTCGCCGGCCGGGACGGCGAGGATCTGCTGGTCGAGATCGACCAGCTTCGCTTCTCGGACGGATCGACCTTCATCCTGGGCGGCTCGCCCGCCCCCGTCCCGGCCGACAAGGACGCCGGCGAGCCCCAGGTCCTGCCGGGTCTGTCCGACGACGACTTCCTGCTCGGCAAGGACGCGGACCTTCCGGAGGTTCTCCCGGCCCTCGACGATTTCATCATCGACCGCGTCGCCTCGGAGGTGTCGATCGAGAGGTTCCAACTGCCCGACTACATGGCGACCCTCGGCGAGGACGGCTTCCTGCTTGGTGCGTCCGATCTCGGCCGGCTGTACGATCCCGACGGCTGGATGTTCTGACGCGAGGACGCGGGCGGTCTTTCGGTCCCGAGCTCTCGACCGTTATAAAGTAACACGCTACAGAACCGGCGATGACGCCGCCCGATCTCCAGCATCCCGTCCTGCTGTCCGTGCTGGGCGCCGGTTTCGCCGCGGCCTTCCTGCACGCCGCCCTGCCGACCCACTGGCTGCCCTTCGTCCTCGTCGGGCGGACCCAGTGCTGGAGCCTGCCGCGTCTGCTCGGAGCGGTGACGGCGGCGGGCCTGGCCCATATCGCGGCCACCGCCGCCGTCGGCGCCCTGATCGTCGTCGCGGGCCTGGCCATGGACCAGTGGATCGGCGGCCTGCTGCCGTATCTGTCGGCGGCCCTGCTGGTCCTGTTCGGCGGCTTCTATCTCAGCCGCGCCCTGATCCGTCGCCCGGTCCCCGCGGACGGTCCGCCCCTGGACCTGGCCGAACCCACCGTCTCTCACGCCGCCGCCTTCTGGGGGCTGGCCGCCATGATGGCCCTGTCGCCCGGCGAGGTGCTGCTGCCCCTCTATCTGTCCCAGGCGGCCGCGGGTCTGCCGGCCCTGGCCGCCCTCACCCTGGCCTTCGCGGCGGGCACGGTGCTGGGCATGGCCGGCTTTACGCTGTTGGCCCGCGCCGGCTGGTCGGTGCTCAAGCTCGAACGCTGGGCCCGCTACGAGGGCGCCGTCCTGGGCGTCGCCCTGATCGCCATCGGCCTGCTGGTGATTCTGCGTCAGCATTAGAGCCGCCGTCGATTCATCTGATGCGCCGACCGCTCGGTCGCACCGGCGAAAGCGGGTTCATCACAGCGAGCACAACGAGACGTTATACACTTACAATCAATAACTTATGACGGCCCCGCATTGACGGCGACGCTTGCCGGGCCTGGAAACCTCGCATGGCGCCTGTCGCTGCCCGGCGTCGTCGCCGTTCACGACCTGCACATCTGGGGCCTGTCCACCACCCGGACCGCCCTGACCGCCCACCTCGTCCACGCCCGCCCCGACGCCGCCGCCCTGCTGGCCGAGGCGCATGGCCTGGCCCGCGGCCGGTTCCACATCGGTCACACGACGCTCCAGCTGGAGAGCGAGCCGCTCGCGAATTGTCCCGACTGCTGAACTGGACTAACCGGACTTAGTCCACTAGACTTGGTCCATGACCACCGTGAACATCCATGAGGCCAAGACCCACCTGTCCCGTTTGCTGGAACGCGCGGTGAAGGGTGAAACCATCGTCATCGCCAAGGCCGGCAAGGCGATGGTTCGTTTGGTCCCTGTGGAGTCCCGCGAAGAGACGGCGAAGCGCCGCATCGGTTTCATGGAGGGCATGGGCGTCGTGCCTGACGATATCAAGACGCCCTTCGCTGCGGAAATCGAGGAAATGTTCTACGGCAAGCCGTGAACCTGCTCCTCGACAGCCAGATTCTGCTCTGGACGGTTCGGGATCCGTCTCGTCTGCCGCAGAAGGCGATGTCTCTGATATCGGAAGCCGACAACAGTCTCTTCTTCAGCGCCGCCAGCATTTGGGAAATCGCCATCAAGCACGGCCGTGGCCGCGCGAATTTCCGGTTTGACCCGCTAGATATGCGGGTCGGGCTTCTGGAGCGCGGTTATGGGGAAATCGCTGTTACGGGCGAACACGCGGCGGCCGTCGCCACCCTTCCTCCCATTCACAAGGACCCGTTCGACCGCCTGTTGCTGGCCCAGGCCATGGTCGAGGGGCTGACTCTGCTGACGACCGACCAACAGATCGCCCGCTATCCCGGCCCCATCCAGCGCGTCTGACCCCTTCCCATCGAGCCCGCCAGCGGCCATCTAGCGCCCCATGACCGATACCGCTTCCGGCAAAATCCCCGTCACCGTCCTCACCGGCTACCTCGGCGCCGGCAAGACCACCCTGCTGAACCGCATCCTCACCGGCGACCACGGCAAACGCTACGCCGTCATCGTCAATGAGTTCGGCGAGATCGGCATCGACAACGATCTGGTGGTCGGCGCCGACGAGGACGTGTTCGAGATGAACAACGGCTGCGTCTGCTGCACCGTGCGCGGCGACCTGATCCGCGTCGTCGCCGGCCTGATGAAGCGCCAGCGTCCCGGCAAGCCCGCCTTCGACGCCATCATCGTCGAGACCACGGGTCTCGCGGATCCCGGCCCCGTGGCCCAGACCTTCTTCGTCGACGAGGACGTCAAGGCCAAGACGCAGCTCGACAGCGTCACCGCCCTGGTCGACGCCAAACACGTCATGGCCCGGCTGGACGACTCGAAGGAGGCGCGCGAACAGGTCGCCTTCGCCGACCGCATCATTCTCAACAAGGTCGATCTGGTCACCGAGGCCGAACTGGCCGAGGTCGAGCGCCGTCTGCGCCGCCTCAATCCGCTCGCCCCCATCACCCGCGCCACGCGCGCCGACGTGCCGCTGGACCAGGTCCTGGGCCTCGGCGGCTTCGACCTCGGCCGCATCCTCGACATCCATCCGAAGTTCGCCAACCCGGCCCATGGCGAGGCCGGCCACGTCCATGACGAACACTGCGGCCACGGCCACCACGGCCACGACCATCACGTCCACGACGAACACTGCGGGCACGATCACGACCACGACCACGGCGCCCATGGTTCGGGCGCGCGCGGCCACGCCCACGAGGACGACATCAAGGGCGTCTCCCTGTCGCTCGACCGGCCGATGGACGGGACCCGGTTCACCGCCTGGCTGGACCGGCTCCTGGGCGAGCAGGGCCAGAACATCCTGCGCGCCAAGGGCATCATCGACGTCGCGGGCGAGGACCGCCGCCTGGTCTTCCAGGCCGTGCACATGATCCTGGAAGGCGATCTCCAGTCGCCCTGGGGCCCCCACGAACGCCGCTGGTCCCGCGCCGTCTTCATCGGCCGCGACCTCGACGAGGCGGCGCTGCGGGCCGGCTTCGAGGCCTGCGCGGCTTGAGGCTACGGACCGCCGGGACTACATTGAACTCATGACGATGGTCGTGGTCGATGCGAACGGCGAGGTGACGCTCCAGAAGGCGCTTCTGGAGCAGGCTGGCGCGCGCGCGGGCGACACGCTCGAAGTCGAGTTGCGGGTCGTCGGTCGCCGGGATCGTAAATCGGGCAAGACGGTGACCTGGGCCGATCTTGCCGGGAGCATGATTCCGCCCACGGGTGTTTCGCTCACGATCGAAGAAATGAACGACGCGATCGCCGACGCGGGCGCCGCTGCGGGAATAGCCGGACTGAAGCGGCGTTGAGGCTGTCGGTCGACACCAACGTCATTCTGCGTCTGCTTGTCCGCGATGACGCACGTCAGACCGCCGCCGCGGCGCGGGAGATGGAGAACGCGGACGCCGTGATCTTGTCTCTGGTGGCGCTGTGCGAAGCGGCCTGGGTTATGGAGCGAACCTACCGCTTCTCGCGGAGCGCCATCGCCGCGAATTTCAGGGGTCTGATCGCCGCTCCGAATGTCGAATGTGATGCGTCGGAGGTCGAAGCCGGACTGGCTATGCTGGATGCTGGCGGTGACTTCGCCGATGGCGTGATCGCTCGGCAAGGTCGGTCGAGGCGCGCCGAGGCCTTCGTCTCTTTCGATCGGAAGGCCGTCAAACGCCTCGTCGCCCTCGGTGAGAACGCCCGCCTCCCGGGGTGACCGACGACCGCTTCTGACGCAGGCGCATGCCAGCCTTCCGGCATGACCGACCCCTATCGCATCCGGACCCCCGAAACCTGGGACGCCGCCCGCGCCGATTATCTGGCCGGCCACACCGCCCAAGCCGTCTGCGCCCGCTATGACCTGGGCGAGTCCAGTTTTCACAAGCGCGCCGCGCGAGAGGGCTGGCGCCGCGCGGATCAGCCCGACCCGGCCCCGCTGGACGACGACGCCGACGACCTGCCGGACGCCGACCTGCCCGGCCTGGTCGAATTGGCGCTCAAGCGGATGGCCGTGGCCGCTCGCCGGGGCCGCGCCGCCGACGCCCTGCGCTGGCAGCGTTTTCACGGCGCGCTCGAGGACCGGATGGAGCGGGCGACCCAGGCCGCACGTCAGTCCGCGCGTCAGGCGGAACGGGTCGCCGAAACCTCGGACCTCGCGGCCCGCAAGGCCGAGGCCCATCAGACCTGGCGGACCGAACGCGAGGCCCGCATCGAGCGGGTTCTCCCGCCGGACGCCGACGAGCGGGATCGTCTGGCGGCGCGGCTCGACGACATCCTCACCCACGGCGCCCGGCCGCGCGACATCGCCGAGCAAATACAGGATGTACAGGAAATCCACTCTGTTCTGACCACGCCCGCCGGCCAGACCATGCTCGACCGCGCCGAACGCCGTCGCCGCCTCCGGGAGGCCCGAAAGCGAAGTTGACGCCCCCCTCCCAAGCCCTAAACCGGCCCCATGCAAACCAACTACGACGCCCAGATCACCGCCATCGTCTTTGACGCCACGGGCGCGATCTTCGCCCTGGGCGACGGTTCGGTCCGGTTCGAGGGCGGCGAGTTCAGCGCGGCCCACGACGGCGCCGTCCTGTGCGCGGTCGCCCACCCCTCGGGCGAGGGGGTCGTCACGGGCGGCGACGACGGGCGGCTGATCTGGCACCGGCGCGGCGACGCGGGGGTTCTGGCCACCAGCGCGAACGGTCAGTGGATCGACGCCGTCGACGCCTCGGCCGAAAGCGGCCTGATCGCCTTCTCGGCCGGCAAGACCCTGACCGTCCTGGATGCGAAGGACGCCGGCTTCCGCCGCGACTTCCAGCATGAGCGCACCGTCTCGGGCGTGGCCTTCGAGCCGAAAGGCCGCCGCATCGCGACCTCGACCTATGGCGGCGCCGCCCTCTGGTTCGCCCGCATCGAGCAGCAGAAGCCGACCCTGCTGAAATGGGCCGGGTCGCACACCGCCGTGGCCTTCTCGCCCGACGGCGCCTTCGTGGTCACCGCCATGCAGGACGCCCAGCTGCACGGCTGGCGGCTCAAGGACCAGAAGAACCTGCGCATGGGCGGCTATCCGTCCAGGGTCCGTTCGATGAGCTTCCTGTCCGACGGGCGGCTGATGGCCACCTCGGGGGCCCAGGGCGCCGTGCTGTGGCCCTTCGTCGGCTCGAACGGACCCATGGGCCGCGAGGCCACCGAGATCGGCTTCGACGAAGGCGGCCTGGTCGCCCTGGTCGCCTCCCAGCCCCGGCACGGTCTGCTGGCCGCCGGGCTCAACGACGGCCGCGTCTGGCTGGCCGATCCGGCGGGTCAGGGCCTCGACTTCCTCAAGGCCGACCGCGGCGCCCCCGTCGCCGCCCTGGCCATGAGCCTTGATGCGACCCGCGTCGCCTGGGCCGACGAGGACGGGAACGCGGGGGTGGCGAACACCTGACTTCCTTCCCCCGCTCGCGGGGGAAGTGTCGCGTCGAGCGCGCAGCGCTCCAGCGACGATGGGGGGCGTGTCCAGCTAGCAAGGGAGAATTCCCTCATCGTCCCTGCTCGGGCTGCGCCCGAGGACGGGACACTTCTCCCGCAAGCGGGAGAAGGAAAATCGCCTTGCCCCGCCTCCCCCGTCATGCTGCCATCCCCCCATGTCGGGGCTGACCAAACGTGCAAAGAGGGGCCGCCCCGTGCTGACCCTGTTCCTGCTGCTGCTCCTGCTCGGCTCCAGCAGCGTGCTGCTCCAGCGCTGGATCGCCCCGCCGCCCACCTTCCTGATGGTCAGCCGGGCCGTCGGCGGCGAGGGCCTGTCCTATCGCTGGCGCTCCCTGGACGACATCTCGCCCCGGCTGGTCCAGGCGGTGATCGCCTCGGAGGATTCGACCTTCTGCGCCCACGGCGGTTTCGACATGAAGGCCATCGAACGCGCCCTCAAGGCCAACGCCCGGGCCGAAAAGCGCGGCTCGGGCCGCATCCGCGGCGGCTCGACCATCAGCCAGCAGACCGCCAAGAACGCCTTCCTCTGGCCGGGCCGCGACTGGGTCCGCAAGGGGCTGGAGGCCGGCTACACCGTCGCCATCGAGGCCGTCTGGGGCAAGCGGCGGATCATGGAGGTCTATCTCAACGTCGCCGAATGGGCCCCGGGGGTCTACGGCGCCGAGGCCGCGGCCCAGCACTGGTTCGGCAAGTCCGCGGACGCGCTCAGCGCGCGCGAGGCCGCCCGCCTGGCCGCCATCCTGCCCTCCCCCCGGCGCTACAGCGCCGCCTCCCCCGGCCCCTATGTCCGCCGCCGCACCTCGCGCATCCAGGCCGCCATGGGCACGGTGCGCAACGAAGGTCTGGCCGCCTGCGTCATTCCTCCCCGATAGGGGGAGGGGGACCGCGCGCAGCGTGGTGGAGGGGGCCGAACGGCTCCGCTTGACGCACGGCTTGCGCTCCCTTCACTTGCCGCCCGACGGCGCGGCGCCAGACCGCGCGAGGAGGACCGCCCCATGAAACGCTCCCTGATGACGGCCGCCGCCGCCTGCGCCCTGACGCTTGGCGTGGCCGGTTGCGCCGGCCTCGGCATGAACGGCTCCGGCGAGACCGCCGAAGCGACTCCCGTGCCGATCCCCGCCGCGCCGCCGGCCACCGCCGAAGCCGCCACCGCCTTCGTCGCCTCCGCCGAGACCCGGCTGGCCGCGCTCAGCGAAGAGGCCGCGCGCATCCAGTGGACCCGGGCCACCAACATCACCCACGACACCATGTGGCTGGAGAGCCGGATCAACGCCGAATACACCGAGCTGCAGGTCGAACTGGCCAATGGCGCGGCCCGGTTCAATGACGTCGAGGTCGCCGCCGACGTGCGCCGCAAGCTGAACCTGCTGCGCCTCGGCATCGTCCTGCCCGCCCCCGACCGCCCCGGCGCCGCCGGCGAACTGGCCGACATCACCACCCGGCTCGATTCGACCTACGCCACCGGCAAGTTCGACTACCAGGGCCGCCAGATCACCCTTGAGGAGGCGTCCGCCCTGCTGGCCACGACCCGCGACCCGGCCGAGGCCCGGGCCCTCTACGAGGGCTGGCGCACCATCTCCCCGGTCATGGCCGCGGACTACGCCCGTATGGTCGAGATCGCCAACGAGGGCTCGCGCGAACTGGGCTTCGCCGACACCGGGGCCATGTGGCGCGCCGGCTATGACATGGAGCCCGACGCCTTCGCCGCCGAGACCGACCGCCTCTGGGCCCAGGTCAAACCCTTCTACGAGAACCTTCACTGCTATGTCCGCGGCCGTCTGAACGACCGCTACGGCGACGCGGTCCAGCCCGAAACCGGCCCGATCCGCGCCGACCTGCTGGGCAATATGTGGTCGCAGCAGTGGGGCAATATCTATGACGTCGTGGCCCCGTCCGCGGGCGGCGCCTCCAGCTACGACCTGACCGAACGGCTGGTCGCCAACAACTACGACGCCCGCAAGATGGTCGAGACGGGCGAGGGCTTCTACGTCTCCATGGGCCTGCCGGAACTGCCCGAGACCTTCTGGGAACGCAGCCAGATCACCCGGCCGCGCGACCGCGAGGTGGTCTGCCACGCCTCGGCCTGGGACCTCGACAACCTCGAGGACATCCGCATCAAGATGTGCACCGAGGTCAATGCCGAGGACTTCTATACGGTCCACCACGAACTGGGTCACAACTACTATCAGCGCGCCTACAAGGATCAGCCCTTCCTGTTCAAGAACGGGGCGAACGACGGCTTCCACGAGGCCATCGGCGACTTCGTCGGCCTGTCCGCCCTGACCCCCACCTACCTCAACCAGATCGGCCTGTTGCAGACCGTCCCGGGCGAGGAAGAAGACATCCCCTTCCTGCTCAAGATGGCGCTGGACAAGATCGCCTTCATGCCCTTCGGCCTGATGGTCGACCGCTGGCGCTGGGGGGTGTTCAACGGCGAGACCAGCCCGGCCGAATACAATGACGCCTGGTCGGCCAATATGCTGCGCTATCAGGGTCTGGTTCCGCCCGGACCGCGTCCGGCCAACGCCTTCGACCCCGGGGCCAAATACCATATCCCCGGCAACACGCCCTACACCCGCTACTTCCTGGCCCACATCTACCAGTTCCAGTTCCACCGCGCGGCCTGCCAGCAGGCCGGCTGGACCGGGCCGCTGCATCGCTGCTCCGTCTACGGAAACACGGAGGTCGGCGCCCGCTTCAACGCCATGATGGAGATGGGCCAGTCCCGCCCCTGGCCCGAGGCCATGCAGGCCTTCACCGGCCAGCGCGAGAACGACGCCTCGGCCGTCGCCGACTATTTCGCCCCGCTCAACACCTGGCTGACGGCCCAGAACCGCGGCAAGGATTGCGGCTGGGAGGCCTGATCCGGTCGTCCCTCTGGAGGGCCGCCGCCCTTCTGAGAAAGTCGGTGCGTTAACCTTTGGTATAGGCGCCTCGCTTAACCGTGCCCGGTCATTCTGCCCGGCATAGGCGCGGACAGACTGCCTCGCGCCTGAACCATGGGCGGATGAGGCGATGGGGCGGATTTCCTGGTTTGACGGTCTGGGCCGCGGCCTGCGCGCCTTCGCCCGGCGACTGGCCGGCGATGCGCGCGGCAATGTCGCCATGCTGTTCGGTCTCAGCATTCCGGTGCTGGTCCTGATGACCGTCGGCGGCGTGGATATCCACCGCGCCTCGACCGTGCGGGTGAACCTTCAGGACGCCCTGGACGCCGCCGCCCTGGCCGCCGCCCGTTCGCCCTATACGGCCGACACCGACCTTCAGCGCGTGGGTCTGGCGTCGCTCCGCGCCAATCTGAAAGCCTATCCGGACGTCACCCTGCGAGAGGGTGACACCAGCTTCGTGCTGAATGGCGACAACGTCGTCATCGCCTCCTCCAAGGCGGATGTGAAGACCCTCGTCGCCAACATCGTCCTGCCGCCCTACGGCCAGTTCATGGACGACTACCTCCCGGTCGGCGCCCATTCCGAGGTCGACCGGTCGTCCCGCAACATCGAGGTGGCCCTGGTGCTGGACATCACCGGCTCCATGGCCGGCCAGCGGATCATCGACCTGAAGGCGGCCGCCAAGGACCTGGTCGATCTGGTCGTCCAGCCGGTGCAGACCCCATGGTATTCCAAGGTCGCCCTGGTGCCCTATTCGAATTCGGTCAACCCGGGGACCTATGTGACCACGGCCCGAGGCGGGATCTCGACCAACGTCAACATCACCGGCGCCGTCATCAACCTGGCCGGCAGTCCGAAGACCATCACCGCGGCGACCAAGGCCCGGCCGGTGGTCATCACCTCCGCCGGCCACGGCTTCTCCAACGGCGACGTCGTCTGGATCACCGGAGCCACCGGCATGACCCAGCTGAACAACAAGCCCTATGAGGTCCGCAACAAGACCACCAACACCTTCGAGCTCTATACCCTGTCGGGCAGCCGGGTGAACGGGACCGGTTACGGGACCTACACGGGCAGCGCCGGCCGGGCGCAGCGGTGCCAGAACAACGACTGCTCGATCACCATCACCGCCGCCAACCACGGCATGGCCAACAACGAATATGTCTACATCACCGATGTGGGCGGGATGACCCAGATCAACGATCAGAGCCATCTGGTCGGCAACGCCTCGACCAACAGCTTCACCATCGACCTGACGGAATCCTCGCTGTCTCCCTACACCTCGGGCGGCAGGGCCTGGGGCGCGAGTGGCGGCGGAGACACCTATTTCGCCTTCGAGAACATGGACGGCGACCTGCAGACCCACAGGGTCAGCGGCTGCGTCACCGAACGCGTCGGCGCCCAGGCCTGGACCGAGGCCGCGCCGACCGGCGCCTCGTCCTGGGTCGGCCGTCACTATCCGAACATCGACGGGTCCTGCATCGACGACGCCATCCTGCCGCTCTCCAGCAACGCGGCGACCATCAAGTCGAGGATCGACGCCTTCGACGTGTCCGGCTCCACCGCCGGCCAGATCGGCATCGCCTGGGGCTGGTACATGCTCTCGCCCGACTGGAACAGCCTGTGGCCGTCGAACGGCGCCGCGGCCTACAATTCGGCCGAGACCCTGAAGGCCGTGGTGATCATGACCGACGGGGCGTTCAATACGCCCTATTGCAGCGGGGTGATCTCACGGCAGGCGAGCTCCGGGTCCGGGTCGAACAGCGCCAAGATCGACTGCGACGCGACCAACGGCGACCCGTTCACCCAAAGCGAGGCCCTGTGCGACGCGATGAAGGCGCAGGGCGTGATCGTCTATACGGTCGGCTTCGCGATCACAGCCGGAACCGACGCCGCCGACGTGCTGGCGGACTGCGCCTCGACCCCGGCCAATGTCTTCCTGCCGGCCGACGGCGGCGACCTGTCCGAAGCCTTCGCGGCGATCGGCCGGGACATCAAACAGCTGCGCATATCCCGCTAGACCCGTGAGGCAGGCGGCGATCACCGGGCATTAACGCTGTCCGGTCATGCTGAAGCTAGAAGCCGGCCCCTCCTCCCCGGCGACCTGGCTGAATCGACGACCATGGCACGCCGCCCCAACTCGCCAATCGCCCGCGGCCTGAAGGCGTTTCTGGGCCGCCTGCTGTCCGACGCCCGCGGCAATGTCGCCATGCTGTTCGGCCTCAGCCTGCCCGTGCTGATCCTGATGACCATGGGCGGCGTCGATATCCACCGCGCCTCGACGGTGCGGGTCAATCTGCAGGACGCCCTGGACGCCGCGACCCTGGCCGCCGCCCGCTCGCCCTATTCCGAAGACGAGGACCTCAGGGAAGTCGGCCTGACGGCGCTGCGCGCCAATCTCAAGGCCTATCCCGACATCATCCTGCGCGAGGCGGACACGACCTTCTCGCTGAACGACGACGCCGTGGTGGTCGCCAGCTCCAAGGTCGATGTGAAGACCCTGGTGGCCAACATCTTCCTGCCCCCCTACGGCCAGTTCATGGATGACTATCTGCCGGTGGGCGCCCACTCCGAGGTCAATCGTTCGTCCAAGAATCTCGAGGTCGCCTTGGTCCTCGACATCACGGGCTCCATGGCCGGCAGCCGGATCACCGCGATGAAGGCCGCCGCCCGGGACCTGGTCGATCTGGTGGTTCAGGACGTCCAGACGCCCTACTACACCCGCATGTCGGTGGTGCCCTATTCCATCGGCGTCAACATGGGCTCCTGGGCCAACGGCGCGCGCGGAACGCCGACCCAGTCGACCAGCATATCGGGCGCGTCCTGGCAGGTCGGATCGTCCACCAACATCACCGCCATCACCCGCGCCAATCCCGGCGTGGTGACCGCCAACGGCCATGGACTGGCCAACAACGACTATGTCTGGATCAGCGGCGTCAACGGCATGACCCAGGTCAACAACCGCATCTACCGGGTGACGGTGGTGAACTCGAACCGCTTCCAGCTGAAGGACGCCGGGACCGGCGCCAACTGGAGCACCTCCAGCTACTCGAACTATTCTTCGGGCGGAACCGAGCGCGAGTGCCGGGTCTCGGACTGCTCCGTCGTCGTCACCTCGAACAATCATGGCCTGTCCAACGGCGAGGGCGTCTATATCACCGGCGTGTCGGGCATGACCCAGATCAACAACACGCCCTTCGAGATCGGCAACGTCACCGCCAACACCTATTCGCTCGGCGTGAACGCCACATCGTGGAACACCTACTCAAGCGGCGGCCAGTCATGGTGCGGGCGCGACGGCTGCCAGTGGCGGGTGTTCCGGAACATATCCGGCAATCTGCGCGCCCATCAGATCAGCGCCTGCGCCACCGAACGGACCGGCGCCCAAGCCTATACCAGCGCGGCCCCGTCGACAGCCTACGTCGGTCGGAACTATCCCGCGACCAACGCGCCCTGCCCCTCCGCGGCCATCATGCCGCTGTCATCGAACAAGACCGCGATGAAGTCGCTTATCTCAAGCTTCAGTGTCACCGGCTCGACGGCCGGCCATATCGGTCTGGCGTGGGGCTGGTACACCGTCTCGCCCAGCTTCAACCCCCTCTGGTCCGGCAATCCGGCCGGACCCGCCAGCCCCAACGAATTGCTGAAGGCCGTCATCCTGATGACCGACGGCGAGTTCAACACCAACTACTGCACCGGCGTCCTGGCCAGCAACTCCGGCAACGGCGGCGAACGGATCAATTGCGCCGCCACAAACGGCGACCCGTTCGACCAGGCCGAAGAGCTCTGCGACGCGATGAAGGCCGAGGGCGTCATCGTCTATACGGTCGGGCTCGAACTGGCGGCGGGCGGGGCGGCGGAGGACGTCATGCAGTACTGCGCCACCAGCCCGGACCATGTCTATCTGCCGGCCAGCGGCGGCGACCTGTCCGAGGCCTTCGCCGCCATCGGCCGCGAACTGACCCAGCTGCGCATCTCCGGATAGCGGCTGTCCCGCGCCTTCAGATCAGCCGGATTTCCTTCAGCCGCTCGGTCAGGAAGTCCTCGGCCATGATCGCCTTGCCGGCGTAGCGGTCGGGATTCTCGGGCGTGACCATGCCGGGCAGGGTCTCGATGACGAAGTCCGGGTTGAAATGCAGGAAGAAGGGCGTGGAATAGCGGGCGAAGCTGGCCCGCTCGGGCGCCGGATTGACGACCCGGTGACTGGTCGACGGCAGGACGTGGTTGGTCAGCCGCTGCAGCATGTCGCCGATATTGACCACCAGGGCGCCGGGCGGCGGCGCGATGTCCAGCCACTCGCCGTCGGCGTCCTTCAGCTGCAGGCCCGCCTCCTCGGCCCCCAGCAGCAGGGTGATGACATTGATGTCCTCATGCGCCCCGGCCCGCACCCCCGAGGCCCCCGCCGGCACCGGCGGATAGTGCAGCATCCGCAGGATGCTGTTCCCCATCTCGACCTTGTCCTCGAAGAAGCCGTCGCCCAGCTTCAGATAGCGGGCGATGGCGCGCAGGATCTTGGCGCCCAGTTCGTCCATGGCGGCGAACATCCCGTACAGGTGGCGCTGGAAGCCCTCGACCTCGGTCGGCCAGACGTTGTCGCGCATGTATTTGCGGTAGGGGTGGCCCTCGGGCAGTTCGCGCCCGACGTGCCAGAACTCCTTCAGATCGACCGTCGCCGCGCCCTTGGCGGCCTCGACGCCGAACGGGGTCAGACCCCGCGCCCCGCCGGTGCCGGGCTGGTGGTACCGGCGCTTGGTCTCCTCGGGCAGGGCGAAAAAGGTCCTGGTGTCCGCGACGGCGGCGTCGATCACCGTCTCGTCCAGCCCGTGGTCGGCGATGACCGCGAAGCCATAGCGTTTGAACGACGCCCCCAGCCGGTCGGCGAAAGCCTGGAAATCGGCGTCGTACAGTTTCATCGACACCGGCTCGATGGCGCGGCCCGAGGGGGTCTTGGTGTCGTTGCTCAGGGTCTCGCTCACGGCTGGCCTCATCGACTGCATCAGCCGGTTCATTACGCCCTAAGCCGCTGACTTGGCAAAGCCCCGGGGACCGTCGGGGACTCGTTCATCCGGCGTACAGACCGGAACCTCCACCGTAAGGCTGCGTTTCGGCGCCATAGCTCTCTCACGACCAAAGGATACCTCCCTATGCGCAGCAAGCTTCTCCTCACGGGAGCCAGTGTCGCCATCCTGCTCGGCGGCGCCGCCTGCACCACCACCGACCCCTACAGCTCCGCGCCGCGCCGCAACAACACCGGAACGGGCGTGATCGCCGGCGCCCTGGGCGGCGCCCTGCTGGGTTATCTGACCAACACCTCCAATTCCGAGGAAGGCCGCAAGAACGCCCTGATCGGCGCCGGCATAGGCGCCCTGGGCGGGGCGGCCGTCGGCCAGTACATGGACCGCCAGCAGCGCGAGCTTGAGGCCGAACTGTCGGGCTCGGGCGTCGGCGTGGCGCGTCAGGGCGACAATCTGGTCCTGCGCATGCCCTCGGACGTGACCTTCGCCTCGGGCCAGTCGTCCATCAACCCGCGCTTCAACGCCACCCTCGACGACGTGGCCGGGGTGCTGAACCGCTATGACCAGTCCATCGTCGACATCGTCGGCCATGCCGATTCCGACGGCGCCGACGACTTCAACCTGAACCTCTCGCGCCAGCGCGCCTCGTTGGTGGCCCGGTATCTGGTCGGCCGCGACGTCCTGGCCGACCGGCTCTATGTCGACGGCCGCGGCGAAAGCGCCCCGATCGCCTCGAACGACACCGCCGCCGGCAAGGCGCAGAACCGCCGGGTCGAGATCCTGATCCGTCCGTTCCGCGGCTAACCGCGGCGCACCCACGACCCGCGCTCAAGTAGCCCGAAGGGCGGTAGCGCAACCAGAAAGAGGGCGGGGCTTCGCGGCTCCGCCCTTTTTCCTGCCGGACACCGTTCCGTGACTTGCGGCGCGGCGCGTCCGGTGCTGGAAACGATCCGCGATCGTCGCGGGGGAATCGCTTGCGTCCAGACCATCAGGAATTCGCCGACGGGGTGAAACTGGCCGCCATCGCCGCGGTCGCGGCGGTGCTGACGGCCACCGTCGTGATCGGCGCGGGCCGGACGCTGCTGCCCCAGGGCGAAGCCGTCGCCGCCGAACGCCCCGAACTGACCCGGGTCGCCCTGCGTTAGGCCCGGCCGATCGAGGTGTAGCGGAAGCCGCGGGCCCGCATGTCGTCGGGCCGATAGACGTTTCTCAGATCCACCATCACCGGCTGGCGCACCAGCAGTTTGACCCGGTCCAGGTCCAGGGCCCGGAACTGGTCCCATTCGGTCAGGATCACCACCACATCGGCGCCCGTGACGGCCTCATAGGGACCGTCCTTGAACACCACGCCCTCCAGCAGATGGGCGGCCTCCTTCATGCCCTCGGGATCGAAGGCCTGCACCGTGGCGCCCATGGCCATCAGGGCCGGGGCGACGTCCAGGGAGGGTGCGTCGCGCATGTCGTCGGTGTTCGGCTTGAAGGTCAGGCCCAGCAGGGCGACGGTCTTGCCCTTCAACTCCCCGCCCAGGGCCTCCGCGACCCGGCCGGCCATCGCCTTCTTGCGCGCGCTGTTGATCTGGACCGTGGTTTCGATCAGGCGAACCGGCGCGCCGGCGTCGGTCGCGGTCCGCACCAGGGCGATGGTGTCCTTGGGAAAGCATGAGCCGCCGTAGCCCGGCCCGGCATGCAGGAATTTGCCGCCGATCCGCTTGTCCAGGCCGATGCCGCGCGCGACCTGCTGCACGTCCGCGCCGACCGCCTCGCACAGGTCCGCCATCTCGTTGATGAAGGTGATCTTCATCGCCAGGAAGGCGTTGGCCGCATATTTGATCAGTTCCGAGGTGCGCCGGCCGGTGAACAGGATCGGCGTCTCGTTCAGGTTCAGCGGGCGGTACAGCTCGCGCATCACGGCCTGGGCGCGCGCGTCCTCGGTGCCGACCACGACGCGGTCCGGCCGTTTGAAGTCCTCGATCGCCGCCCCCTCCCGCAGGAACTCCGGATTGGAAACCACCGCGAACTCGGCGTCCGGGCGGCGCTCACGGATTATGCGTTCGATCTCGTCGCCCGTGCCCACCGGAACCGTGGACTTGGTCACCACCAAGGTGAAGCCCTCGATCAGGCCGGCGATCTCCTCCGCGGCGGCATGGACATAGGACAGGTCGGCGTGGCCGTCGCCGCGCCGCGACGGCGTGCCCACGGCGATGAAGACCGCGTCGGCCGTGCGGATCGCCTCGGCCCCGTCAAGCGCGAAGCTCAGCCGGCCGTCCCGGACGTTGGCGGCGACCAGATCGTCCAGGCCGGGCTCGAAGATCGGGATCTCGCCCTTCATCAGCCGCGCGATCTTGGACGGATCCTTGTCGACGCAGGTCACCTCATGGCCGAAATCGGCGAAACAGGCCCCTGAGACCAGGCCCACATAGCCTGTACCGATCATCGCCACGCGCATGGAAACCCGTCCTTCGTCCGTCGCGCGGAGATAGCGAGCGGGCGCCGCTTTGGCCACCCCGCCGACCAACACTGGCCCCAAGCAAAACCGCCGGCCCCCTTTCGGGGACCGGCGGCTGCTTGTCGTTTGGCCTACCGGCCTTCGGCCTGCTGAGGCCGAGCGCCGGTCCTTCGGCCTTCCGGGTTTAGCGGAAGTTGATGCCGATGGTGGCGCGGCGGTTGAGCGGCTCGCGCACGCCGTCCGCGGTCGGGCGGGCCAGGGCGGTTTCGCCCTTGCCGTCCAGCGAGATCACGCCGCCGTTGACGCCC
>CALSBO010000061.1:0-17695 GCA_943373195.1 Brevundimonas vancanneytii
GTGTGACGGCCGCCCTCTTCCTTGGTCAGGATATAGGCCTCGGCCAGGAATTTCGTGTGCGGGGTGATCGAACCCGGCTTGCACAGAACCTGACCGCGCTCGACGTCCTCGCGCTTGGTGCCGCGCAGCAGCACGCCGACGTTGTCGCCCGCCTGGCCCTGGTCCAGCAGCTTGCGGAACATTTCCACGCCCGTGCAGGTCGTCTTCTGGACCGGACGGATGCCGACGATCTCGACTTCCTCGCCGACCTTGACGATGCCGCGCTCGACCCGGCCCGTGACCACGGTGCCGCGGCCCGAGATCGAGAAGACGTCTTCCACCGGCATCAGGAACGGCAGGTCCAGCGGACGCGCCGGCTGCGGGATGTAGTCGTCCACGGTCTGCATCAGCTTGATCACCGACTGTTCGCCGATCTCCGGGTTCACCCCGTCGGTGGCGGCCTTGGCCGAACCGGCGGTGATCGGAATGTCGTCGCCCGGGAACTGGTAGCTGGACAGCAGCTCGCGCACTTCCATCTCGACCAGTTCCAGCAGTTCGGCGTCGTCCACCAGGTCGACCTTGTTCAGATAGACCACCAGGGCCGGCACCCCGACCTGACGGGCCAGCAGGATGTGCTCGCGGGTCTGCGGCATCGGGCCGTCGGCGGCCGACACCACCAGGATGGCGCCGTCCATCTGGGCGGCGCCCGTGATCATGTTCTTCACATAGTCGGCGTGGCCGGGGCAATCGACGTGGGCATAGTGACGGGCCGCCGTCTCATACTCGACGTGCGCCGTGTTGATCGTGATGCCGCGCGCCTTCTCTTCCGGCGCCGCGTCGATGTCGGCGTAGTTCATCGCCTTGCCGCCGCTGGCCTTGGCCAGCGCCATCGTGATCGCCGCCGTCAGCGTCGTCTTGCCGTGGTCGACGTGACCGATCGTGCCGATGTTGCAGTGCGGCTTGTTACGTTCGAACTTTTCCTTGGCCATTCTCTTCTCTCCGTCCCCTGAACAGGGGGCTTGTCCAAAATTTCAGGGTGTTGGTTTAGGCGGAATATTTCTTGATCACTTCGTCGGCGACGTGTTGCGGCACCGGCTCATAGTGGTCGTACTGCATGGTGAAGGCGGCGCGGCCCTGCGACATCCCGCGAAGGGTGTTCACATAGCCGAACATGTTGGCCAGCGGCACGAAGGCGTTCACGACGGTGGCGTTGCCGCGCATGTCCTGACCCTGGATCATGCCGCGACGGCCGTTCAGGTCGCCGATGACCGAACCGAGGTAGTCCTCGGGGGTCACGACCTCGACCGCCATGATCGGCTCGAGCAGCTTGGGCGCGCCCTTGTCCTTCAGTTCGCGGAAGGCGGCGCGGGCCGCGATTTCGAACGCCAGCACGCTGGAGTCGACGTCGTGGAACTTGCCGTCCGTCAGGGTGGCCTTGAAGTCGATCAGCGGGAAGCCGGCCAGCAGGCCAGAGTCCTTGATCGACTCCAGTCCCTTCTGGACGCCCGGGATGTATTCCTTGGGCACGGCGCCGCCGACGATCGAGTTCTCGAACACGAAGCCCGAGCCGGGTTCGCCGGGCTCGAAGGTCAGCATCACGCGGGCGAACTGGCCCGTACCGCCGGTCTGCTTCTTGTGCGTGTAGTCGATGTCGACCTTGCGGCCGAGCGATTCACGATAGGCGACCTGGGGCTGACCGATCGTGGCGTCGACCTTGTAGGTGCGGCGCAGGATGTCGATCTTGATGTCCAGGTGCAGTTCGCCCATCCCCTTGAGGATGGTCTGGCCCGACTCGTGGTCGGTCGAGACGGTGAACGAGGGATCCTCCGAGGCCAGCTTGGCCAGGGCGACGCCCAGCTTCTCCTGGTCGGCCTTGGTCTTGGGCTCGACCGAGATCTCGATCACCGGCGCCGGGAATTCCATCTTCTCCAGGATCACCGGACCCTTGATCGGGTCGCACAGGGTGTCGCCCGTGCGGGTGTCCTTCAGGCCGGCCAGGGCGACGATGTCGCCGGCATAGGCTTCCTTGATGTCCTGACGGTCGTTGGAGTGCATCAGCAGCATGCGGCCGACGCGTTCCTTGCGGTCGCGGCTTGAGTTCAGCAGGCCCATGCCGGTTTCCATCTTGCCGGAATAGATGCGGCAGAAGGTCAGCGAGCCCACGAACGGATCGTCCATGATCTTGAACGCCAGGACCGACAGCGGCTCGTCGTCCGAGGCGCGGCGCACGATCGGCTCTTCGGTCTTGAAGTCGATGCCCGGGGTCGGCGGAATGTCCACCGGCGACGGCAGATAGTCGACCACGGCGTCCAGCAGCGTCTGCACGCCCTTGTTCTTGAAGGCCGAGCCGCACAGGATCGGATAGAAGGCGCCGGTCAGCACGGCCTTGCGGATGCACTTTTTCAGCACTTCCAGCGAGGGCTCGGCGCCGTCCAGATAGGCTTCCATCGCCTCGTCGTCGAGTTCGACGGCATTGTCGATCAGGTACTGGCGAGCGGCGACGGCCTTGTCCATCAGGTCGTCGGGGATCGGGCCGACGGTGAAGTTGGCGCCCAGGGCGTCGTTGTCCCAGACCACCGAGTTCATGGCGACGATGTCGACCAGGCCCGACAGGGTGTTTTCCGAACCGATCGGGAACTGGATCGGCACGGCCTTGGCGCCCAGGCGGTCGCGGATCGACTGCACCGAGGCGTCGAAATCGGCGCCGATCTTGTCCATCTTGTTGACGAAGACGATCCGCGGCACGCGATACTTGTCGGCCTGGCGCCAGACGGTCTCGGTCTGCGGCTCGACGCCGGCGTTGCCGTCCAGCACCGTCACGGCGCCGTCGAGCACGCGCAGCGAACGCTCGACCTCGATGGTGAAGTCCACGTGGCCGGGGGTGTCGATGATGTTGAGGCGCTTCTCTTTCCAGAAGGCGGTCGTCGCGGCCGAGGTGATGGTGATGCCGCGTTCCTGCTCCTGGTCCATCCAGTCCATGGTCGCGGCGCCGTCGTGGACTTCGCCGATCTTATGGTTCTTGCCGGTGTAGTACAGGATCCGCTCGGTCGTCGTCGTCTTGCCCGCGTCGATGTGGGCCATGATGCCGAAGTTGCGGTAGTCCTCGATCTTGTTGAGACGGGCCATGGGGAGCGTGCCTTGAAGTGAGTTCAGGACGCGTTGGGCGCCCTCGGGGAGATATCGGTCGGTGCGGGGACAGGCGGCGCGGGCGATTTAGCTCAAACCGCCCGCGCCGGATACCCTCGGATAGTCAGTGCGGGTGACGCTTTGAAGGCGTTACCAGCGGTAATGGCTGAAGGCGCGGTTGGCTTCGGCCATCTTGTGGGTGTCTTCGCGCTTCTTGACCGCGGTGCCGCGGTTGTTCGAGGCGTCCAGCAGTTCGGCGGCCAGCTTCTCGGTCATGGTGTTCTCACCGCGCTTGCGGGCGGCGTTGACCAGCCAGCGGATGGCCAGGGCGCGGCGGCGATCGGGGCGAACCTCGACCGGCACCTGATAGGTGGCGCCGCCGACCCGGCGCGAGCGGACTTCGACGGCCGGGGCCACGTTGTCCAGCGCGGCGTGGAACGTCGCGACGGGCTCCTGTTCCTTCTTCTTGTCGGCCAGGATTTCGAACGCACCGTAGACGATGTTCTCGGCGACGGCCTTCTTGCCCTCGTACATGACGTAATTCATGAACTTGGTGACGATCAGATCCTTGTATTTGGGATCCGGCAGAACTTCGCGCTTCTGGGCGCGGTGACGACGGGACATGGGCTTGGCCTTCTAAATCGGTGTCGGACGGCTGGCCAAAGAAACGAACAATGGGCCAGCGAATGGAGTGGGGCGGTCGCTTACTTCGGACGCTTGGCGCCGTAGTGCGAACGGCGCTGCTTGCGGTCCTTGACGCCTTGCGTGTCGAGCACGCCGCGCAGGATGTGGTAGCGAACGCCGGGCAAATCCTTGACGCGGCCGCCGCGGATCAGGACCACCGAGTGCTCCTGCAGATTGTGGCCCTCGCCGGGGATGTAGCACACGGCTTCGATGCCGGTGGTCAGGCGCACCTTGGCGACCTTGCGCAGGGCCGAGTTCGGCTTCTTCGGGGTCGTCGTATAGACGCGGGTGCAGACGCCGCGGCGCTGCGGGCAGCCCTTCAGGGCCGGGACCTTGTTGCGGACCGGCTTGGGTTGGCGCGGCTTGCGGATCAGCTGGTTGATGGTCGGCATTCGAAACTCGTCTCTTTCAATCGATGGAGGCGTGTGCCTTTCGGCCGGAGCGCCTCGTGAGCCTTCTTTTCGGACGACGCCGATGCGCCGCCCCGGGTTTGATCTCGAGCCGGAGACGCGACCGCCAAACGCCCCCGGTTCGCCCCCGGCGAACCGGCAACCAACAAAAAGGGCCGGAACGCGCGCTTCGGGCGTTCCGGCGGGCACAGCCCGTCCGCTCAATTGTCACGATCCCGGAACCCGGCGAACCGGGAACCTCGAAAGTGGGCGGCTTCTACGCGCGGGGGGGCTGAAGGTCAAGGGCGGCGGCGTCGCAGCAGCGCCCGGCTGCATTCCCAGCCTCTTCAGGCCCCAATACCGCCACGCTCGCCCCCTCCTGTGCGCGCATGGCGGGTGGATGGCGATTTCGGGGGCCGGACTGGGTGTGGCCCGCGCGGGCGGAGCGCTGGCGCAAGCCGGCGATCGTCACGGCGTCCGTCCTCGCCCACGTCGGCCTGTTCGCCTGGCTGGGCCTGCGCTCGATGGGCCTGACCCTGTCCGGCCTGATCGGGGACCCTGTCATCCATGTCCAGATGGAGCCGCGCCCGCTGCTGCCCGGCGAGGCCGCGCGCGTCCGCCCCCCGCCGGACCGGCCGATCGACGCCCCTGCCCTGCCCAACGCCGCGACGGTCGCCCCCGACCGGCTCCTGCGCGACCCCGATGAAGACGACAGCCCCGCCCCGCCAACGCCCCGCATCGGCGCGCCCGCGCCAAGCGCTCAACCCCCGCCCCCCGGCGTCGAGGGCTGGTCCGTGCGGCCCGAGACGATGGGCGACCGCGTCGGCCGCGGCCTGCGCACCCGCGGCCCCGGCTGCGCCACGCCGGGCCTTCTGAGCGCCGCCGAGCGCGCCGTCTGCGATGACCGCTTCGGCCGGCGCGCCGCCGCCGCCGCGCCCATAGACGACAGCGCCGGCAGTCCCTTCGCGCGCGAGGGCGCCCGCCGCCTGGCCCAGTACGAAGCCCGCCGCCGTCCGCTCGCCGGCGGGACCGGCGTCGTGGGACCGCAGGACGGCCCCGGCTCCAATTTCGGCATGGGCGTCGCCGGGGCGCATCTGGAGCCGGCGCTCAGGCCGGACTCGACGACCAACGTCCGCACCCGCCGGGACCGCATTCGCGAGGCCGAAGAGGACTGAGCCGTTGTCATCCCGGACGCCGCGAAGCGGTGATCCGGGACGCCCGGGCACAGCGATCTTCATTCTCCCGGAAGCTGCGTCAGCAGCTATCCGGGAGACAGGTCAGGACATGGTGCGGTGGTCACCCGTCTCCCCGATAATCGCGTCGCGATTTCGGGGAGCTGCAAGTAGTTGGGAGCACTCGGTCCCGGCTCTTCGCTTCGCTTCGGCCGGGATGACAAGCGCGCGGCTCCAGGGCCTGCACGCCACCACAAAAGAAAAGAGCGGCCCCGTCGCCGGAGCCGCCCTCTTCACAGTCGGATCGTCATCCCGGGCTCGACCCGGGATCAGCCTTCGCTGCTCTCCAGCTCCAGGGCCAGGTCGGCCGGAAGCGGCTCGATGGCCGCCTCGCGGGTCGACGTCAGTTCGGCGTCGCGTTCGTTGGCGATCTTCTGCAGGGCGCGGAGATAGGCGCCCGTGCCCGCCGGGATCAGACGGCCGACGATGACGTTCTCCTTCAGGCCTTCCAGCGTATCGACCTTGCCGTTGACCGAGGCGTCGGTGAGGACGCGGGTGGTCTCCTGGAAGGACGCCGCCGAGATGAAGCTGCGGGTCTGCAGGCTCGCCTTGGTGATGCCCAGCAGGACCGGCTGGGTGGTGGCGATACGGCCGCCACGCTTCTCGACCTTCTCGTTCTCCAGCACGGCCTCGGCCACTTCGACCGTGTCGCCACGGATCAGGGTGGTCTCGCCCGAGTCGAGGATCTCGACCTTCTGCAGCATCTGGCGAACGATCACCTCGATGTGCTTGTCGTTGATCGGCACGCCCTGCAGGCGATAGACCTCCTGCACCTCGTTGACGAGGTATTCGGCCAGGGCCTCGACGCCCTGGATGCGCAGCAGGTCGTGCGGATCCGGGTTGCCGTCGATGATGTAGTCGCCCTTGTTGATCAGATCGCCGTCGTGGACGGAGATGTGCTTGCCCTTGGGAATCAGGAACTCGACCGCTTCGCCCTGCTCGCCGTCGGCGTTGACCTCAGGCGTGATCTTGATGCGGCGCTTGTTCTTGTAGTCGCGTCCGAATTCGACGCGGCCGTCCATCTCGGCGATGACCGCGCAGTCCTTGGGACGACGGGCTTCGAACAGCTCGGCCACCCGCGGCAGACCGCCGGTGATGTCGCGCGTCTTGGCGCCTTCGGTCGGGACGCGGGCGATGATCTCGCCCGGCTTGACCGAGTCCCCGTTGTTCACGGACAGAACGGCGCCCACCGGCAGCAGGTAGCGGGCGTCGGAGCCCGAGGCCAGCTTGGCGTATTCGTCGCCCTTGGTGACGCCCATGGCCGGACGCAGGTCCGCGCCGCGCGGGCTGGCGCGCCAGTCGGAGACGACGCGCTGGGCGATGCCCGTCGCTTCGTCGGTTTCCTCGCGGACCGACAGGCCCTCGACCAGATCCTCGAACCGGATCACGCCGCCGACCTCGGTCAGGATCGGCGAGGTGTAGGGGTCCCACTCCGCCAGACGCTGGCTGCGCTTGACGTCCGATCCCTCGACCACCCGCAGACGGGCGCCGTAGGGGATCTTGTGGCTCTCGCGGTCCTTGCCGTCGACGACGATGGTGACGACGACGTTGCGGCTCATGGCCACCAGATCGCCGTGCGCCGCCTTGACGGTCGGGCCGGTGATCTTGGCGACGCCGGGGTTGGTCGCCTCGTAGAACGAGGTCTCCGCCACCTGGGCCGTGCCGCCGATGTGGAAGGTCCGCATCGTCAGCTGGGTGCCGGGTTCGCCGATCGACTGGGCGGCGATGACGCCGACCGCTTCGCCGATGTTGACGTTGGTGCCGCGCGCCAGGTCACGCCCGTAGCAATAGGCGCAGATGCCGGCCTCGGCCTCGCAGGTCAGGGCCGAGCGGACCTTGACCGACTGGACGCCGGCCTGGTCGATGACCTCGACCTCTTCCTCTTGCAGATAGGTGTCGGCGGGGAACAGGACCTTGTCGCCGCCCGGCTCCTTGATGTCCTCGGCCGCATAGCGGCCCAGGACCCGCTGGCCCAGCGAGACCAGCACGTCGCCGCCTTCGACCACGGCGCGCAGGGTGATGCCCCGCGTCGAGCCGCAATCGTCCTCGGTGACGATGGAGTCCTGCGCCACGTCGACCAGACGACGCGTCAGATAGCCCGAGTTGGCGGTCTTCAGCGCCGTGTCGGCCAGACCCTTGCGGGCGCCGTGGGTGGAGTTGAAGTATTCGAGGACGGTCAGGCCTTCCTTGAAGTTCGAGATGATCGGCGTCTCGATGATCTCGCCCGACGGCTTTGCCATCAGGCCCCGCATGCCGCCCAGCTGCTTCATCTGCGCCTGCGAACCGCGGGCGCCCGAGTTGGCCATCATGAACACCGAGTTGATGTCCGGCGCCTGACCCTTGGCCAGGACGCGCGGCTGGGCGATCTCGCCCATCATCGCATCGGCGATCTTGTCCGTGGCCTTGGCCCAGGCGTCGACGACCTTGTTGTATTTCTCGCCCTTGGTGATCAGGCCGTCGGCGTACTGTTGCTCGTACTCCTCGACCTGGGTCCGGGTGGCGGCGACCAGGGTGGCCTTGGCGGCGGGGATGACGATGTCGTCCTTGCCGAAGGAAATGCCGGCCTTGGCGGCTTCACGGAAGCCCAGCTGCATCATCTGGTCGGCGAAGATGACCGTCGCCTTCTGACCGCAGTGGCGATAGACCTGATCGATCAGGTTGCCGATCTCCTTCTTGGTCAGGTTCTTCTCGAGCAGCCGGTAGCCGATGTTGGCGTTGAGCGGCAGCAGGGCGCCCAGCTTCATCCGGCCGGGGGTCGTGTCGATGACCTTGGTGATGACTTCGCCGGCGGCGTTCATCTCGGTCCAGCGCGCCTTGATCCTGGTGTGCAGGGACACGACGGCGGCGTCGAGCGCGGCGTCGATCTCGCCCATGTTGGCGAACAGCTTGCCCTCGCCCTTCTCGCCTTCCTTGATCAGCGACAGGTAGTACAGGCCCAGGACGATGTCCTGCGACGGCACGATGATCGGCTTGCCGTTGGCGGGCGACAGGATGTTGTTCGTCGACATCATCAGGACGCGCGCTTCCAGCTGGGCCTCGAGGCTCAGCGGGACGTGGACGGCCATCTGGTCGCCGTCGAAGTCGGCGTTGAAGGCGGTGCAGACCAGCGGGTGCAGGCGGATGGCCTTGCCCTCGATCAGCTTCGGTTCGAACGCCTGGATGCCCAGACGGTGCAGCGTCGGCGCGCGGTTCAGCAGGACCGGGTGCTCGCGGATGACCTCGTCGAGGATATCCCACACCTGCGGCTGCTCGCGCTCGACCATGCGCTTGGACTGTTTGACGGTGCCCGACAGGCCCTTGGCGTCGAGGCGCGCATAGATGAACGGCTTGAACAGCTCGAGCGCCATCTTCTTGGGCAGGCCGCACTCGTGCAGCTTCAGCTCGGGACCCACGGTGATGACCGAACGGCCCGAATAGTCGACGCGCTTGCCCAGAAGGTTCTGGCGGAAGCGGCCCTGCTTGCCCTTCAGCATGTCGGCCAGCGACTTCAGCGGGCGTTTGTTGGCGCCCGTGATGACCCGACCGCGACGGCCGTTGTCGAACAGGGCGTCGACCGATTCCTGCAGCATCCGCTTTTCGTTGCGGATGATGATGTCGGGCGCGCGCAGCTCGATCAGGCGCTTGAGGCGGTTGTTGCGGTTGATGACCCGGCGATACAGGTCGTTCAGGTCCGAGGTGGCGAACCGGCCGCCGTCCAGCGGCACCAGCGGGCGCAGTTCCGGCGGAATGACCGGCACGACCGTCAGGATCATCCACTCGGGCTTGTTGCCGCTCTCGAGGAAGGCCTCGATCAGCTTCAGGCGTTTGGAGGCCTTCTTGGCCTTCATTTCCGAGGGGCTGTCGGCCAGTTCGCCACGGTGCTTGTCGGCTTCGGCGTGCAGGTCGATGCCGATCAGCAGGTTGCGCACGGCCTCGGCGCCGATCTCGGCGGTGAAGCCGTCATCGCCGAACTCGTCCTGGTAGCGGTAGAATTCGTCTTCCGTCAGCAGCTGGTTCTGCTTCAGCGGGGTCAGGCCCGGCTCGGTGACGATGTAGTTTTCGAAGTAGAGCACGCGCTCCACGTCCTTCAGCGCCATGTCCAGCATCAGCGAGATGCGCGACGGCAGCGATTTCAGGAACCAGATGTGGGCGACCGGGCTGGCCAGTTCGATGTGGCCCATCCGCTCGCGCCGGACGCGGGCCAGGGTGACCTCGACGCCGCATTTCTCGCAGATGATGCCCTTGTACTTCATGCGCTTGTACTTGCCGCACAGGCATTCGTAGTCCTTGGTCGGGCCAAAGATACGGGCGCAGAACAGGCCGTCACGCTCGGGCTTGAACGTGCGGTAGTTGATGGTCTCGGGCTTCTTGATCTCGCCGAACGACCACGACCGGATCTTCTCCGGGCTGGCGAGGGCGATCTTGATCTGGTCGAAGGTCGGAGTGACCGGGACCGCGTTGAAGATGTTCAGGACTTCCTGGTTCATCTTGAGTTCCTTGCTGCGGCGGAGGCCGCGAAATAGGGCGTGGGGGCTGGGGTGTGGGGTGTGGGATCGGCTGAAAGGGGCGGGTTGGGGTCTGAAGCGTTAGGGGATGGCCATTGCCACAATCCCCACGCCCCAAACCCCAATCCCCACACCCTCAAGAGTTCTCCAGCTCCACGTTCAGGCCCAGCGAGCGCATTTCCTTGACGAGCACGTTGAAGCTCTCGGGAATGCCCGCCTCGAAGCTGTCGTCGCCGCGGACGATGGCCTCGTAGACCTTGGTCCGGCCGGCCACGTCGTCGGACTTCACCGTCAGCATTTCCTGCAGGGTGTAGGCCGCGCCATAGGCTTCCAGCGCCCACACCTCCATCTCGCCGAAACGCTGTCCGCCGAACTGCGCCTTGCCGCCCAGCGGCTGCTGGGTGACGAGCGAGTACGGACCGATGGAACGGGCGTGGATCTTGTCGTCGACCAGGTGGTGCAGCTTCAACATGTAGATGTAGCCGACCGTGACCGGACGCTTGAACTGCTCGCCGGTCTGGCCGTCATAGACGATCGACTGGCCGGTGCGGTCCAGACCCGCCTTCTCCAGAAGCTCCTCGATGTCGTTGATGTGCGCGCCGTCGAACACCGGGGTGGCGAACGGAACGCCCTTGCTGAGGTTCCGGGCAAGTTCGACCAGGTCCTCTTCCGACTCGGGAAGCGGGGTGTCCGGGCCGTAGATGCTGGTCAGGTGGTCGACCAGCGCCTTCTTCTGTCCGCCCTGTTGCCAGGCTTCCAGCAGGCCCTGGATCTGCTTGCCGAGACCGGCGGCGGCCCAGCCCAGGTGGGTTTCGAAGATCTGGCCGATGTTCATGCGCGAGGGCACGCCCAGCGGGTTCAGAACGACGTCCACCGAGGTGCCGTCTTCCAGGTGCGGCATGTCCTCGATCGGCAGGATCTTGGAGATGACGCCCTTGTTGCCGTGACGGCCGGCCATCTTGTCGCCGGGCTGAAGCTTGCGCTTCACGGCCACGAAGACCTTGACCATCTTCATCACGCCGGGGGGCAGTTCGTCGCCGCGTTGCAGCTTCTCGACCTTGTCCTCGAAGCGGCGGTCCAGCGCCTTGCGGGCGTTTTCGAACTGGGCCTTCATGGCCTCCAGCTCGCCCATCGCCTTCTCGTCGTCGAGGGCGATCTGCCACCACAGGCCGCGCGACAGCTCGCCCAGCTTGTCTTCGGTGACGGCGCCGCGGCCCAGGCCCTTGGGACCGGACGTGGCGTTCTTGCCCAGGATCAGCGGCTTCAGGCGGCCGTAGACGTTGCGCTCGAGGATCTTGAGCTCGTCGTCGCGGTCCTTGCCCAGGCGCTCGATTTCCGAACGCTCGATGGCGATGGCCCGCTCGTCCTTGTCGACGCCGTGACGGTTGAAGACGCGCACGTCGACGATGGTGCCGGCGACGCCGGGCGGCAGGCGCAGGGAGGTGTCGCGGACGTCCGAAGCCTTCTCGCCGAAGATGGCGCGCAGCAGCTTCTCTTCCGGGGTCATCGGGCTTTCGCCCTTGGGCGTGACCTTGCCGCACAGGATGTCGCCCGGCTGGACCTCGGCGCCGATCGCCACGATGCCGGCCTCGTCGAGGTTGCGCAGGGCTTCCTCGCCGACGTTCGGAATGTCGCGGGTGATCTCTTCCGGCCCCAGCTTGGTGTCGCGGGCCATGACCTCGAACTCCTCGATGTGGATCGAGGTGAAGACGTCGTCGCGCACGATGCGCTCGGAGATCAGGATCGAGTCTTCGAAATTGTAGCCGTTCCACGGCATGAAGGCGACCAGGGCGTTGCGGCCCAGGGCCAGTTCGCCCAGGTCCGTCGACGGACCGTCGGCGATGACGTCGCCATGCTTCACTTCATCGCCCACGCGCACGATCGGGCGCTGGTTGATGCAGGTCGACTGGTTGGAACGCTGGAATTTCGACAGGCGGTAGATGTCGACGCCCGAACGGCCGGCGTCCAGTTCGTTGGTGGCGCGCACGACGATGCGGGTGCCGTCGATCTGTTCGACGACGCCGTCACGACGGGCGACCACGACGGCGCCGGAGTCCACGGCCACGACCGCCTCCATGCCGGTGCCGACCAGCGGCGCGTCCGACTGCACCAGCGGCACGGCCTGACGCTGCATGTTCGCGCCCATCAGGGCCCGGTTGGCGTCGTCGTTTTCCAGGAACGGGATCAGGGCGGCGGCGACCGAAACGACCTGTTTCGGCGACACGTCCATCATGTCCACGTCGGCGCGGATCAGCAGTTGCGAGTCGCCGTTGATCCGGCCGGGGACCAGGTCCTCGACGATCATGCCGTTCTTCAGTTCGATGTTGGCCTGGGCGATGGTGTATTTCGCCTCTTCCATGGCCGAGATGTAGACCACCTCGTCCGTGGCCTTGCCGTCCTTCACGCGACGGTAGGGGCTCTCGATGAAGCCGTATTTGTTGACCCGGGCGTGGGTGGCCAGCGAGTTGATCAGGCCGATGTTCGGGCCTTCCGGCGTTTCGATCGGGCAGATGCGGCCATAGTGGGTCGGGTGTACGTCGCGGACCTCGAAGCCGGCGCGCTCACGCGTCAGACCGCCGGGTCCGAGCGCCGAAAGGCGGCGCTTGTGGGTGATTTCCGACAGCGGGTTGGTCTGGTCCATGAACTGCGACAGTTGCGACGAACCGAAGAACTCGCGCACGGCCGCGGCGGCCGGCTTGGCGTTGATCAGGTCGTGCGGCATCACCGTGTCGATATCGACCGAGGACATGCGCTCCTTGATGGCGCGCTCCATCCGCAGCAGACCGACGCGGTACTGGTTCTCCAGCAGTTCGCCGACCGAACGGACCCGGCGGTTGCCCAGGTTGTCGATGTCGTCGATCTCGCCCTGGCCGTCCTTCAGGCCGACGAGGATCTGCAGCACCTTCAGCACGTCGTCCTTTTGCAGGACGCGGATTTCGTCGGACACCTCGGGGGTTTCCAGACGCATGTTCATCTTGACCCGGCCCACCGCCGACAGGTCGTAGCGCTCGCTGTCGAAGAACAGCGAGTTGAACATGGCTTCGGCGGCTTCCGGGGTCGGCGGCTCGCCCGGACGCATCACGCGATAGACGTCGAACAGAGCGTCCTCGCGGCCGGTGTTCTTGTCGATGCGCAGGGTGTTGCGCATGTAGGCGCCGACCGTGACGTGGTCGATGTCCAGCACGTCGATGGTGGTGAAGCCGTGGCCTTCCAGCAGTTCGATGGTCGGCTGGTCCAGTTCGTCGCCGGCTTCGGCGTAGATTTCGCCGGTCTCGTAGTTGACGGCGTCGGCGGCCAGATATTTGGTCAGCAGGGCGTCGGCGGCCAGCGACAGGGCCTTGACCGTATCGCCCAGCTTCTTGGCCTGACGGGCGCTGATCTTGGTCCCGGCGGCGGCGATCACCTCGCCGGTGTCGGCGTCGACCAGATCGAACTCGGGCTTCACGCCCTTCCAGCGCTCGGCCTTGTACGGCGTGACCCAGCCCTCGCCGCGCTTCTCGTAGGGCACGGTCTCGTAGAAGGTCTTGAGGATCTCCTCGCCGTCCATGCCCAGACCCATCAGGAAGGTCGAGGCCGGCAGCTTGCGGCGGCGGTCGATGCGGACGTAGACGATGTCCTTGGCGTCGAACTCGAAGTCCAGCCACGAACCGCGGTAGGGAATGACGCGGGCGGCGAACAGCAGCTTGCCCGAGCTGTGCGTCTTGCCCTTGTCGTGGTCGAAGAAGACGCCCGGCGAACGGTGCATCTGCGAGACGATCACCCGCTCGGTGCCGTTGACGACGAAGGTGCCCTTGTCGGTCATGAGCGGGATGTCGCCCATGTAGACGTCCTGCTCCTTGATGTCCTTGACCGAGCGCGCGCCGGTCTCTTCATCCGCCTCGAACACGATCAGGCGCAGCTTGACCTTCAGCGGCGCGGCATAGGTCATGTCGCGCTGGATGCATTCCTCGACGTCGTATTTCGGGTCCTCGAACTCGTAGGAGACGTATTCCAGGATGGCGCGTTCGTTGAAGTCCTTGATCGGGAAGACCGACTTGAACACCGCCTCGATGCCCTGGTCCTTGCGCGGTCCCGAGCGCACTTCGCGCTGCAGGAACTGCTCGTAGGAGGCGCGCTGAACCTCGATCAGGTTCGGCATCTGCACCGCTTCGGGGATCCGGCCGAACGAATGGCGGATGCGCTTCTTGCCGGTGAAGGTGGTGGCGTGGGCGAACTGGCCGTTGGCGACGGCGACTTCGGCTTTGGACTTGGCCATGCTTAGTTCCCAATGCGGGCCAAGACCCGTAGATCTGGCAGCCCGCGTCAATGCAGCAGCCACGGCTCCGCCTCTCGGGCGAACCGTGACCATCGGTTTCGGCGTCCACCCTCGGGCCTTGCGGCTCCAGGACGCCTGAAATGTAGGGCTCCCTTGGGGAGGAGCGCGCCTTCGCACCGGTCGGAGGGCGACAAACCGGGCCTCGGCGCTTTCGCGCATATCTCATACGGAGTTAGCGGAACCGGGTCATATACTCGCTTTGGCGGCGAAATAAAGACCCTGATTGGCCAAAGCGCACAGTTAAAGCAGACGGACCATCGGCCCGTAGGTCGGGTGGGGTCGCACCGCCTCAGCGAACTTTCGATCAGCGGTTACCAATCGAGCGTTCGCGACCGAGGCCATGGCCAGATAAAGCGAGTCGTAGGCGCTGCGATTGAGCAGGTTGGCCAGGACATGCGCCGCCCGCATGTGACTGCGCGATGGCCAGAACGTCAGGCCCATGTCGTTTGTCATGGTATCGAGAAAAGCCTCGGCTTGAGCGGTCGCCATCAAACCACGCCGCGCTTTCATCGCCAGCGTATTGGCGACCTCCAGAATGATGAAATCCGGCGCGATCAACGTTTCCGACCCGATCAGCGCCAAGGCGGCCTCGCGGTCATCCTCCGGCAGAACCCATTTCAGGGCCACCGAAGCGTCCACCACCAAGGTCAATCGTCACCTTCTGGATAGCGGTACGCTCGCAGTATCTCCAAACTGTCCGGACCCGTTTGGGGACCGATCCGTTCCGCGATGGCGTTCAGTCTGGCGATCACCGCATCGCGATCGACGCCGGCGCTGGCCGTGAGCACCTGGCGCGCCTCCTCCTCGACGGAGGTGCGGTGGCGGGCCGCACGCTCCTTGAACTTCGCGATGACGCCGTCATCGAGGTTTCGGATCAGCATCTGGCCCATGGCTATTGATACGATATCACCGATATCACGTCAATTCGCCGTCACCGGCCCGGCATGCGGCCGCTCCCCATCCGGCCCTAGCGTTCGCTCCAGAAAGGCCAGAACCTGGGGCCAGGCGTCGGCTTGCGCGCGCGCATTGGCCTGGGCCGTCCCGCCCCCGCGCGCCACCTCGCCCGCCGTCGGCGCCCAGCCGTCGCCGCCCACGTCGTGCCCGGCATCCGGATAGACCAGCAGGGTGGTTTCCAGCCCGGCCGCCGCCCGGCTCGCCGCCACGTTCCGCGCCATCTGGCCCGAGCGCCATTCCCGGTCGGCGTCGCCCGCCACCAGCATCACCGCCCCCGGATAGTCCTCGACCCGGATCCGGGCCGCGGCCTCGCGGTCAGGGTGGGCGGCGCGCCCGTCCTCATGGATTTTCAGCAGGTTCGCATTGCCCGGTCCGGCCAGCAGCCCCTCCACGAACCCGACATAGGGCATGAAGGGCAGGGCCTGGCCCTGATATGAGAACGACGACCGCGTGCCCTCGGCCTCCACCGTCTCCAGCCCCCACCCCTCCCAGACCAGGTCCGACGGGGCGAAGGCCACGATCGAGGTGATCCAGTCATATTTGCTGGCCGCGATCAGGGCGAACTCGGCGCCCTTCGATCCTCCGAACAGGGCGATCCGGTTCGCATCGACGTCCGGCCGAGTGCGCAGCCAGTCGCGCAGTTCGGCGATCTGGTCGATGCGGATATCCACGAAGCTGCCGGGCAGCTCGGGGATCGCCTTGGGCGGCCCATATTCAGCCCAGTCAGCGGAATAGTAGGGCAGGCCGACCACCGCATAGCCCAGCGAAGCCAGTTTGCGGCCGAAGCGGTCGCTGGCGCCCGTTCCGCCGTCGGCGCCGTGCAGCACCACGATCACGGGCCGCGGCCCTCCGCCCGGCAGGTGGTACAGCCGCGCCGCCGGAAAGCCGGGAATATCCTCCGCCTCGACCGTCGCCAGCGCGCCGATCAGCCGGGTCGCGCCAGTGGCCACGACCTGACCATCGACCGTCGCCGTCAGCCGGACCTCGCCGGACCGCCAGTCGGTCGGCGCGGGCGTCGGGGTGGGGGTCATCGACCAGAACAGGCCGGCGGCGTCCACGCCCTGGTACGTCCCGTTCATGGCCGGGCTCGTCGCCAGATCGATCCGACCCTGCGCGTCTGCGGTAAAGGCGGCGCTGGACCGCCAGATCATGGGCTGCGGGCGCCCGAAGCGGCGTTCGGCGCTGATCTCGACGGCCTGCCCCGGAGCCACGCCCGTCAGGCGCACCGCGACCGGTTGTCCATGCAGAACCTCCCCGCCGGGGGTGATCTCGAGGGTCTGGGCCGTCGCCGCGCCCGCCGCCAGAACGGCGGTCAGGGCGCCCGCAAGGGCCAGAAATGTGCGTCGTCCAGCCGTCATGGCTCATATCCTGTCTGTGCGCCGCGGCGCGAGATTGAAGAAAAAGGAGGTGGACCGCCGCGCTCAGGGCGTCGGCGGGGTCCGCCAGTAGAAGACGTCGTCCACGCCTCGCCCGAACACCTGGGCCAGCCGCATGGCCAGCTCCAGCGACGGCGCATACCGCCCCGCCTCCAGCGAGATCACCGTCTGCCGGGTCACGCCCGCGGATCGGGCCAGCGCGTCCTGGGTCATTTCGGCGTGCTCGAAACGCAGCCGTCTCAAGTGGTTGCCGATGGACAGCTCAGCCATCGGCGTCGTCTCCCGGTCTCGCCGCCGCCCAGTAGCCGATCAGCTGCGTCACATGCTTGGCCAGAGCCGCCAGCAGGATCAGCACCACCAACAGATTGCCGAGCACGAAGGGGGGCAATCGCTCCAGCACGGGCGGCGGTCCGAAGCCGAGCGTGAACAGCAGCACGATCAGCAGCGCCGTCAGCGTCGCATGACCGACATGGGCGCCGCGCGCCGCCATTTCCCGGTCGCGCTCATCCTTCTCCATCCGCGGCGCGCGCACGATGAACCAACCGATGGCGGCCGCGGCGAGCAGGGTCCAGTTGTCCAGCGCCAGGGTGTTGCCGCTTCCGACATGCAGATCGACCTGCTGCATCAGGGCCGCGATCATGTGGCCGGTCAGTACGCCGAACGCCGCCATGGCGTGCCACGACTGGCGCTCCCGCGCGCCCGGATCGTCTCCGGCCGCCAGCCGCCGAGCGTCCCAATGCCGACGCACCGCGACCGCGGCCAGCAACAGCGCCGCCGCCCCGATCCAGCCCGGCCGCACGGGCCAGGCGAACAGCGGCCAGGCCAGAAAGGCGCCGAACGCCAGGCTGATCGCCAGCACGCCGAATATCCTGCTCACATGTACGCTCCAGAAGTCTAAATGTAATGTCTAGCGTACATTATGTATTGTCAAGCCGACTCTCTCGATGGCGCCGCGCACAAGAATCCGGCCTGTGATCGGACAGGCTTCACGCGGCCCGCCCGTCCCTGCTAGTACAGGCTTCCACGATTGTCTGATTCATGATTCAGCATTGGGATGATACCCAAGGCTGCTTTGGTCCGGCTGACGCCGGAGGATCGTGTTGTTCTGGAGGCTCGGGTTCGGGCTCCGACGTCGGAGCAGCGCGACGTGCTTCGG
>CALSBO010000062.1:0-17649 GCA_943373195.1 Brevundimonas vancanneytii
CTCCCTGTTCGCGCAGCGAATGGGGAGGTGGCGCGGCGCGGCTTAGCGCCGTGACGGAGGGGTTGCCGGCCGGGCCTCCGGCCTACCCCTCCACCATGCTTCGCATGGTCCCCCTCCCCATTCGCTGCGCGAACAGGGAGGAGACGCGACCTACTGCCGCCTGAACAACCGGCTCGCGCCCCAGCCCATCAAGGCCGCCAGAAGCACCACAAGCACGCCGTAGCTCCACGGCCGTCGGTGGGCGAACTCATAGATGTCGCGCTCGATGCCGACCTTTTCCACCGTCAGGGTCAGGTTGCTCACGGACACCGGCTCGCCGTCCTGGAACAGCCAGACCTCGGCGAAATACTGGCCGATGGGGGCGACGGCGGGCAGTTCCAGCTCGGCGCGGAACAGGCCGGCGTCGACGAATTCCACCCCGTCCGGATCGGTGTTGTACAGGGCCGCGCCCTCGCGCAGCCGGATCACGGCCCGGCGGTACTCCAGATAGTCCTCGCCCAGCCGGCTGACGACCACGTCGCGGACGCCGTAGCGGGTGACGGTGCGGCTCTCCTGCGGGGCGTTGATGCGCAGATGGTCGACGCCCACGCCCAGCCGCCGCAACTGGCCGAAGTCGGCGATGTCGCTTAGCGGTCGCGTCGAGGCGGTCATGTAGAAGCCGGGGGCGCCCTCGAACAGCACCGGTCGGCTGTTGAGCCAGAAGCCCAGGTTGCGGGTCTTCTTGACCAGGCGCACGGGGCCGTCGGGGCCGCGCACCACGACCACCACATCAGCGGGCCGGTCGGTCGGGTTGAAGACCGCGCCGTACAGGACGATCGAGGCGCCGCGGAAGCTGGAATCGACCATGACCCGGGCGTCGGTCATGGCGGCGGCGACGCGGACTTCGCCGACCGTGCCGACAGACCGCTCGGGCGCGGGGGCGGAGATCGCGGGCGGAGGGGGTGGGAGGGCCTGGATCATTCCGGGACCCCCGGGGCGAAGGCGAACAGGTCCGACGGCCGCACGAACAGCTCAAGCCCCATCTGGATGCCGACCAGCAGGACGATCAGGGCCAGCAGGGCGCGCAGGACGTCCGGCCGGAACCGCCCCGACAGCCGGGCCCCGTACTGGGCGCCGACCACGCCGCCGAGCAACAGGAGAGTGGACAGGACGATGTCGACCGTCTGGTTGCGGCCCGCCTGGAGGATGGTGGTCATGGCCGTGACGATGATGATCTGGAACAGGCTGGTGCCCACCACCACCCCCGCCTTCATGCGCAGCACATAGAGCATGGCGGGCACCAGGATGAAGCCGCCGCCGACGCCCATGATCGCCGACAGGACGCCCGCGAAACCGCCGAGGGCGAACGGCGGGATGGCGCTGATATAGAGGCCCGAGCGGGGGAAGCGCATCTTCAGCGGCAGGCCGTACAGCCACATCGGCCGGCGGCGCTCCTTGTGCGGCAGGACCTCGCCGCGCACCCGGCGCAGGATCTGGCCCAGGCTCTCGTAGAGCATCATCGTGCCGATGGCGCCCAGGAACAGCAGATAGGACACGGCCACCGCCATGTCGGCCTGGCCGAGCAGGCGCAGATAGCGGAACAGCTCGACCCCCAGCAGCGCGCCGACCACGCCGCCGAAGGCCATGACCCCGCCGATGCGGTAGTCGACCGCCTTCTGGCTGGTATAGCTGATCACGCCCGAGGTCGAGGAGGCCACGACGTGGCTGGCCTGGCTGGCCACGGCCACCGACGGCGGTATGCCGAGGAAGATCAGGATCGGGGCCATCAGGAAACCCCCGCCGATGCCGAATAGTCCGGACACGAATCCGACCGTCGCGCCCAGCAGAACCAGGAGCGGCCAGTTCACCGAAACCTCGGCGATCGGCAGATAGATATCCAAAGGACGCGCCTTCGGCTGGAACTGAGGCTAGGCGCCGGTGAGGCGACGACGGAAGTGACGGTGTCCTAGACCCACCGGGCGGTCCCCGCCACCCGATGCGCCTGAAAAGCGGGGCCTTAGCGCATCAGGCGAGCGGTTCGACCTCGAAACGGTCGGCGTCCGCCCGAGCCTGGCCGCGCGCCGTCGCCGGAACCGTGGCGCGCAGACGCTCGACCGCGGACTGGGCGTCGCTATCCCCGGCGCGCGCCGCGATCAGATACCATTTGTAGGCCTCGGTCAGGTCGGGCGTGATGCCCTCGCCCCCGGTCTCATGGAGTCGGGCGACATTGTACTGGCCGTCGACCAGGCCGCGTTCGGCCGACCGCTCCAGCCACTCCAGCGCCTCGGCCTGGTTCTCGGCGCCGCCGATGCCCTCGAACAGATACATGCCGTAGTTATACATACCGCGCGCGTCGCCGCTGTCGGCCGCGCGGCGAACCCAGACGCGCGATTCCGGCAGGTCGACCGTCACCCCCTTGCCGCCGTCATGATACAGGCTGGCCAGATGAAGCTGGGCCGGGCTGTAGCCGGTCGCCGCCGCCTGTTTCAGCGTCTCGACCCCGGCGGCGTCGTCCGCGTCCAGCTGGATTGTCGCCTCCTGATACAGCAGTTCGCCGCGCGCCAGATCGGCGGGCGTCGCGGCGGCCGGGACCGTGGCGAGGGCCGCGATCGGCTGCGCTGTCTGGCCGCCGGTCGGCAGGCCGGGAATGTTCAGCCCCGAGCCGGTCAGCTGGCCCGTCGCATAGGCGCCGCCCGCGGTGAGCAGGACCGCGATGGCCGAGGCGCCCAGCGCCTTGCGCACCGTGCCGCCGTCCCTGGACGCCTGTTTGTCGAGCCGCTCCTGCAGCCGGGACTTGCCGCCCTTTTTCAGTCCGAAGCCCGAGCGGGCCGGGGCCTCGGCAGCGGGGGCCGCCATGGCGGCGCGGGCCGCGTCGATGGCTTGGCGCGTCGAGGAGGCTCTTCCTTGCGCCGCCGCCGCGCGCAGGGCGCGGGGATCGACGAAATCCGTCTCGCCCTCGAAATCGTCATGCGCGGCCTCGAAAGCTTCAGGCGCGGTCGCCTCCAGCGCATCCGAGACATCAGCGCCGCCGAAGCCCTGCCCGAAGGCGGTCGGGGCGGGCTGAATCCGGGCCGCGGCGTCGAACGGCGGCGGGGTGAAGGATGGAATCTGTGGCGCGGGCGCGACGTCCTGCGACACGGCGCCCGGACGGCTGCCGAAAGGCATCGGGGCCGGCGCCGGGGCCGGCGCACTCTCGTCGACCCGCGGGCCGCGCATGACCGCGTCGAAGATGGCGTCGGCGGTCAGGACCTCGTCCGCCGGAGCACCGGCCGCGAACGGCGCCGGCTCCAGTTCCGGGGGCACCAGGTCGGCGGACCAGGCCTGCTGTTCGGCATAGACCGGATCGTCGAAGACGGCGTCCGAGAACGGGGCCGCCGGGAAGGCGGGGTCGGGGAAGGCGGCGTCCGGGAAGGCCGCCGCGCGCCAGTCGCCGTCCGGGGCGGGCTCGGCCGCGCGCACGGGTTCGGTGCGGCGTTCGATGTTGTCGCGCGCCTCGGCGATCAGGACCGCCGTGCGCTCCTCGGACATCCGCATCCGCTCGGCCAGTTCGCCCGAGGCCCGGTCATAGCCCTGTTCGATACGGGTGGAGCTGTCGGCCAAGCGGCGGCCGATGTCTTCCAGGGCCTGCTGTGAGCGGCGCTCGGACTGGGCGATGCGTTCGCTCAGCCGGTCGGAGATGCGGGTGATCTCGCCGCCGAGCTTTTCCAGCGCCAGGGCGTGGCGGTCGTCGGCGCTGGTCAGCCGTTGCTCGATGCCCTGGGCGAAGCGGCCCATGTCGGTCTCGACCTTGCGGCTCAGTTGCTCGAAGCGGACCGGCGTCTCGGCCTCGATCGACTGGACGCGGGTGTTCAGATTCTGGGCGATACGCAGGACCTCGCGGCCCATGGCCTCGACGGCCTTGGCCGAGCGTTCCTCCGACATCTTGACCTGGTCGCCGATGGCCAGGACGGCGCGTTCGATCCGGTCCATCCGGCCTTCGGTCTCGGCGGTGTCGAGCCGCCGCATCATCTCCGAGCGGTTGGCCTCGACCGACCGGCTCAGGGTCTCGGCCAGTTTCTCGAACCGGGCCGCCTCGCGGGACCCCTCGGGTTCGACCCGGCTTTCGGCGGCGCGCAGCCGCTGGTCCAGCCCGGCGAAGGCGTTTTGCAGGCCGCGCAGGGCCTCGGTCGTGCGCCCCTGCGCCTGGTCCAGCCGCTGGCCGACCTGGGCCAGCAGGTCCGCGCCGACGCCGGGACCGGCCGCCTTTTCGACCGCGTCCATCCGCTGGCGCAGTTCGTTGACGCCCGAACGCTGGCGTTCCTCGATGTCGTAAAGGCGGCCGGCGAAGGCGCCCATGGCGGTCTCGACCTTGCCGAAGGTCTCGGCGGTCTGGGGGCCGGTTTCCTGTTCGAAGCGGCGCAGGCGTTTGTGGCCCTCGCGCAGTTCCTCGGCGATGTCGTCGATGCGGCGGGCGTAGGTCTTGCCGGTCTGGTCCTGACCTTCCAGCCGGCGCACCAGGCCGGTGACGGCCTGATCGACGCCCTGGATGGCGACGGTCGAGCGGCGCTCGGCGGCCTCCAGGCGGGCGGCGATGGCGTCGATCGAGGCGCCGAGGCGCTGCAACTGATCGTCGCCCGCGCCCGATCCATAGGCGTCCTCGACCCGGCGGCTGCGGCCGCGGCGGTCGATGCTGTCGGCGGCGTGGGCGCGGCGCGACAGGGGCGTGAAGCCGCCCTCGTCGTCGCCGTCTTCCATGATGATGGTGTTGAGCCACTCGCCCAGCGTCATGCCGGAGCGGCGGGCGAGGTCCTTGGCGATCTCACGCGCCTTGGGCTCGATGCCCTTCACGCTCCACGGCGCGGCTGCGCTCACTGATTCGCCTCCCGACCTACTTGTCGAACGCTAGACGCCAAGATGATGCGTGTAAACGCGTGGTTAACCCCAAGATGTAGCGGTTTCCCCATCTTCCTGTGGAAAGCGCCACGAGCCGGGGACTATCTCGCGTGGACGTGGTTAACGACGGGTGAAGATTAACCTCCCGGCAAGGAAATCGCCCTTGCGCCGGGCCGCCGGACCGACCACCTCGCGGCCATGAGCCTGCCCCTGACCCTCGCCCTGCTCGCCGCCGCCCTGGCCCTGTCCGTGTTCTCCGGCTGGCGCGGGTCGCGGCCGTGGGACCCGAGGCGCGGCGTGCGCATGGCGCCGTGGCGTTTCATCATGCTGCTGTCGGGCGCGTCGGTGTTCATCCTGCTCATCCACCTGGGAACCCTGATGGGCGTGCCGCAGCGGCCGTACTGACGGCGGAACCGGTCCGGCCGCCGGTCATTCCTGATCCGAACCGACAATCAGGAGACGCGTCATGGCCGACAAGACCCTCACCGCCGCCGAGGCCGAGAAGGAATTCTGGGACCACCTCAAGAGCTCCAACACCGGCATGCTGGGCCTCGACCAGCCCGGCTACCACGCCCAGCCGATGACCGCCTTCCGCGAGGAAGAGACCGGGACGATCTGGTTCTTCACCCGCGACGACACCGACCTGGCCAGGGATGCGGCCATTCCCGATCAGTCGGCCATGTTCACCTATGGCTCGAAGGATCAGGAAGTCTGGGCCTGCATCCACGGGACCCTGTCGGTCAGCCCGCGCGACCAGACCATCATCGACCGCTACTGGAACCCGATCCTCGCCGCCTGGTATCCCGGCGGCAAGGACGACCCGCATCTGACCCTGCTGCGTTTCGACGCCGACGACGGCCGCATCTGGGTGTCGAAACAGGGGCCTGTCCGGTTCTTCTACGAAATCGCCAAGGCCAATCTGACCAAGACGCTGCCGGACGCGGGCGGGGTGGCGGACGTCAATCTACAGTAGGTGAACAGTGCCAGTGCTAGTGAGCGGTCATTTGCTCACTAGCACTCTTCACTAGCACTGACCCGCGAAACACCACGCCAGCACCGCCTTCTGGGCGTGGATGCGGTTCTCGGCCTCGTCCCAGACCAGCGAGCGCGGGCCGTCGATGACTCCGTCGGTGACCTCTTCGCCGCGGTGGGCCGGGAGGCAGTGCAGGAAGACGGCGTCGGTGTTGGCGGCGTCCATCAGGGCGGCGTCGACGCCATAGCCCTCGAAGGCCTCCAGTCGGGCCTCATAGTCGCCATCGCCCATCGACACCCAAGTGTCTGTGACGACCACATCGGCCCCGGCCACGGCCTCGCGCGGGTCGCTGGTCAGGGTGACGTGGTTGCCGCCCCGGGCCAGGTCGTGCAGGTCGGGATGGTAGTCGGCCGGGCAGGCGACGTTCAGGTGGAAACCCAGTTTCGGCGCCGCGTGCATGAAGCTGTGGCAGACATTATTGCCGTCCCCGACCCAGGCGATCGTCTTGCCCGCGATCGGTCCGCGATGCTCCTCGATGGTCATCAGGTCGGCGAGGATCTGGCACGGGTGCGAACGGTCGGTCAGGCCGTTGATCACCGGCACGGTGGCGACGCGGGCGAACCGTTCGAGGTCCTCGTGGTCGTTGGCGCGGATCATCACCGCATCGACCATGCGCGACAGCACCCGCGCCGTATCCTCGACCGGCTCGCCGCGGCCCAGCTGCATGTCGCCGGCGTTGGCGATGATCGAGGCCCCGCCCAGCTGGCGGATGGCGGCGTCGAAGCTGAAGCGGGTGCGGGTCGAATTCTTCTCGAAGATCATCGCCAGCACGCGATCCTTCGCCGGCGCATCGGCGTCGGCGCGGCCCTTGGGCCAGCCCTGGCGCGCCGCCTTGCGGGCGTGGGCGTCATCGAGGACGGCGCGCAGGTCTTCCGCGCTCAGCCGGTGAAGATCGAGGAAGTGGCGGGTCATTCAATTACTCCGCTCATCCCCGCGAAAGCGGGGACCCAGTGCTTTGGATGATCAGTGTTGAAGGGCGGCCCCTCCGCTCATCCAGGACCCGCTGCGTCAAGCTGGACAGGACTGGGTCCCCGCGTTCGCGGGGATGAGCGGGTGGAAAAAACATCAGCCCGCCAGCTTCCCGCGCGCGGCCTCGCAGGTGAGCTCGAAGCGGGCGACCGCCTCGCGGGCCTCTTCCAGCGTCAGGTTCAGGGGCGGCAGGATGCGCACGCAGTTGTCGCCGCCGCCGGCGACCAGCAGCTGCTGCTCATCGCGGGCCCAGCCCATGAATTCGCGGTTGTTGGGGACCAGTTTGACGCCCAGCAAGAGGCCCTTGCCGCGCACGTCCACGATCACATCGGGGAAGCGCTGGGCCAGACCGTGCAGCTGCTGTTTCAAATAGCCGGCGATCTCATTGACGTGGGCCAGGGTCTCCGGCTTCGAGATCTCGCCGAAGGCCGCGCCGCCGACGGCCATGGCCAGCGGGTTGCCGCCGAAGGTCGAGCCGTGCACGCCGACGACCATTCCCTTGGCCGCATGGGTGGTGGCCAGACAGGCGCCGATGGGGAAGCCGCCGCCCAGGGCCTTGGCGACAGCCATGATGTCGGGCGTCATGCCGGCCCATTCATGGGCCCACAGCTTACCGGTCCGGCCCATGCCGCACTGGACCTCGTCAAAGATGATCAGGACGCCGTTGTCGTCGGCCATCTGGCGCATCCAGCGCAGGTCCTCGTCGGGCGTCGCGCGGCAACCGCCCTCGCCCTGCACCGGCTCCAGGATGATGGCGCAGGTGGTCGGGTTCCGGAACGCGGCCTCCAGCGCCGCCTTGTCGCCCCAGACCAGTTGATGGAAGCCCTCCATCTTCGGCCCGAAGCCCTCGGTATAGCTGGGGTTGGCGGCGGCGTTGATGGCGCCGTAGGTGCGGCCGTGGAAGGAGCCGTCGAAGCCGTAGATGTCGATCCGCTCAGGGTTTCCGTTGGCGACATGGTGGCGGCGCGCCGTCTTCAGCGCGCATTCGACCGCCTCGGTGCCCGAGTTGGTGAAGAAGACCACATCGGCGAACGACCTTTCGCACAGGGCGTCGGCGAGGGCTTCCTGCCCCGGAATCTTGAAGATGTTCGAGACGTGCCAGAGCTTCTCGGCCTGGTCCTTGACCGCCTGGACGAGGATCGGATTGGCGTGGCCCAGGGCGTTGGTCGAAATGCCCATGACGCAGTCGAGGTATTCGGTCCCGTCCTTCGCCCACAGACGCGCGCCTTGACCGCGATCCACCTCCAGCGGCGCGCGGTTGTAGACACCCATCAGATGTTCAGTGGACACGGGGCAGGCCTCCAAAAGCGAGACGGCCCCGCCGCTGGAGAGCGCCGGGACCGCTGGAATAAGGGTCCGGCCTTTTCGGCCGCGGGACGGTGTTAGTCAACACCGCCAAGCCGTCAGCTCTTCAGCCGCCAGCCCGAGCGGAACACCGCCCAGCAGGCCCAGGCCATGACCACGGCCAGCACTCCGCTCAAGACCGTTCCGATCAGCAGACTGCCCTCGGCATTGCCGATGAAGCCGGAGCGGAAGCCGTCGATGAGATAGAAGAAGGGGTTGAAATGGCTGATTGTCGAGAACGGCTCCGGCAGGTTCCCGACCAGATAGAAGGTGCCGCTCAGAAAGGTCATCGGCATGATGACGAAATTCTGGACGGCGGCGAGTTGGTCGAATTTCTGCGCCCACAGGCCGGCGAAGACGCCCAGCATCCCCATGATCAGACAGGCCGACAGTCCAAACCACAGAACCAGACCGAGGTTCGCCACCTCCAGCCGGGCGAACGGCAGGACGCAGATCGCGGTCACTAACCCCACCACCAGGCCGCGCGTCGCGGCGCCGAGTGAAAAGCCGATGGTCAGTTCCAGCGGGCTGAGCGGCGGGGTCAGGAAGTCGGTCGCCGTATTCATCACCTTGGCCTGGATCAGACTGGAGGAGGCGTTGGCGAAGGCGTTGTTGAGCATAGCCATCATGATCAGGCCCGGCGCGACGAACTCGGGGAACTCGGTCCCGCGCAGCGGCGCGCGCGTGCCCTGCAGGGCGACCACGAAGACCAGCATATAGAGCAGGGTCGTGACCACCGGCCCGGCCACGGTCTGGGCCCCCACCTTCCAGAACCGCCGCACCTCCCGCAGGTACAGGGTCCGCACCCCGATCCAGTTGACGCCGGGATAGCTGCGCGGCTGGGGAGTCGTGGTCAGGTCGGTCATGGGGGGCAGATGCGTTGGGCAGGTGCGCGATGCAAGGGGTGAGGGATGAGTGTCGAGTGTCGAGTGTCGAGGGTCGAGGGTCGAGGGTCGAGTAAGGACGTCAGTCAGTCCTGAAACTGCAAGGCAACCCCGGTCACGCTCCGACCCATGCTTCCCTCGACCCTCGACCCTCGCCCCTCATCCCTCGCCCCTCCCCTACATCTGGTTTCTGTGGACGGACTGATTCGCACATCTTGCGTCTGTTAGGACCTCGTTTACGATTAGTGGTAGGTCGAGAGCCCCGAGAGAGGCCGCCGACCCCATATATTGAATCGAGTTCCCGGAGGGTGGCTATGACCGCAGGCTGGACTGAAGACCGCGTCGGCGCATTGAAGAAGCTCTGGCTTGAGGGCCAGTCGGCCAGCCAGATCGCCAAACAGCTCGGCGGCGGCGTGACCCGCAACGCCGTCATCGGCAAGGTGCACCGCCTGGGCCTGTCCGGCCGCGCGGCGCCGTCGCAACCCGCCCGCGCTGCGTTCCGCCCCTCGCGTCCACGTCCGGCCCAGCCGACCCAGGCGCCGTCGGCCCCGCGCCGCATCGAGGCGGTCCAGCCGCGCGTCGCCGCCGCCGCGCCCTCGGTCCCGGCTCCCATGCCCGACCTGCCCGGCACCGCCACGGTGATGACCCTGGGCGCCCATATGTGCAAATGGCCGATCGGCGATCCGTCGTCGTCGGAGTTCAGCTTCTGCGGCCGCCGCGCCTCGGAAGGCGTCTATTGCGTCGAGCATGCCCGCGTCGCCTACCAGCCGCAGGTCAAGCGCGGCGCGACGGACCTGGCCCGGTCGCTGCGGCGCTACATTTAAGGGGCGCTACGCTCGCGACGCGGTCGCTCGCTGCTTGAGCGCGGATGGCGACGTCATCACCGCTCATTAACCATTTCGGCCATACGGCTGTCATGAACGGCTTCTAGAGAGCCGCCCTCCGCCTCGAGGCCTTCCCGCAGAGCCCTCGAGTAACTGGGGCGGGGCTGCGCTTTTCCGGGTTGACGCAGCCCCTCACCCGATCGCCTTCTCCCGCTTGCGGGAGAAGTGTCCCGTCCTCGAGCGCAGCGAGAGCAGGGACGATGAGGGAATTCTTCTTCGTTCGCCGGACACGCCCCCCATCGTCACTGGATCGGCTACGCCGATCGACGTGACACTTCCCCCGCAAGCGGGGGAAGACGGTTCTCAGTTCAGCACCCGCCGGTCGCCCGGCACGTCCAGGCTGAAGGCCGGGATGGCCGCCTCGAAGGTGCGGCCCGTGGCGTCGGTCATGGAATAGCCGCCCACCATCGAGCCCGAGGCCGTGCCCAGCGGACAGCCCGAGGCGTAGGAATAGCTGTCGCCCGGCTGGATCGTCGGCTGTTCGCCGATGACGCCGGGGCCGCGCACCTCCTCGACATGCCCGCGCGCGTCGGTGATGACCCAGCGACGGGCCATCAGCTGCACCGCCACGCCGCTCAGATTGACGATCTCGACCTGATAGGCCCAGACCCAGCGGCCGCCGTCCGGGTCGGACTGGCCCGCCAGATAGCTGGGCCGCACGCGAACCACGATCCCCTCGGTTTCGGCTTCATAGGCGCGCGTATCGTGCATCCGCCCATGGTCGTTGAACGCCGACCCACGTCAAGCGCCGCCGTGCGCCTCTCGGAAGGGGAGACGCGGCGAAAAATCGTGTAAGCCGGACCCATGCAGTCTTTCGAACACACCACCCCCGGCATCCTGCCCTGCCAGTCCATTGAGGCCCTGATCGCCGGCGGCGCGATCGCCTCGGACACCCCCTTCGACGCCGACCAGGTCCAGCCGGCCAGTCTGGACCTGCGCCTGTCCGACGAAGCCTGGCGCGTGCGGGCCTCCTTCCTGCCCGGCCGGCGCAAGGTCACCGACCGGATCGCCGACGTCGCCATGCACGCGATCGATCTTTCGGGCGGCGTCGTGCTGGAGCGCGGCTGCGTCTATATCGCCCGGCTGCAGGAGCGGCTGAGCCTGCCCAAGGGGCTGATCGCCCGCGCCAATCCCAAGAGCTCGACCGGCCGGGTCGACGTCTTCGTCCGCCTGCTGACCGATCGCGGCGCCAGTTTCGACGACGTGGCCGAGGGCTATGAGGGCGCGCTGTATCTGGAAATCTCGCCCCAGACCTTCCCCATCCTGGTCCGCCCCGGCACCCGGCTGAACCAGCTGCGGCTCAAGGCCGGCGAACCGCCCAAGCTGGAAACCCGCAGCGTCGGGGTCGAGCTGCAGGGCGGCGAGGGTTCGATCGTCGGCTTTCGCGGGCGCCGGCACGCCGGGGTGGTCGACCTGGACAACATCGACGGCCACGACCCGCGCGACTTCTGGGAGCCCCTGACCCTGCGGCGGGGGGAGCTGCTGCTGGATCCGGGCGAGTTCTATATTCTGGCCTCGAGCGATGACGTGGAAATCCCCGTCGACCAGGCCGCCGAAATGACGCCGATCGATCCGTCGGTGGGCGAGTTCCGCGTCCACTACGCGGGCTTCTTCGACCCCGGCTTCGGCACCGACGAGGCGCACGGCGCCGGCTCCAAGGGCGTGCTCGAGGTCCGCACCCACGACACACCATTCCTGCTCGAGCACGGCCAGATCGTCGCCCGGCTGGTCTATGAGCCGCTGACGGAACGCCCCACCCGCCTCTATGGCGAGGGCGGCAGCCACTACCAGCGGCAGGGGCTGAAACTGTCTAAGCATTTCCGGCCGTGGTGAGCTGAGGAGTGCCAGTGGGTAGTGCTGGTGAGCAGAAGCAGCGATGACCGCTGCTCACTAGCACTAGCACTTTTCACCTGTCCGCCGCTCACTCCAGCCGATCCGCCTTCCGCAGCGCCGGGAACCACCGCGCCCATAGCCCCGTCGCAGTCAGCGCGCCGAGACCGCCGTACACCGCCGCGCCGATGGGGCCGAGGAAGCGGACGGCGACGCCGGACCAGGCCTCGCCCAGTTCGTTGGAGGCGCCGATGAACAGCATGGAGACGGAGCTGACCCGGCCGCGCATGTGGTCGGGGGTGGCCAGCTGGATCAGGGTCTGGCGGATGTTGACGCTGATCATGTCCGCCGCCCCGCCGAGGAACAGCACCGCGCCCGACAGCCAGACGCTGGTCGACAGGCCGAAGATCAGGGTGCAGACGCCGAACACGGCCACCGAGGCGAACATCCAGCGGCCTCCGTGAGAGACGATTGGAAAGCGGCTCAGATACAGGGCCACCAGCAGGGCGCCGGCGCCGAACGAAGCGCGCAGCAGGCCGAAGCCCGTGGCCCCGACATGCAGGATGTCGGCCGCGAAGATCGGCGTCAGCAGCGCCACCCCGGCCAGCAGCACCACGATCAGGTCCAGCGAAATCGCGCCGAGCACAATCTTGGTGTTCCAGACATAGGCCAGGCCCTCCTTGACCTGCTCCGCCGGCGAGACCCGCGTCGGCGACGGAGCCGGCCTGCCGCTGGTGCGGATCAGAACAAGGCTGGCGAAGCCGACGGCGAACATGGCCAGGGCGACGGCATAGGCCGCCGGAACCGAGAAGCCGACGATCACCCCGCCCAGCGCCGGGCCGGCGATGGCCCCCGTCTGGAAGGCGATGGACTGGGCGGCGATGGCCGGCGGCAAGGCCCGGCGGCCCACCACCATCGGCAGGAAGGCCTGGCTGGCCGGGGCGAGGAAGGCCCGGGCCGCGCCGAACACGGCGGCGACGGCCAGCAGACCCCACAGCGGCGGCGAACCGTGCAGCGCCATGAACAGGAAGGCGAGCGCGCAGCCGCCCTCGACCATAACAGACAGGGTGACAGTGTTCTTGCGATCGCGCCGGTCCGCCAGGGCACCCGCGGGCAAGGTCAGGGCCAGCAGTGGCAAGAATTGGCACAGGCCGACGAGGCCCAGATACAGGCTGGCTTCCGCGACGGGGTGGTCGCGGCGCGCGATCTCATAGACCTGCCACAGCAGGGCCGAGGACTGGATCTGGATGCCCAGCACCGCCGCCACCCGCCCGACCCACAGCAGGCGAAAGTCGCGGATGGCCCAGGGGCTGGTCGGCCCCTCGGGCGGCGGCGGGGGCTGGACCGGTTCGGTCGTCTCGATGGTTTCGGTCACGTGCGCCGGTCGGCTTTAGGATAGGGGGTCCCGTCGCGGTGGAAATAGCCGCCCTGCCGGAACTGCATGTCGATGTCGGAATAGGTCCCGGCGTCCCCGCCCGGGGTGCGCGTGCCGACCTCCAGCAGGACGGCTTCGGCGCCGGAGCGGTTCTGCAGCACATGGCCGTTGGGCACGCCCGCCTTCCAGCCCGCGCAGTCGCCGGCGCGCAGGACCGTTTCGCCCTCATCCTCAACCAGCACCACCTCGCCCTCCAGCACCCAGACGAACGCGTCCTCGCCCTCGTGCCAGTGCCTCTGGCTCGACCAGGCGCCGGCCGGCAGGCGCAGCAGATTGACCCCGAACTGGTCCAGCCCGACCGCGTCGCCCAGCTTCCAGCGGCGGCGCGGCTTGCAGGGTCCGGCGAATTCCTCGGGATAGGCCGTGCCGTGCCCCGTGGGCGCGCTGTCGATGTCGATCTTCGGCATGGGAGGGAGCCCTTCTCGCAATCGTTCGAACCCCGTAAAGCACAGCCTTATGAGCGCCGCATCAACTCCCGTTATCGATCCTGTCGCCCTGACCCGCGACCTGATCCGCAAGCCATCGGTCACGCCCGCCGACGAGGGGGCGATGGATGTGCTGGAGCGCGCCCTGACCGGGCTGGGCTTCCACTGCCGGCGGATGAGGTTCGAGAATATCGAGAACCTCTACGCCCGGCGCGGGACGACGGGGCCGAACCTCTGTTTCGCCGGCCACACCGATGTGGTGCCGACCGGCTCGACCGAGGCCTGGTCGTCGGCTCCTTTCGAGGCCGAGGTCCGCGACGGCGTCCTCTACGGCCGCGGCGCGGTCGACATGAAGGGCGGGATCGCGGCCTGGGTGGCGGCGGTGTCGAAGGTGCTGGGAGAGGGCGAGGTTCCGGGCTCGCTGTCCTTCCTGATCACCGGCGACGAGGAAGGCCCGGCCCTGCACGGCACCAAGCGTGTGGTCCAGACCCTGATGGCCGAGGGCGAAATCATCGACGCCTGCGTGGTCGGCGAGCCGTCGTCGCAGCATGCCTTGGGCGACATGATCAAGATCGGGCGGCGCGGATCGCTCAACACCTGGATCACCGTCCACGGCAAACAGGGCCATGTGGCCTATCCCGACCGGGCGGCCAATCCGGTACCGGTGCTGGCCCGGCTGGTCGCGCGGCTGGCGGACCACCGTCTGGACGAGGGCTATGAGGCCTTCCAGCCGTCCAACCTCGAACTGACCACCCTCGACGTCGGCAACACCGCGACCAATCTGATCCCGGCCGTGGCGCGGGGGCGGCTGAACATCCGCTTCAATCCCACCCATACCGGCGAGGACCTGATGGCCTGGCTCAACGCCGAGGCGGGCAAGGCCCAGGCCGAGAGCGGCCTGCGGATCGAGCTGGAGCATCTGCATTCGGGCGACGCCTTCCTGACCCAGCACGGACCGTTCGTCACCGGCGTGCAGGACGCGGTCGAGGCCGCGGTCGGCCGCCGCCCCGAGGCCTCGACCACCGGCGGCACATCGGACGCCCGCTTCATCCGCACAATGTGTCCGGTGCTGGAGCTGGGTCTGGTCGGCCAGACCATGCACCAGATCGACGAGCGCGTGCCGGTGGCCGAGATCGAGGCCCTGGCGGGGGTCTATCAGACGGTGATCCGGACCTTTTTCGAACGGGCCTAGCCGTCCTTGTCATTCCGGCCGAAGCGAAGCGAAGAGCCGGGACGCAGGGCCAGCAGACCTTCTCCTCCCGGAAGCTGCGTCAGCAGCTATCCGGGAGACGGGTGGGGCCGGGAACTATTGCCACCTGTCCCCCGGACAATCGAAGGCGATTTCCGGGGGCGTACAGAGAGGCGGTCGCCGTCCCGGATCAGCGCTTCGCGCTGTCCGGGATGACAAGCGACACACCGTCTTCGCGCGGGTCTAGGAAAACAGGTCGAGCGCCAGCAGGGCGGCCCCGAACATCGCTCCGAAGGCCACGAGAAAATAGAACAACTCACGCAGCTTTCCGCCCCGGCGTTCCAGCGTCATCGGCGGCAACTGAACAGGCAAACCCCTCATGGCCCTCTCCTGTACGACCGGAGAAGGATGCGCCGCGTTTGTTGCCGGGGCGTTGAGAAACGTGGTTGCCGAGCTCAGGGCGTGGGGCGCTCCAGAAGCCGGATCGCGCTCAGCACATGGGTGCGGACGCCCAGCGGCAGGACCGATTCATTGACGTCGAAACCGGGCGAATGGTTGGGCGGCGCCGTTGTCGGATCGACCCCCTCGGCCGTGCCGCCCAGGTGGTAGAAAACGCCCGGCACCTCCTGCGACAGATAGCTGAAGTCCTCGGCCACCGTCGTCGGCGGCGCAGCCGGATTGACGTTGCCCTCGCCCGCCGCCTCGGTCAGCACCGGGGCCAGCCAGGCCGACAGCTCCTCATTGTTGAACACCAGGGCCGCGTTCTGGCGCACCGAGAACTCGGCCGTGGCGCCATAGGTCTCGGCGACATTGTCGATGGCGATTTCCGCTCGCCGGACCAGGTCGTCGCGCTGGGCGATGTCGAAGGTGCGCAGGGTGCCCGACATCGTCGCGTCCTCGGGAATAATGTTGTAGCGCACGCCCGCGTCGATCGTGGCGATGGTGAAAACCGTCGGGGTGGTGGTCGGGTCGATGGTGCGCGCGGTCAGGGTGTTGATGGTCTGGACGATCTGGGCCGCCACGGCGATGACGTCGACGCCCTTCCACGGCCAGGCGCCGTGGGTCTGTCGTCCGTGCAGGGTGATGTCGACCCGGTCCGAGGCCGCCATGAAGCCGCGCGGGCGGTAGAAGACCGAACCGGGGCGGCCCGGCACGACGTGCAGACCGAAGATGGCGTCGGGCCGCGGGTTGGCCAGCGCCCCTTCCGCGATCATCAGCCGGGCCCCGCCCAGCGGTTCGCCCGGAGGGGCCCCTTCCTCGGCGGGCTGGAAGATGAAGACGACGGTTCCGGGGAGGTCCTCCCTCATCCCGGCCAGCACCTCGGCGGCGCCCATCAGCATGGCGACATGGGCGTCGTGGCCGCAGGCGTGGGCCACAGGCACCGTATTGCCCATGTATGTCCCGGTGGCCGTCGAGGCGAAGGGCAGGCCCGTGGCCTCCAGCACCGGCAGGGCGTCCATGTCGGCCCTGAGGGCCACCACCCCGCCGGGGCGGCCGCCGCGCAGCACCCCGACGACGCCGGTCTTGCCGACCTCGGTGCGGACCTCCATCCCCAAAGCCCGCAGGTGCGCGGCCACGACGGCGGCGGTGCGGGTCTCGGCGAAGCCCAGTTCGGGATTGGCGTGCAGATCGCGCCGCCAGGCCACGAGCCGGCCGGCTCCGGCCTCGACCGCCGCCTCGACCCGGGCCAGGGGGATCGGCGCCGTCTGGGCGTGGGCCAGTCCGGCGGACAGGGTCAGGGAGAGGGCGGAGACGGCGAACAGGCGGCGGATGGTCATGGCGGTCTCCAATGGCGCCGCCAAGGTCGCGGACCTGCGCTGGTTAGGCAAGGGAGGTGCGAGGGACGAGGGACGAGGGGCGAGGAAGAAGACCGGCCTGGAACGCTGACAACCGAGCGGCCTTGGCGGCGTCCGCGCGACCACGCACGTCTCGCCCCTCGTCCCTCGCCCCTTCACCGGGTGACGCAGCGCATCGACCGGCCTAGGCTGACGCCGTGAACCTGCGCTCCCCCGCCTTCGCCCTTCTGTTCGCCGTCAGCCTGATCGCGGCGGCGGGGAATATGGGTCTGCAGACGGTGCTGCCCGCCATCGGCCGGGAGTTCCGGCTGTCGGACACCCTGGTCGCGGGCGCCTTCGCCATCTCGGCCCTGCTGTGGACCGTGGCCTCGCCGTACTGGGCGCGTTTGTCGGACACCTTGGGGCGCAAGCGGGTGATCCTGATCGGGCTGGGCGGTTTCGTCGTGTCCATGACCGGGTTCGGCCTGGCCGCCACCTCCGGCCTGGAAGGATGGCTGGGCGCGGGGATGGCCTTCGGGCTGATGGCGGTGGCGCGCACCATCTACGGCGTGGCGGGTTCGGCCGCCCCGATCGCGTCCCAGGCCTATGTCGCCGACCGCACCTCGCCGGAGCAGAGGACCCAGGCCATGTCGCTGCTGGCCTCGGCGCAGGGGCTGGGCACCGTCGTCGGCCCGGCGCTGGCGCCCCTGTTCATCCTGCCGCTCGTCGGTCTGGCGGGGCCGATGTACGTCTTCGCCCTGTTCGGGGCGGCGGTGCTCTATGTGGTCTGGCGCCGGCTGCCCAGCGGCGAGGTGGTGCGAACCCCCTCGCAAAGCGGCCGTCAGGGCGACGCGGCCAAGGGCCTGTGGAAGGACCCGCGCGTGCGGGCCTATCTGATCTATGGCCTGCTGATCACCGGGGCCCAGGCGATCAACATCTCGGTGCTGGGCTTTCACATCATCGACGAAATGGCGGCGACGGGCGTGGGCTCGCGCGCGGCCCAGCCCTTCATCAGCATCGCCATGCTGGC
>CALSBO010000063.1:0-17630 GCA_943373195.1 Brevundimonas vancanneytii
CACGGCCGTTGCGAGGGGATGGACGAAAGGAGCCGCCCCGTGGAAAACGCCGCCTATGTCGGACTGTCACGCCAGATGACGCTGCGCCGCGAGCTCGACATCGTGGCCAACAACATCGCAAATGCGGACACCACCGGCTTCAAGGTCGAACAGCTGCTGGTCGGCAGGGAGGTCGGCGAACGGGCCCGCAACGCCTTCGTCCGGCCGGGCGTCAGCTTCGTGCTGGATAACGGGGTCGGCCGCGACTACGGCCAGGCTCCGCTGGAACAAACCGGCCGCGACCTGGACTTCGCCATCGAGGGCGAGGGCGCCTTCTTCACGCTGAACGACGGAGCCGGCGAGGCCTACACCCGCGACGGAGCCTTCACCCTCGACGCCGAGGGCCGGCTGACTACCCAGGGCGGCGCGGCCGTCCAGAGCGGCGGCGGGGACATCATCCTGAATCCCGCGCTCGGCGAAGTCGCCGTGGCCCCCGACGGCACGATCAGCCAGAACGGCGCACCGGTCGGGCGGCTGTCGATCGTCCGCTTCGATACGCTGGCCGCGCTCGAGAAAGGCGGCGACGGCCTGTACCGAAACGCCTCCAACGCCGCCGCTGTCGAGGCGACCGACGCCCGTGTGCGTCAGGGCATGCTGGAAGGCTCCAACGTCAATCCGATCGTCGAGATCACCAATCTGATCGAGATCCAGCGCGCCTACGAAAGCGTGACCCGGATGATCGAACAGGCCAACGACCTGTCGCGCCGCTCGGTCGAGCGGCTGGGCCGGGTCGGCTAAGGGAAAACTGAACCATGCGCGCGCTCAGAACCGCCGCCTCGGGCATGTCGGCCCAGCAGCTCAACGTCGAGGTCATCTCGAACAACATCGCCAACATGAACACCGTCGGGTTCAAGCGGCAGCGGGCAGAGTTCCAGGACCTGCTGTACCAGAATGTCGAGCGGATGGGCGCGCAGTCGTCCAGCCGGGGCACGGTGGTCCCGACCGGCATCCAGATCGGCGCGGGCGTCAAGGCGGGCAGCGTCTATCGCATCACCGACCAGGGCTCACCGACCCAGACCGGAGGCCGCTACGACCTCGCCATCGACGGGCGCGGCTACTTCCGGGTCCTGCTGCCGTCCGGCGAGACCGCCTTCACACGGGCCGGCAATTTCGCCCTCAACGGCGAGGGCCAGCTGGTCACGGACGACGGCTACGCGGTGCAGCCCAACATTTCGATCCCGCAGGACGCGGTCGACGTGACCATCTCCAAGTCCGGCCAGGTCCAGGTCATCACCGCCGGCCAGACCCAGCCCTCTATCGTGGGCCAGCTGGAACTGGCCAGCTTCTTCAACGAAGCGGGGCTGGAGGCCATCGGCGACAACCTGCTGATGGAGACGGCCGCCTCGGGCGCCGCCAATGTCGGCACGCCGGGCGATGTCGGCTTCGGCCAGCTGCTGCACGGCTATACCGAGGCCTCCAACGTCGACGCCGTGGCCGAGATCAGCGCCCTGATCATCGCCCAGCGCGCCTACGAAATGAACTCCAAGGTCATCACCACCGCAGACCAGATGCTGTCGGTCAGCGCGCAGGTGAAATCGTGAGAACCCTGATCCTCGGCGCCGCCCTGGCCCTGTTGGCCACGGCCGCGGTCGCCGGGCCGGTGACGCTGAAGGCCAATCCGGTCGACAGCGACGGCCGCGTCACCCTCGGCGACCTGTTCGACGGCGCGGGCGCGGCTTCCGATGTCGTGGTCGGTTCGCGCGCGGGTCCCTCCATCGTCTTCGAGGCCGGCCAGTTGCAGAGCCTCGCGCGTCAGTCGGGGCTGGACTGGGCAAATCCGACCGGGTTGCGCCGCGTGGTCGTTCGCAGCGCCGCCGCCGCACCGTCCGCGACCGCCGCCGCGCCCGTCGCCCCTGGCGAAGCGCCGGCGGCCGCCGTTGTCCGCCCCCAACCCGTCCGGAGCGCCCATGCCGAGCGCGTCATCAGCCGCAACGACATGGTCGAGGTCGCCTATGAGGTCGGCGGCGTTCGCCTGGCCATCACCGGCCGAGCTGAAGGCAATGCCGCCCTGGGCCAGCGCCTCGCGATCCGCAACCTTCAGTCCAACCGCGTCATCGACGCGGTGGCTGTCGGCCCCGGTCAGGCGGCCGCCGGCCCGGCCGCCCAGAACCGCGCCGCCCAACAGTTCGCCGTCCGATAGAGGGATAGAGTTCTCATGCGTACCGCCCTGACCCTCGCCGTCTCCGTCCTCGCCCTGGGGGCCTGTTCCACCGCCATCGAGGCCGTGCGCGGACCCGAACTGGCGCCGATCGGCTATCCCGCCGCCCTGATGCCGAGCAGTCAGGCCTATCTGCCCTCGCCCGAGCAGCAGCGGGCCGACCGCGCGGCCAGCGCCAACAGCCTGTGGCGCGCCGGAGCCCGCACCTTCTTCGGCGACCAGCGCGCCCGCCGGATCGGCGACATCGTCACGGTCAACATCGACATCGACGACCGCGCCCAGACGCAGAACTCCACCGCCCGCAGCCGCACCAACGAAATCTCGGGCGGGGTGACCAATTTCTTCGGCCTGGAGAACAGTCTGGGTCAGGCCTTCCCCGGCGGGTTCGACCCCGCCAACCTGGTCGGCATCGAGGGCGAATCGACTTCGAACGGCACGGGCTCGGTGAACCGGTCCGAAAAGGTCAGCCTGACCATTGCGGCGGTCGTCACCGACGTCATGGTCAACGGCAATCTGGTCATCCAGGGCCGGCAGGAGGTGCGCACCAACCGCGAGGTCCGTGAACTGACCGTCGCCGGCATCGTGCGGCCCGAGGACATCAGCTCGGCCAACACCATCGCCCACACCCAGATCGCCGAGGCCCGGATCAGCTATGGCGGCCGCGGCGACATCAGCCGCGTCCAGGCCGCCCCCGCGGCCCAGTCGCTGGTCGAGCGTTTCAGTCCCTTCTAGTGGGCCGCGGTCAGAAGGCTCCGCCGTCTCGACCCGACGCGGCCTTGTCTAGTGGTGCCGCGGTCGTCGGCCCTGCGGGACCTCCCGACCCGACGCGGCCTCGCTCCCGGCCATGGCGTACGACGCCCGTTCGCCGAACGCGCGATAAATTCATCACACCACGGACGAGGCCGCGCTGCATCCAGGCGGGGCCGTGAACCGTTAATGGGAAGTAGCGTTTCGGAACCAGTCCCGAGGTTTCCTCATGCTGAAGATCGCCATTCCCGCCGTCGCCGCCCTGGGCCTGATCGCATTCGCGGCCCAGTCGAAGGCGACCGACTCGGACATCCAGACCGGCGCCGCGCCGATGGGCTGGCACCTCAGCCACGAGGGCTCGCTGGCCAAACTGGCCTATGGCGTTGAAAACTCCGACCAACTGGCCCTGATGATGACCTGCGAGCGCGGTCAGGCGCAGGCCGCTGTCTATGGCGACGTCCAGCCGGCCACCCGTCGTCTGGTCAAGGCGTCGATTTCGGCGGCGATCGATCCGCTGGGTGGCGGACTGGCGGAGGAGACCCGGATTTCCGTGCGCGATCCGGCCCTGCGGCAACTGGCCCGCACCGGCAAGCTGGCGGTCGAGGCCGAGGCCGGACAGTTCGAACTGTCCGCCACCCCGGCCGAACGCCGCCTGATCGGCGACTTTTTCGCCTATTGCGGTTCGGACCGCGTCTGACCACAACAGTGGTGGATCAATCAGCGGGGGCTGAACCATGATCGCCTTGTTCGCCGTCGCGGCCCTGATGATGCAGAGCCCGCCGCCCGACGCCGCATGGACGTGGACGCTGTACGCCGACGCCACGCCCGTGGTTCTGGCCAATGAAGTGCCCGACACCGCCAGTCTGCGCGCCACCCTGGAATGCGATCCGGGGTCGAGCGTCGCGCGGCTGACCCTCTACGGCGGCGGCGGGCTGGCCGGGATGGCGCGAGCCGCCGCCGGCGAGGCGTCCGCGGTCTCCGAGGCCGAGATCGGGCGCGGCGGGGCCGCCAAACTGGCGCTGCGCACCGACCATCCGGTCTTCGCCGCCTTCGCGGTGGACGGGCGGATGACGATCACCGTCGGCGACCAGCGCCGGCCGGTCGAGGTACCGGCGGCGCATCTTGCCAAGCTGCGGCGGTTCGCCGAACTTTGCTCGGCCTGATCGCCGGATCGGATTCGCGGAGACGTCGATGCGCACGCCAATCCTGATCCTCCTGACCGGCCTGGCCCTGGGCGCGGCGGCCTGCGCCACGGTGGAGCCGGCTCCGGTCGCTCCCCCGCCCACCGTCGCCGCCCCCGCGCCCATCGAGAACCACGACTGGTTCTTCGAAATCGAGGAAGGCCATGCCGGGCTGGCCTACGGTCTGGACGAAAGCGACGATGTCTGGCTGAGCCTGTCCTGCCGCCATGGCTCCAGTCGCCTCGAACTGATCCGGCCGGTCGGTAACGACCATCCCCTGACAATTTCCGTCGAGTCGGGCGGCGAAACCGAAACCTACCGGGCGACCTCGGAGCCGTCCGAACTGCACGACGGAGTCTATCTCACCGCCGCGGCGTCGGCGCGGGATCCCGTGTTTCAGCGATTCCGGCAGACGGGATGGATGACCGTGCTCGGCCCCGAACACCGCGACGCCATGGTCCCCCAGCCGGCTTCGGCCGCCCATATCGAACAGTTCTTCGCCTTCTGCGGTTGACGCGGCGGCTCCTCTCCGGTGCAGTCCCGTCCGATCCGGGAGGGACCTCATGAAACGCGTCATCGCCGTCGCCGCCGCCTTGTTCGCCGCCGCGGCGCCCGCCGCCGCCCAAACGGCTCCGACCGGGGCCGAAGCCGCCCGCAACGCCGAGAACCCCGCGCTGGCGTCGATGCTGGCGGACTATGAGACGTATTTGAGGGCGGTCGATCCGATCACGGCGGGCATGGAAGGCGACCGCGCCGCCCTGTCGCGGATGTACGACGCGTCGCGCGCCTTTGAGGAGGCGCAGGAACCGGTGCTGAAAGGGTTCGCTGACCGGCTGGCCGCGATCGACCCGGCCGGGCTGAGCGACGACGACCGGCTGAACCACACCTTCCTGACCTATGTGCTCCAGCGGTCGCGGGCGCGCATCCCCCTCGACACCGGCCGGATCGACGCCTTCAACTCCGAGGGCGGGCCGGGCCAGGGTCTGGCCTATATCGCCAGCGTCACCCGCATCGCCGCCGTCGCCGACGCCGAGGCCTGGATCGCCCGGCTCGAGGCCATGCCGAAAATCTATGCCGACCAGCTGGCCGGCGCCCGCCGCGGCCTCGATACCGGCCTGGTCCAGCCCCGCTCCGTCGTCGAGAACGCCCTGACCCTGATCGAGCCCGAGGCGTCGCTGACGCCTGAGGCGGACCCCCTGTTCAAGCCGTTCGCGGTCCTGCCCGCTTCCATCCCGGCGGCGCAACAGGCGGCCCTGCGCGAGCGCGCCTCGCGAGCCGTGGCCGACGGCATCATGCCGCAGCGGCGCGAGTGGGCGCGGTTCCTGCGTCAGGAATACTTGCCTCGCGCGCCCGAGACCCTGGGTCTGGTGCACCGGCCCGGCGGGCGCGAGCTCTATGCCTATCTGGTGCGCGGCTTCACCACCACCGACCTGACCCCGGACCAGGTCCACCAGATCGGCCTGGACGAGGTCGCGCGCATCCGCGCCCGCATGGCCGTGGAGATGCAGGCCGCCGGCTGGACCGGCGACTTCGCCTCGTTCCTGAACTTCCTGCGCACCGATCCGCGGTTCTACGCCACGAGCCGCGAACAGCTGCTGGAGAAGGCCTCCGAGATGTCAAAGCGGGCCGACGACGCCCTGCCGGCCCTGTTCGGCACCCTGCCCCGCCTGCCCTATGGCGTACGCCCCGTGCCCCTGGCGATCGAGGCCAACTACACCACCGGCCGCTACAACCCCGGCTCCGTCGAGAACGGTGTCGCCGGCGGCTATATGGTCAACACCTCCAGCCTGAACCAGCGCGGCCTGTACGAACTTCCGGCGCTGACGCTGCACGAAGCGGTGCCCGGCCACCATCTGCAGATCGCCCTGCAGCAGGAAGCCGAGGACGGCCCCTATTTCCGACGCAGCGTCGACGTCACCGCCTTCGTCGAGGGCTGGGGCCTGTATTCGGAGTTCCTCGGCGAGGAGATGGGCTTCTACCGCACCCCCTATGAGCGGTTCGGCCGCCTCAGCTACGAGATGTGGCGGGCCTGCCGGCTGGTGGCCGACACCGGCCTGCACTGGATGGGCTGGGATCTGGAACAGGCCCGCGCCTGTTTCCGCGACAACTCCGCCCTCGCCCCGCTGAACATCGAGACCGAGCTTCAGCGCTACATCGGTTGGCCCGGCCAGGCCACGGCCTACAAGATCGGCGAAATCCGCCTGCGCGCGATCCGGACCCGGGCCGAGGCCGAACTGGGCGACCGCTTCGACATCCGCCGCTTCCACGACGCCCTTCTGGTCGACGGACCCCTGCCGATGGCCCTGTTGGACGAGCGGATGGACCGCTGGATCGCGGAAGAGAAGACGCGGCCCGAGGACTAGGCCAGCCCCAGCGCCGCCCGCGCCTTCTTCGTCAGCTTGGCCGCCACGATCCCATGCGCGATGACCAGATGCTCGGCCAGTTCGTCGTCGGGCCAGTCGTCGATCTGTGGCAGGTTGACCCATTTGTTCCGGGCCATATAGGGCGCCGGGCGGGCGTGGCCGGTCTCGGTCAACACCTCATAGGCGATGTCCGACACCTTGAACGAGATGCCGCCCCGCTCTCCGACCATGGCGAAGATCTTGCCGCCGACGCGATAGGCGTCGTGCCCCTCGCCGAACGGATGGTCCAGCGTCGCCGCGGGCAGGGCCAGGCAGACATTGCCGACCCCCGGGCGATCCATGGTCAGGCCTCCACGCCCACGCCGATCGGACACACGACGCCGGTGCCGCCGATGCCGCAGTAGCCGGCCGGGTTCTTGGCCAGATAGCCCTGGTGATAGTCCTCGGCGAAATAGTAGGGGCCCGCCGGGGCGATCTCGGTGGTGATCGTGCCCCGACCCGCCCTGGACAGGGCGGCCTGATAGGCGTCGCGCGACGCCTCGGCCTCGGCCCGCTGGGCGTCGTTCAGCCAGTAGATCGCCGAGCGATAGGTGGTGCCCACGTCATTGCCCTGGCGCATGCCCTGGGTCGGATCGTGGTTTTCCCAGAAGGCCTTGAGCAGTTCGCCATAGTTGGTCTCGTGCGGGTTGAAGACCACCTGCACCACCTCGGCGTGGCCGGTCTTGCCGGTGCAGGTCTCCTCATAGGTCGGATTGGGCGTGATTCCGCCCGCATAGCCGACCGACGTCACCCAGACGCCCGGCAGGGTCCAGAACACCCGCTCCACGCCCCAGAAACAGCCCATGCCGAAGATCGCGGTCTCGAACCCCTCCGGATGCGGCCCCTTCAACGGCCGGCCGGTGACATAGTGGACCTCGTCTGTATGAAGCGGCGTCGCCCGGCCCGGCAGGGCCTCGGCGGCGGTCGGCATTTCGTGGGTTTTCCTGAACAGCATGGCGCGAACTCCGGTCGAAGGGTCGAACCCCTATATGGGATGCCCACGGACGCTTGCCGAGGGGGGCCGGGTGTTCTATCAGCCTCGCCTCGCGCCGGATCGACCTCCGGCGCATTCACGCGCGTCGTGGAAACGGACAGGTGGCGGAGTGGTCGATCGCGCACGCTTGGAAAGCGTGTGTAGGTGAAAGCCTACCGAGGGTTCGAATCCCTCTCTGTCCGCCACGGCCCTTCCCTCATTCCCCTCAGATCGGCGCGCGACTTAGCGTTTGCCAGATGAAGCGTACGGGTTAGGGTCGCCGGTGCGGTCCAGGATGACCGCTCGAGCATCTGTTGCGTGCGTAGGGGCGAGTTCTCCTGTGTCGACGGAGACGGCGCTTCTCACCCAGGCATTGGAGCGGGGAAGAGGAGTTCCACGCGTTGGAGTCCACGAACACCGAGGCGCCCGAGTATTTCCACAAGGTCGTCGATTGCCAGTGGGCCTGTCCGGCCCACACGCCCGTTCCCGAATACATCCGGCTGATCGCGCAGGGGCGTCACGCCGACGCCTATATGGTCAACTGGAAGTCCAACGTCTTCCCGGGGATTCTCGGGCGGACGTGCGACCGTCCGTGCGAACCGGCCTGTCGCCGCGGACGGGTCGAGGACGAGCCGGTCGCCATCTGCCGGCTGAAACGCGTCGCGGCCGACAACAAGGGCGATGTCTCCGCCCGCATGCCGACCGCGCCGGCCAAGCGGATCGGCAAGAAGATCGCCTGCATCGGCGCGGGGCCGGCCTCGATGACCGTGGCGCGGGACCTCGCGCCGCTGGGCTATCACGTCGTGGTCTATGACGCCGACGCCAAGGCGGGGGGCATGATCCGCAGCCAGATCCCGCGGTTTCGTCTGCCCGAGAGCGTGATCGACGAGGAGATGGGCTACATCACCGACCTGGGTCCGGAGATGCGGCTGGGTCAGCGCATCGACAGCCTGGGCGACCTTCTGAAGGAAGACTATGACGCCGTCTTCGTCGGCACCGGGGCGCCGCGCGGCCGCGACCTGGACGTGCCCGGCCGGCAGGAAGCGGCCGCCAACATCCATATCGGCATCGACTGGCTTTCCAGCGTCTCGTTCGGCCATATCGAGGCGATCGGCCGACGGGTGATCGTTCTGGGCGGCGGCAACACGGCGATGGACTGTTGCCGCACCTCGCGTCGCCTCGGCGGCGAGACGGTCACGGTGGTCGTGCGCTCCGGCTTCGATGAAATGAAGGCTTCGCCCTGGGAGAAGACGGACGCGATGCACGAGGGCATCCCGATCCTGAACTTCCTGGTCCCCAAGGCCTTCACCCACGCCGACGGCCAGTTGACCGGAGTCACTTTCGAAAAGGTCACGCCGGTGATCGACGACAAGGGCCGCCGCACCCTCAGGCCGACCGGCGCGCCCGACCAGCATATCGAGTGCGACGACGTGCTGATCGCCGTCGGTCAGGAAAACGCCTTTCCCTGGATCGAGCGCGACATCGGCATCGCGTTCGACGAATGGGGCATGCCCGTCGTCAATGAAACCACCCTTCAGTCGACCAACGACAAGGTCTTCTTCGGCGGCGACGCGGCGTTCGGACCCAAGAACATCATCTGGGCCGTGGCCCATGGCCATGACGCGGCGATCTCGATCGACCATTTCTGCCGCGGCGCCGACGTACGGCTCAGACCGCCGCCCGGGGTGCTGGTCTCGTCCCAGAAGATGGGCATCCACGAATGGAGCTACGACAACGACATCTCCGTCGATGATCGCCAGATCGTGCCCCAACTGCCGATCGCGGAGGCGCTGGGCAATGTAAAGGCCGAGGTCGAACTGGGCTTCGACGCCGCCCTGGCCCTGGCCGAGGCCCAGCGCTGCCTCAACTGCGACGTCCAGACAGTGTTCGCCACGCCGCTGTGCATCGAGTGCGACGCCTGCGCCGACATCTGCCCGACCGACTGCATCACCTTCACGGTCAACGGCCCGGAAGAGGAGTTGCGGCCCCGGTTGAAGGCGCCGGCCCTCAACCTGACCCAGGACCTCTACATCTCCGGCGCCCTGCCCACGGGACGGGTGCTGGTCAAGGACGAGGACGTCTGTCTGCACTGCGGTCTGTGCGCCGAACGCTGCCCGACCGGGGCCTGGGACATGCAGAAGGTCGTCATCGAGATGACCCATGCCGGCGGGTGCTCGAAATGACCTCGCGGATCGCCGCGGTGAACGACTTCGTGGTCAAGTTCGCCAACGTCAACGGCTCGGGCTCGGCCAGCGCCAACGGCCTGTTCGTCAAGGCGATCCTGCGAATGGGCGTGGCGGTGGCCGCGCGGAACATCTTTCCCTCGAACATCCAGGGTCTGCCGACTTGGTACGAGATCCGCGTCAGCGGCCACGGCTGGCTCGGCCGGCGCGGCGGCGTCGACCTGATGGTCGCCCTGAACCCCCAGACCTGGGACCGCGACGTCGCCGAGATCGATCCGGGCGGATACCTCTTCTACGACTCCACCAAACCCATGCCGGCAAGCCGGTTTCGCGACGACATCACCGTGGTCGGCGTCCCCCTGACCGCCCTGTGCAACGCCGCCTATATCGAACCGTCCAAGCGCAAGGTGATGAAGAACATCATCTGCCTGGGCGCCCTGACCTGTCTGCTGGGCATCGAGCAAGAGGTCGTCGAGGCGCTTCTGGCCGAGGAATACGCCTCCAAGCCGGCCATGATCCCCGCCAACATCGAGGCCCTGCACATCGGTTTCGACCACGCCAGAACCAGTCTCAAACCGCTGGGCCTGCAGCTAAAGCGGACCGATGCGGTCGGCGACCGGATCTTCGTCGACGGCAACACCGCGGCCGCGCTCGGCGCGGTCTATGGCGGGGCCACGGTCTGCGCCTGGTACCCCATCACCCCGTCGACCTCGCTGGCGGAGGCCTTCACCGACTATTGCGGCAAGCTGCGTCAGGACCCGGAGACCGGGAACGCCCGTTACGCCATCGTCCAGGCCGAGGACGAGATCGCCTCGATCGGCATCGTCGTCGGCGCCGGCTGGAACGGCGCGCGCGCCTTCACCTGCACCTCGGGACCGGGCGTCTCGCTGATGCAGGAGTTCATCGGCCTGTCCTATTTCGCCGAGATTCCCGCGGTGATCTTCGACGTCCAGCGCGGCGGTCCGTCCACCGGCATGCCGACCCGCACCCAGCAGTCGGACATCCTGTCGGCCGCCTACGCCAGTCACGGGGACACCAAACACGTCCTGCTGCTGCCCGAGGGTCCGGGCGAATGTTTCGAGATGGGCGCCTCGGCCTTTGATCTGGCCGACCGGCTGCAGACCATGGTCTTCGTCATGCTGGACCTGGACATGGGCATGAACGAATGGCTGGTCGAACCCTTCCAGTGGGACGACAGCCGCAAACTCGACCACGGCAAGGTCATGACCGCCGAAATGCTCGAGGCGGGCGCCGACTTCGGCCGCTACAAGGATGTCGACGGCGACGGCATTCCGTTCCGCACCCTGCCCGCGACGCATCCGTCGAAGGGCGCCTATTTCACCCGCGGCACTTCGCGCGATCCCTATGCCCGCTACAGCGAGGAGGGCGCCGTCTATGTCGACAACATGGAGCGGCTGCTGCGCAAATTCGACACGGCCAAGGCGCTCGTGCCCCCACCGATCCTGCGCAAGGCCCCGAAACAGACGTCCTATGGCGTGATCTACTATGGCTCGACCTCGCCCGCGATGGACGAGGCTCTGGGGGGTCTGGAGGGGCGGGGGCTGAACGTGGACGCCCTGCGCCTGCGCGCCTTCCCTTTCCCGGGCGAGGTGTTCGACTTCATCGCCCATCACGAACTGGTCTTCGTGGTCGAGCAGAACCGCGACGCCCAGCTTCGGACCCTGCTGGTCAACGAGGGAGGGGTCGATCCGGCCCGGCTGGTCAAGGTGCTCAACTACGACGGCTCGCCGATCACCGCGCGGTTCATCCAGGCCGAGCTGGCCCGGGGGATGGGCGCGGTCGAGGCCAATGCGGCCGGGGAGATGGCGCAATGACCTACATCGTCAAACCCCGATTCCATCACCCCTCCCTGCCCACCAACAAGCTGGGCTTCACCCGCCGCGACTACGAAGGCCGGGTCTCCACCCTGTGCGCCGGTTGCGGTCACGATTCGATCAGCGCCGCCATCGTCCAGGCCTGTTTCGAGATCGATCTGGAGCCTCATCGCCTCGCCAAACTGTCGGGGATCGGCTGCTCGTCCAAGACGCCGGACTATTTCCTCAGCGCCAGCCACGGGTTCAACACCGTGCACGGACGGATGCCGTCGGTGCTGACGGGCGCCAATCTGGCCAACCGCGACCTGATCTATCTGGGCGTTTCCGGGGACGGCGACAGCGCCTCGATCGGTCTGGGCCAGTTCGCCCACGCCATGCGGCGCGGGGTCAACATGGCCTATATCGTCGAGAACAACGGCGTCTACGGCCTGACCAAGGGCCAGTTCTCGGCCACCGCCGACAAGGGCTCGAAGTCCAAGAAGGGCGCGGTCAACAGCGACAGCGGCATCGATCTCGTCGCCATGGCCCTGCAACTGGGCGCGACCTTCGTCGGCCGCAGTTTCTCAGGCGACAAGGACCAGTTGGCGCCACTGATCAAGGCGGCCCTGACGCACCGGGGCGCCGCCTTCATCGACGTGCTCAGTCCCTGCGTGGCCTTCAACAACCACAAGGGATCGACCAAGAGTTTCGACTGGGTGCGCGAGCACAACGAGGCCGTCAACCGGCTGGACGTGATCCTGGGCCGCGCGCCCGTGACCGCCGCCTACCCGCCCGGCTCGCTGGTCGAGGTGACCCAGCACGACGGTTCGGTCCTGATGCTGCGCAAGGTCGCGCGGGACTACGATGCGACAGACCGGGTCAAGGCCATGGCCTATCTGCACGAGCGCCAGGCCGTCGGCGAGATCGTGACAGGCTTGCTGTATGTCGATCCCGAGGCAGAGGATCTGCATGACGCCCTGGCCACGGTCGCCACGCCGCTCAACGCCCTCTCGGACGCGGAACTGGTGCCGGGATCGGCGGCCCTGGATAAGATCAACGCCGCCCTGCGCTAAACGTCCAGCATCCGCTCCAGCGTCGTCAGTTCGTCCGCCTCTCTGGCGGGCTTGTCCCAGCGAATCCGGCTGATCCGGGGAAAACGCATCGCGACGCCCGACTTGTGGCGCTTCGACCGTTGCAGGCCCTCGAATGCCACCTCCAGCACCAGGCCGAACGCGCGGTCCGCCCGCACCGAGCGCACGGGGCCGAAGCGTTCGACCGTGTTGTCCCGCACGAATTTGTCGAGCTGTTTCAACTCCTCGTCGGTGAAGCCGAAATAGGCCTTGCCGACCGGCGTCAGGGCGTGAACCCCGTCCGCGTCCCGGGTCCAGACGCCGAAGGTGAAGTCGGAATAGAAGCTGGATCGTTTGCCGTGCCCGCGCTGGGCGTACATCAACACCGCATCGACCAGATGGGGGTCCTTCTTCCACTTGAACCACGGCCCCTTCGGACGCCCGGCCTGATAGACGCTGTCGAGCCGCTTCAGCATCAGGCCTTCCGCCGCCCGCGGGTCGCCGGCGGGCGGCTCGGCGCGCAGGGCGGCCAGCGCCTCCCAGGACGTGAAAGGCTGGAGCGGGGACAGGTCGATCCGGTCGGAGGCCATGGCCGCGACCAGAGCCTCCAGCCGGTCCCGCCGCTCGACGAACGGCAGGCCGCGCAGATCGTCTCCGTCGGCCGCCAGCAGGTCGTAGGCGCGGATGCCGGCGGGATGGGCGGCGATGACCTTGGGGTCCGCCGTCTTGCGGTTCAGCCTCTGCTGCAGGTCCCCGAAGGACGCCACCTGTCCGTCCCGCAGCACCAGAAGCTCGCCGTCGATCACCCCCTCATGGGTCAGGACCGCCAGCACGTCGGGAAAGGCGGGCGAGACGTCCTCGCCGGTGCGGCTGTACAGGCGTTTGACCCCGCCCTCGCTGACCGCCTGGACCCGGATACCGTCCCATTTCCATTCGGCGGCGTAGGCGGCGGGCTCCAGTTTCGCCAGTTCGGCCTCGTCGAGGGGCTGGGCCAGCATGACCGGGCGGAACCGGCCGTCCGCATCGGCCGCCGGTCTCGGCGCCTTGCCGTCCAGCCAGGCCAGAAGATCGACATAGGGCGGCGACTGGGCGTGCCAGACCTCCTGAATGTCCGCCACCTCGACCCCGCCGAAATCCGCCGCCGCCTGCCACGCCAGCCGCGCCGATACCCCGACCCTGAGACCGCCGGTCATCAGTTTCAGCAAGGCCCAGCGCCCATCGGCGTCCAGCGCGTCCAGCCAGGCCTCGAGCAGCCCCCGGACCTCGCCGCGCTTCGCCTGCATCAGGGCGTCGATCACTTCCGACAGATCCGGCTCGCGATTGGCGCCGTGGCGGGCCGGCCAGATCAGGGCGGCGGTCTCCGCCAGATCGCCGACATAGTCATAGGACAGCCGGAACAGTTCGGGGTCCACGCGGGCCTCGACCGCCTGCCGGATCAGGGCCGGTTTGGCGGCGTTGAAGGACAGGGCTCCGGTCAGGGCGGCCAGGGCCCAGCCGCGGTCGGGATCGGGCGTATCGGCCAGATGGTCGCGGATCAGCCGCAGCTTGGCGTTCCTCGACGCCGTCAGCGACAGGCGATCCAGCAGGGCGGCGAAGGCGCGCATCAGTCGTCGTCCTCGTCCTCATAGCCGACCAGATGCAGGGCGCGGGCCTTCAGCCCGTTCAACTCGGCCCAGCGGCGCAGCGCGTCGTCGCGGCCGTGGGTGATCCAGACCTCGCGCGGCGACAGTTCGGTCAGGGTGTCGGTCAGTTCGTCCCAGTCGGCGTGGTCGGACAGGACCAGCGGCAGTTCGACGCCCCGCTGCCGCGCCCGCGCCCGCACGCTCATCCAGCCCGAGGCGAAGGCGGTGACCGGATCGGGGAAACGCCGGCTCCAGCGGTCGGCGATGGCCGACGGCGGAGCGATGATGATGCGGCCGGCGAAGTCCGCCTTCGATCCCGTCGCGGGGGCCAGGTCGCCCAGCGCGACCCCGAAATGTTCGTACAGCCGGTTCAGCCGCTCCAGCGCGCCGTGGACATAGATGGTTTCGTCATAGCCGGCCTCGCGCAGTAGCCGGATCACCCGCTGCGCCTTGCCCAGGGCGTAGGCGCCGACCAGATGGGCGCGCTCGGGGAACTGCTGGACCGAGCGCAGCAGCCGCCCGATCTCCTGCGCAGCCGGCGGATGGCGAAAGACCGGCAGGCCGAAGGTCGCCTCGGTGATGAAGACGTCGCTGGGGACCGGCTCGAAGGCCGCGCAGGTCGGATCGCGACGGCGCTTGTAGTCGCCCGAGGCGGTGACCGTCAGCCCGCCGTGCCGCACCGTGGCTTGTGCCGACCCGAGAACATGGCCCGCGGGCGCCAGCGACAGCTCGACGCCCCCGACCGTGATCCGCTCGCCATAGGCCAGCGGCTGGGCGTGGCCGGCGAAATCCTGGCCGTAACGCTCGCCCATGATGGCCAGGGTCTCGGGCGTCGCCAGCACCGAGCCGTGGCCCGCGCGCGCGTGGTCGGCGTGGCCATGGGTGATGACCGCCCGATCCACGGGACGGGGCGGATCGATGAAGAAGGCCCCGGCCGGACACCACAGGCCGTCGGGCGTAGGCATCAGCACCCCCTCCAGACGACGATCGAAACGAGGGTCAGCGGTTGAGGCCATGGGCTTCCATTCACGCCCTTGAACGCGGGGGCCGCGCGAGGTTTCCATGCCGTCCCGATCGGGGGCAACCCACCGGCCCCGGACCGCCGTCAGCCCGCTCGCCCGAACCGCTCGATCCGGAAGGGCGTCAGGTCGACCGCCGGGTCGCGGTCTTCCGCCAGAGCCAACGTCAGCTCAGCGGTGATCGCCGACAGGGTCAGGCCCAGATGCTGATGGCCGAAGGCGTAGAGGATGCGCGGATCGCGCTCGAGCCGGCCGATGGCGGGCAGATAGTCGGGCAGGGTCGGGCGCGGCCCCACCCAGCGGTCCGGCTCGGGCGAGAAACGGATGCCGAGGTCTGCCAGGCCCCGCTCCAGAAAGCGCCATTTGCGCGGGTCGCCGGGCGCCTCGGGCGATCCGAACTCGACGAAACTGGAGGCCCTGAGGCCGCTGGTGAAGCGCGACACCACCATCGACCGCTCCTCGAACACCGTCGGCGGCAGGGCTTCAGCCCAGTCGTGCCCGGCGCTCTGCACCGAATAGCCGCGCTCGGCGATCACCGGGCCCGCGACCCCGAGCCTTCGCATCAGCCGCCCGGCCCAGGCCCCCGCCGCGACCAGCGCGCCCTCGGCTTCGCGAGCGCCGCCGCCATCCAGGTGGGCCGTCGTCCGGTCGCCGCCCGTCAGATGCGTCACCCGGGCATGCACCACCTCCCCGCCCCGCGCCGCGAAGGCCGTCAGCAGGGCGTCGCGCGCCGCCTGGGGCTCGCTGACCTGGGCCGTGCCGGAGAAGCGGATGCCCGCGGCCGGGGCGCGAGGCATCGCCGCCTCATAGGCCGCCAGTTCGTCGGCTCGCATCGGCCTGAACGCCGCGCTGCCCGTCGGCGTCCGCGCCCAGTTCCGCAGGCCCGCCTCGGCCGCGCGCGCCGACATCCAGACCACGGCGTGGCCCTCGCGGCCGACCACTTCGGGCGCTTCCGCCAGGTCCATCAGGCGCCGCCAGGCCGGCAGGGCGCACGCAAGGATTGAGGTCAGGGCCGCCTGCCCCCGCGCATGGCGACCGGGCTCCGAGGCGGCGATGAACCGCAGCGCCCAGGGGACCCACAGCCCCGCGTCCCGCCAGCGGAAATCCAGCGGTCCGCCCAGCCCGAACAGCCGCCCCGGAAACGTCTTCAAACTCTCGCGCGAGGCCAGCGGCGAAACCTGTTCGGCGGCGATATGGCCGATATTGCCGAACGAGGCGGCGCGGCGCGGATCGCCCGGATCGATCAGGGTCACGGCGAAGCCCGCCGCCTGCAGCCGCAGCGCCGAGGCCGCCCCGACCAGGCCGCCGCCGACCACGAGATAGGACTTTGGCTGCATGTGTTCCGGTTGCCTCCACCTCAGGATCGTATACGATAACGCCTTCGATTAACGGAAGCGAGGCTCGGATGTCGATTTCCTGGGAGGGGGTGATCCCCGCCGCCACGACGCAGTTTTCGGCGGATTTCTCGATCGATTTCGAAGCCACCGCTACGGTGCAGGACGGATTGATCCGCGACGGCGTCCACGGCCTGATCGTCATGGGCACGGTGGGCGAGAACAACTCCCTCGACGCCGACGAAAAGCGCGCCATGCTCGCCGCGACGGTGAAGACCGTGGCCGGCCGCGTCCCCGTGATCGCGGGGGTGGCCGAGCTGGACACCCGCCGCGCCGCCGCCTTCGCCCGCGACGCCGAAGCCATCGGCGCCGACGGCCTGATGGTCCTGCCCGCCATGGTCTATGTTCCGACCCAGGCCGAGCTCGCCGCCCATTTCCGCACGGTCGCGGAATCTACCGGCCTGCCGATCATGCTCTACAACAACCCGCCGGCTTACCGCGTCAGCATCGGCTTCGAGGCCCTGCACGCCCTGTCGGACCTGCCCAATGTCGTGGCCCTCAAGGAGAGCGCGCCGGACACCCGCCGCTTCACCGACCTGCTCAATGAGTTCGGCGACCGCTACGTTCTGTTCGCGGGCCTCGACGACGTGGCGCTGGAAGGGCTGATGCTGGGCGCGCGCGGCTGGGTCTCGGGCCTGACCAACGGCTTCCCGAAGGAGTCCCTCGCCCTGTGGGACGCCTTCAAGCGCGGCGACATGCAGACGGCCTTGGCCATCTACCGCTGGTTCATGCCCCTGCTGCACCTCGACGCCGACCACGACCTGGTTCAGTCGATCAAACTGGCCGAACAGATCATGGGCCGGGGTCACGAGCGCGTCCGCCCGCCGCGCCATCCGCTGGTCGGCGCCCGCCGCGCCGAGGTCGTCGCCATGGTCGAGGCGGCCGCCGCCACGCGCCCGGCTCTCTAGCCGTGGCCCGCCACGTTTTCCGCTGCATCGACGGTCATACGGCGGGCAATCCCGTGCGGCTGGTGATCGAGGGCGCCCCCGTCCTCGACGGCGACAGCATGAGCGCGCGGCGGCAGGACT
>CALSBO010000064.1:0-17420 GCA_943373195.1 Brevundimonas vancanneytii
TACGCTCATCCCCGCGTTCGCGGGGATGAGCGGAATCAAGGTTTCTGGTCATCGCTTTCAACAACCGGCGGCAGGGCCGCCAACGCCGCGGCCGTCTCGGCCTCGGTCGGCAGGCGCAGGCGGATCACGCCCTTGAAGGCGTTGGGGTCGATCGCCTTGCCCTTCTTGGTGATGGTCAGCCGGCCCTGACGCATCAGGCCCAGGGCGCAGTGCCGCACCTTGGGCAGCATCCGCCGCCATTGTTCGGGCTGCAGATCCTTGGCCACATCGGCCGGTTCGATGCTCTTGCCGCCGAGGCCCTTGGGGTCGGCCTTCGCCAGTTTTTCAAAGATGGCGGTTTCGATGGGGTCGCTCATCGCGCCTGTATGGTGCATTGCGAGAGCGATAGTAAGGCGGAGCGCGCACGATGGTTCAGAAGGTCACCGTCACCGAAGGCGAGTTCGCCGGCTGGCAGATGTACGACCTGCACGGCACCTTCGATCAGGTGGTGGGGCCGTTCTATTTCAGGCCGGACCCGGACGGCGGCATGCGCTGCGCCTTCCGCGCCGAGCCCAAGCATATGAACGCCGGCCACCGGATGCACGGCGGCTGTCTGATGACCTTCGCCGACATCGCCCTGTTCCAGACCGCCTATCAGGAGATGGAGGGCGCGTCCGGCGTGACCGTGTCGCTGGAGTCCACCTTCATCGACGGCGCCTGGGTCGGCGAACTGGTCGAGGCCACGGGCGAGGTCGTCCGGGCGGGCAAGAGCCTGATTTTCGTCCGCGGCCAGATCCATGCCGGCGAACGGGTGCTGATGACCTGGTCAGGGGTGATCCGGAAGTTTCATCCGCGCGGCTGAACCTCGTTCGGGGACGCCACCGGTGTCACCCGTCGATAATATCCTGCAGGATCGTCGCCATCCGGGCATGCATCCGTTCGCACTCCGCCTCCGTCAGCAGATGTCCGCCGGTGATCTCTCGGCTGACGGACATGCCCATGATGAACGAGGCGGCCAGACGGGCGCGGACGGGGGCGTCCTCGCCGCCGATCCACTCCTCGAACGGGCCGAAGAAGCATTCGTGGCAGGTGCGCCGGACCAGTTCCATGGCCTTGCTAGAGCCGATGGACCGCAACAGGACCAGGGTGTGTTCCAGCTTGCCGTCGTCGAAGGTGTCGAAGATCACCTCGCGGGCGACGCGTTCGCCGAAGGTGGCGCGGTCGCCGTCCGTCAGATCGTCGCCCTCGCCGCAATCGTCCAGGACGGTGATGAACAGGTCTTCCTTGGAGCCGTAGTAGCGCGACACCAGGGCCGCATCGACGCCGACGTCGCCCGCGATGTCGCGCATGCCGACATCCTCGTAGCTGTAGCGCGCGAACCGCTTGCGGGCGGCGTTCAGTATGGCGGCGCGGGTGGCCTCGGCGTTCCGGGGCCGGGGCGCGACGTGGCAAAACAATTCGTGATCTCCGCAACAACCCCAGAACCCATATGGCTTTGTCAACCGCCGTTGACAAGCGAAAGCGCGATCACCATTAAGTCACCGGGCGTTGACTAGCGGCCGCCTCCCCGTTCGCCGCGGTCGACAGAGACAGGGATCCAGATTTCATGCGCACGGCGAAACTCGTGGCCGCGTCCGTCCTGATGACGGCCGTGCTCTATGGCTGCTCCCAGCGGAGCGAGGCCCAGGCTCCGCCCGCGCCCTCGGTGACGGTGGCGATCCCGCTGGTCCGGTCCGTGCAGGACTGGGACGAATTCAGCGGCCGGTTCGAGGCGATCCAGTCGGTCGAGGTGCGGGCGCGCGTCGGCGGCTATGTCTCGGGCGTGCATTTCCGCGACGGGGACTATGTCCGGCGTGGCCAACTGCTGTTCTCGCTCGATCCCCGTCCGGCCCAGGCCGCCCTGGCCTCGGCCCGGGCCCAGCTGGCGCAGGCGCAGGCGCAGCTGACCCTGGCCCAGAGCGAACTGACGCGGTCCGAGACCCTGCTGGAATCCCAGGCCGTGTCCCAGGCCGAGGTCGATAGCCGGCGCGGCGCCCTGCAGACCGCCCAGGCGGCCATCGCCGCCGCCAACGCCAATGTCCGCGCCCGCCAGCTGGACCTCGAATTCACCCGCGTCACCGCCCCCATCTCGGGCCGGGTCTCGGACCGCCGGGTCGATGCGGGCAATCTGGTGGCCGGCGGCTCGTCGGCGGCGGACGTGCTGACCACCGTGGTCTCCAGCGCCCCGATCTATTTTGTCTTCGACGGCTCCGAGGCCGTGCTGCTGAAATACCAGCGGCAGGCCCGCCGCGGCGCCGCGCCGATCCAGATCCGTCTGCAGGACGAGAGCGATTTCGTTCGCGCCGGGACGCTCGACTTCACCGACAACGCCGTGGACACGGCCTCGGGCGTGATCCGGCTGCGCGCGGTCATCCCCAATGCCGACGGCTTCCTCAAGCCCGGCATGTTCGGCCAGGCGCGCTTGGCCGGGGCCGGCAGCTATGACGCCATGCTGGTGCCCGACGCCGCCGTGGCGACCGACCAGGCCCGGCGCATCGTCCATGTCGTCGCCGCCGACGGCTCGGTCTCGCCGCGCCCGGTTCAGCTTGGACCGCTGGTCGACGGTCTGCGGGTCATCCGTTCGGGCCTGCAGCGCACCGACCGCGTCATCATTTCGGGCGTCCAGCGCATCCAGCAGCCGGGGATGAAGGTCCAGGCCCGGACCGGCCAGATCCGCCCGGTCGCCCGCCCGCAGCAGACCCCGGTCACCCAGGTCGCGCCGGCCTCCAGCGCCACCTTCGCCAACAGCCTGTCGTCGGGCGACTGAGCCGGCCATGAACATTTCCCGCTTCTTCATCGACCGGCCGATCTTCGCGGCCGTGATCTCGGTGTTCATCACCCTGCTGGGGGTGTTCGCCTATCCGCTGCTGCCGCTGTCGCAGTATCCGGACATCGCCCCGCCGACGATCGCGGTGACCGCCGTCTATCCGGGCGCCTCGGCCGAGACCATGGCCGAGACCGTGGCCGCGCCGATCGAGCAGGAGGTCAACGGCGTGGAGCGGATGCTCTACATCTCGTCCTCCTCGACCTCGGACGGGGTGGCGACCATCACCGTCACCTTCGAGCCGGGCACCGACCTGGACGCGGCCCAGGTGCTGGTCCAGAACCGCGTCGCCCTGGCCGAACCGCGCCTGCCCGAACCCGTGCGCCAGATCGGCGTGACGGTGAACAAGCAGTCGCAGGACTTTCTGCTCATCATCGGCCTGACCTCGCCGGACCGCAGCCTGGCCAACGACTATATCGGCAACTACGCCAACTCGGTGATCCGCGACCGGATGCTGCGCCTGGACGGCGTCGGTGCGGTCCAGGTGTTCGGCGGCGGCAACTATTCGATGCGGGTCTGGATCGACCCCAACAAGGCCGCCGCGCGCAATCTGACGGCCCAGGAGATCGTCGGCGCCCTGCGCGGCCAGAACACCTCGGCCGCCGCCGGAGCCATCGGCCAGCCGCCCTTCCCCACCAACGCCGCGGCCTTCCAGCTGCCGGTGCAGGTGCAGTCGCGCCTCAGCGATCCGGACCAGTTCGGCGACATCGTCATCAAGACCGACGCCGAGGGCCGAACCACGCGTGTCCGTGACGTCGCCCGGGTCGAACTGGGATCTCAGGACTACGGCATTCGCGGCTATTTCGACGGCCAGCCGGGCGTCGCCCTGGCGGTCCAGCAGCAGCCCGGCGCCAATGCGCTGGAGACCGCCGCCCTGGTTCAGGCCGAGATCGACGCCGTCCGCTCCGAACTGCCCCAGGGCATGGCCATTTCGGTGCCCTACAACCCGACCGAGTTCGTCGCCGAATCCGTCGAGGCGGTGCAGCACACCGTGTTCGAGGCGATGATCCTCGTGGTGCTGGTGGTCATCGTCTTCCTGCAGACCTGGCGGGCGGCCATCATCCCCATCGTGGCCATTCCCGTCTCGCTGGTGGGCACCTTCGCCGTCCTGCTGGCGCTCGGCTATTCGATCAATTCGCTGTCGCTGTTCGGCCTGGTGCTGGCCATCGGCATCGTGGTCGATGACGCCATCGTCGTGGTCGAGAACGTCGAGCGCTACATCCGCATGGGGCTGACCCCCAAGGAGGCGGCCTACCGCTCGATGAAGGAGGTCTCCGGCGCCCTGATCGCCATCGGCCTGGTGCTGGTGGCGGTGTTCGTGCCGACCGCCTTCGTGCCCGGCATCCCCGGCATCTTCTATCAGCAGTTCGCGGTGACCATCGCCTCGGCTTCGGTGATCTCCCTGCTGGTGTCCCTGACCCTGTCGCCGGCCATGGCGGCGGTTCTGCTCAAGCCGCACGACATGCAGGGCGAGCCGGAACGAAAGCCCGGCCTGCTGGGCGGGGCGGTCTATTACGGCGGCTGGGCCGGACGGCGTTTCAACGAGGGCTTCGACTGGCTGTCGGACAAATACGGCCGGCTGACCGCGCGGCTGGTGCGCACCGTCGGCGTGGTTCTGGCCATCTATGTCGGCCTGCTGGCCCTGACCGCCTGGCGCGTCGTCGACACCCCGACGGGCTTCATCCCCGATCAGGACCAGGGCTATCTGATCGGCGTCATCCAGCTGCCCGCGGGCGCCTCGCTGGAACGCACAGAAGCGGTGATGAGCCGGGCCTCGGACATCATCAAACAGACCGAAGGGGTCGACGGAACCGTGGGCTTCGCCGGGCTGGACGGCTCCAGCTTCTCGTTCGGCTCCAACGCCGCGACCATCTTCGTGCGGCTGGACGAGTTCGGCCACCGCACGGCCGAACAGTCCGCAGTCGCCCTGGCCGGGGCCATCACCGGCGCCACCATGGGCATCGAGGACGCCAACATCTTCGTCATCGCCCCGCCGGCGGTGCAGGGGCTGGGCAACGGCAACGGCTTCAAGATGATGGTCCAGGACCGGTCGGGCGCCGGCTATCGTGCGCTCGAGGGAGCCACCTTCGCCATGATGGGCGGGGCGGCCCAGGCCCCGGATCAGGTGCAGCAGGTGTTCTCGACCTACAACACCGGCTCGCCCCGCATCTCGGCCGACATCGACCGCGACCGGGCCCTGATGATGGGGGTCCAGCCGTCCGACGTGTTCGACACCCTGGGCATCTATCTGGGCTCGTCCTACATCAACGACTTCAACTTCCTGGGCCGCACCTTCCGCGTCACCGCCCAGGCCGAGCCGGCGTATCGCGACGACGTCGCCGACATCGCCAATCTGAAGGTTCGCACCGCCTCGGGGGCCATGGCGCCCATCGGTTCGGTGGCGACGCTGAGGGACGATTCCGGCCCGGCCCGGGTGGTCCGCTACAACCTGTTCCCGGCCTCGGAGCTTCAGGGTCAGGCCGCGCCCGGCGTCTCGTCCGGTCAGGCGCTGGACGCCATGGAGGGGCTGGCCGCCAACGCCCTGCCGCCCGGTTTCTCCTACGAATGGACCGAACTGGCGTTGCAGGAGCGGTCGTCCTCAGGCGGGACCACCCTGGTCTTCCTGATGGCGGTGGTCTTCGTCTTCCTGGTTCTGGCGGCCCAGTACGAGGCCTTCACCCTGCCCATGGCGGTGGTGCTGATCGTGCCGATGTGCGTGCTGGCGGCCATGGTCGGGATCGGCATCCGGGGGCTGGACAACAACATCCTGGTCCAGATCGGCCTGGTCGTCCTGATCGCCCTGGCGGCCAAGAACGCCATCCTGATCGTGGAGTTCGCCAAACAGGCCGAGGACGAGCAGGGGCTGAGCCGCTGGGACGCGGCCGTGCAGGCCGCGCGCATCCGCCTGCGGCCGATCCTGATGACCTCGTTCGCTTTCATCTTCGGCGTCGTGCCGCTGATGCTGGCGACCGGGCCGGGCGCCGAGATGCGCCAGTCGCTGGGCACCGCCGTCTTCTCCGGCATGCTGGGCGTGACCCTGTTCGGCCTGATCTTCACCCCGGTCTTCTATGTGGTCAGCCGCTGGGCGGCCTCGAAAATCCCGCAGCGGCCCGGCAAGCCGGCCCCGGATGCAGATCCAGCGCCGGCCGCGCCCCGGCTGGGAGACGCCTGATGAACCCGATCCCCCATCCCCGGATCCTGACCGCAACCGCCTTCGCCAGTCTCTTGCTGGCGTCGTGCGCGGTCGGGCCGAGGGCGCCCGACGCGACCCTCCCCCCCTCCGCGTCGGGCGCCTTCGTTGGGGCCGCCACGCGCGCCGTGAGCGCCGAGGCCGCGCGCGACGACTGGTGGCGGCTCTATGACGACCCGACCCTGGACGCTCTGATCCAGCGGGCCCTGGCCGAGAACAACGAACTGGAGGCCGCGGCCGCCAATTTGCGGGCCGTCCGCGCCACCCTGAACGAGACGCGCGGCGCCCGTTTGCCGCGGCTCGGCGCCACCGGCTCGGCCACCTACAGTCGTCGGTCGGCGGGTTCGATCCCGCCCGGCGGCGGCGCGCCCATGGGCCGCCAGGAGGAGGTCGAGACGTATGACGCGGGCCTAGACGTCAGCTACGAGATCGACCTGTGGGGTCGGGTCTCGTCCGCCATCCGCGCCGCCCGCGCCGACGCCGACGCCACCCAGGCTGCCGTCGACATCCTGCGCGTCACCGTCGCGGCCGAGACGGCCCGGGCCTATGCCGACGCCTGTTCGGCCAATGCCCAGATCGCGGTCGCTGAGCGAACGATCGAACTGCAGTCCGGCACGGTCGATCTGACCCGACGGTTGCTCGACGCCGGCTCCGGCAACGGGCTGGATGTCGCCCGCGCCCGCTCGGCGCTGGAGTCCAGCCGGGCTGATCTGCCGCTCCTGCGCGCCCAACGCGACGGCGCCCTGTTCAGGCTGGCGACCCTGACCGGCCAGACCCCGACCGAGGCCAGCGAGGCGGCCCGCGCCTGCGTCCGCCCGCCCCAGCTGTCGCGGCCGATCCCGGTCGGCGACGGCGCCGCCCTGCTGGCCCGTCGCCCCGATGTGCGTCAGGCCGAACGCCGGGTCGCGGCGGCGGCGGCGCGGGTCAATGTCGCGGTCGCCAGCCTGTATCCGACCGTCACCCTGGGCGGCTCGGCGGGAGCCACCGCCATGGACATCGCCGACCTCGGCGAGGGCGACAATTTCCGCTTCAGCGTCGGGCCGTTGATCAGCTGGTCCTTCACCAATCCGGGCGTCAGCCGCGCCCGGGTCGAACGAGCCGACGCCCTGACCGGAGCGGCGCTGGCGACCTTCGACCAGACGGTGCTGACCGCCCTTCAGGAGACCGAGACGGCGCTGGCCAACTACGCCAACGAACTGGACCGGCGCGCGGCGCTTCAGGCCGCGCGCGACGAAGCCGCGACCGCCGCCCGACTGTCGCACCTGCGCTTCGACGCCGGGGCCGACAGCTTCCTGAGCGTGCTCGACGCCGAGCGCACCCTGGCCGCCGCCGACGCCCAGCTGGCGGCCTCCGACGCCCTTGTCACCACTCACCAGATCGCCCTGTTCAAGGCGCTGGCGGGCGGCTGGAACGAGGGCTGACTCCCTTCCGGCTTTGCACTGCAACAAGGGGGATTGACGTCGCGGGAAGTGTCCGCCACCGTAAGGGCACTCATCAAGACCGGCGGAGGGATAGGCCCTTTGATGCCGGGGCAACCTTCCGGGACTTCCCAGTCCCGGAGATGGTGCCAACTCCTGCGAGGCCTCCCCGGAAGCCGCGAGAGATGAGTGAAGCGACGGTCCCCTCACGTCCGGGGAGCGGCTGACTTCACGGGTCTGTCACGCACGAATTGGTTCGCCCCACGGTTTCGCTGAGCGAGAGCGGAGCGGACCGTGGCGTCCAAGAACTGGATCATCGACGAGGCGCCGGGACGCGATGTCCGGGCCGCCATTTCCGAAGCCTTCCGACTGGAGTCCGGTCAACGGCTGGCCGCGTGCGAAGTCGTCGGTCGTCTGCACGGTCCCGAGCGCGGCCCGTTGGTCGTGGTCGCCGGCGGCATCTCCAGCGGCCGGTTCGCCGCCCGCTGGTGGTCGTGGGCGGTCAAGGCGGGCGGGCCGGTCGATCTGAACCGCGTACGGGTGCTGGCCTTCGACCTGCTGCCCGGAACGGGCGAGGCCGACCTCACCATCACCACCGGCGATCAGGCCCGGCTGCTGGCCCTGTTGCTGGACGGGATCGGCGAGGCGCGGGTCGACGTCTTCGTCGGCGCCTCCTACGGCGGCTGCATCGGGCTGGCCTTCGCGGCGGCGTATCCCCGGCGGATCGGCGAACTGGCCGTGATCTCGGCCACGCACCGGACCCATCCCGCCGCCACCGCCGCGCGCGGCGTGCAGCGGCGCCTGCTGGCCTTCGCCCGCGACTGCGGCCGCGAGGCCGAGGGCATCGCCCTGGCCCGCGAACTGGCCATGACCGGCTATCGCACGCCGGAGGAGTTCGGCCTGCGCTTCGCCTCGACCCCACCCGCCGAGGCCGGCGGGACCTATCCCGTCTGCGACTATCTGATCGCCCGCGGCGCCGACTATGAGGGGATCACCGACGCCGCGCGCTGGATCGCCCTGTCGGATTCGCTGGACCGGCACGCCGTCGCGCCCGAGGCGATTCTCTGCCCCCTGACCGTCATCGGCTTCACCTCGGACCGGCTGGTTCCCATCGAGGACAGCCGCGACCTGGCCGCCCGCGCCCCCAACCTGCGCCGCCTGATCGAGGCCCGTTCGATCTTCGGCCACGACGCCTTCCTCAAGGAGCGTGAACTGATCGGTCACGCCCTGCACGACGTCCTTTCCTCCCTCACCCTCCCGTCCCGAGAGATCGCCGCATGACCTGTCCGACCGACCCCCGCCCCTGTACGACCGCCGCGCGCCACGGCGTGAACAGCGACCCGGCGCACGGCGCGGTGATGCCGCCGCTGTATCTGTCGTCCAACTACAGTTTCGACGGCCTCGACGGGAAACGGCGCTACGACTACACCCGCTCGGGCAATCCGACCCGCGATGTGCTCGGCGAGACGCTGGCGAAACTCGAGGGCGGCTGCGGCGCGGTGGTCACGGCGACGGGGATGGCGGCGGTCGATCTGGCGCTGTTTTCGCTGGAGCCCGGCGACCTGTTGATCGCCCCCCACGACCTGTACGGCGGCACCCATCGGCTGCTGTGCGCCCGGGCGAAACGCGGTCATTTCGACGTGCGGTTCGTCGACCAGAACGACCGCGCCGCGCTGGACGCCGCCTTTGCCCTCAAGCCGAAACTGATCCTGATCGAGACGCCCTCCAATCCGCTGATGCGGGTGGTGGACGTGGCCGACATCTGCGCACGGGCGCACGCCGTCGGCTGCAAGGCGGCGGTCGACAACACCTTCCTGTCCCCGGCCCTGCAACAGCCGCTCGCCCTCGGCGCCGACCTGGTGATCCATTCGACCACCAAATACATCAACGGCCATTCCGACGTGGTCGGCGGCTGCGTGGTGGCCAAGGATCCGGCCGATCTGGAACGGCTGACCTGGTGGGCCAACTGTCTGGGCGTCACGGGAGCTCCCTTCGATGCCTGGCTGACCCTTCGCGGGGTGCGCACCCTGTTCGCCCGCATCGAGCGGCAGCAGGCGACAGCAGGGCGCGTGGCCGAATGGCTGGCGGCCCAGCCGGCGGTGCGCGCGGTCCACTATCCGGGACTGAAGACCCATCCAGGGCACGTCGTCGCGGCGCGGCAGCAGGCGGGTTTCGGGGCCATGCTCAGTTTCGAACTGCACGACATCGCCGCCGTCCGCGCCTTCGTCGATCGACTCCGGGTCTTCACCCTGGCCGAGTCGCTGGGCGGGGTCGAAAGCCTGATCGCCCATCCGGCCCTGATGACCCACGCCGCCATGACGCCCGAGGCGCGGGCGACCGCGGGCATCACCGACGGCCTGCTGCGTCTGTCCATCGGGCTGGAGCATCCGGAGGACCTTCTGGCCGACCTGTCGGCGGCGCTGCGGTCCGTACCGCACGACCTCGCCGCCCAGGCCGCGTGAGGATCCCGAACATGAACGCCCTGCCCCTTCCCCGTTCCGCCCCGGCTCTCCCCGAGACCGCCGCTCACGCCGATGAACCGGTGGCCCTGCTGCAACTGGACGCGACCGATGCGATCGAAGCCGCTTCAGCGGTCTATCGCGAGGTCCGGCGCGGGCGGCGTGTCGTGGCCGTCGCCTCCGGCGGGCCGGACGCCGTCGCGCATCTGGCCGAGGCGCTGGACGTGATCGGCGTGGTCACCGTCCGCCCCGCGCCCGGCGAGGCCCTGTTCCACCATGGCGTCGCCATCGTGCCGGGTCCCGAGGTCGCGCCCGAACGCGCCCGGCCGGAGGGGGTCCGCCCTCGCCGCATCGCCCTGGCCGGTTGCGGCGTGGTCGGGGGCGGCGTCCTGCCGCGCCTGCTGGCCGATCCGCGCTTCGAGGTCGTCGGCGTGCTGGTGCGCGACCCGGCCAAGCCGCGCGACACCGTCATCCCGGCCGGCCTGAAGGTGTCGGACCCGGCGGCCCTGCTGGCGCGCGAGCCGGATGTGCTGGTCGAGGCGATCTCGGACGCCTCCACCGGCCTGGCCCTGATCCGGGCGGCCCTGTCGCGCGGCGTGGACGTGGTCAGCGCCAACAAACAGGCCGTGGGCGCCGACCTTGCGGCCCTGACCGACCTGGCCGCGACCCACGGCGCCCGCCTGTCCTATTCGGCCAGCGTCGGGGGCGGCGCCCCGCTGATCGAGACGGTGCGCCGGGCCCGGGCGCATGGGGCGGTGGTGCGGATCGAGGCGGTGCTGAACGGCACCTGCAACTTCATCCTCAACCGACTTGCCGAAGGTCGTCCGTTCGAGGAAGCCCTGGCCGCGGCGCGCGCGGCGGGCTTCGCCGAGGCGGACCCCTCATCCGACCTGACCGGCCTGGACGCCGCCGCCAAACTGGCCATCCTCGGCCATGAGGCGTTGCGGGGCCGGGTGGTCATTGACGGCGTGGTCCGCGAGGCCCTGGCTCCCGGCGGTCGCCTGCCCCAAGGCAGGGTGCGTCAACTGGCGCGGCTGGATATCCGAACCGGCGAGATCGCCGTGGCGCTGCGCAGCGTCGACGGCGACGCCCTGTTCGCCGACCTGGACGACGAGTGGAACGCCCTGCGGGTCACCACCGGCGACGGCCGCGTGTTCACCGCGCGCGGCCGAGGCGCGGGCCGGGCGCCGACCGCCGAAAGCGTCTGGGCCGACCTGACGGACCTCGCCGACGCCCCCGCTTGACGCCCCCGGTTGTCGCAAGCAGACGCCGCCGGCCGTTTCGGACCGGCGGCGCTGAAGTCGCCACGATCAGGAGAGATCAGAAGCGGTAGCGGGCGCCGACGAAATACTGCCGGCCGGTGCGGTGGTAGACCGAGGTGCTCTGGCGATCGAGGCCGTCGCCGACGAACTGGTGGTTCGCCTCGTCGGTCAGGTTCAGCGCCTCAAGCGTCAGCTCGACCTGGTCGGTGAGCTGCCAGGCGGCGGAGGCGTCGACATTGAGGGTCTCCACCTTGCCCTCCACTGCGTTGCCGTTCCGGCCAGGCACGTTCTGGGTATAGCCGTCGCGGGCGGCGGCCGAGACGCGGGCCGAGAACCGGTCATCCTCGTAGTAGAGCGTGGCGTTGTACGAGGACGGCGACAGGTTCACCAAGTCAGCGGTGACAAAGGTGGTGCAGGTCGTATTGCTGCAATAGTCGATCTCGGATTCGACGCGGGTGTAGTTCAGTTGCACGCCCAGGTTCGAAAGCGGACCGGGCAGGAAGCGGAACGGCTGCTGATAGCTGATCTCGAAGCCCTTCAACGGCCCCCCCTCGGTATTCACAGCCGAAGTCAGGGCGAAGATCGTCGAGGACGAGCAGGCCCCCGAACAGAACGACGGCGCGAAGGCCGACGGGTTCAAGGCGGTCAGGTCCGAATAGGCCAGGTCCTGACGCAGGATCTGGATGTAGGTATCGATGTCCTTGTAGAAATAGGCGAAGGACAGCAGGCTTTCCGGCGCGAAATACCACTCAACGCTGAGGTCATAAGTGGTGGCCCGGAACGGGTCCAGCTTCACATTGCCGATCGAGGCGGTGAAGTTCGGACCCGTCGCCGCCAGCGAGGTGGTGGGCACCAGATAGTTGGTGCCGGCCAAGGTGTTGCCAATCTGGGGGCGAGCCATCACCTTGGCGGCGCCGAAACGCAGAATCAGGTTCTCGATCGGCTCCAGCGCGAGGTTCAGGGACGGCAGGGTGTCCCTGTACTCGTTCTCCCCGGTCACCAGCGTGCCGCCGCCGGTCGAGCTGTAGCCCTCGGCGTTGAGCACGGTCTGGACCTGGCGGACCCCCACGTTGCCGCGGAATGGCATGTCCCAGAGCAGGGTGTTGAAATCGGCCTGGATGTAGGCGGCGAAGTCTTCCTCCTCGATGTTGCGGTTGCCGCCGCGGGCGTTGCCGTTGGTGACGCTGGCCAGTCGGAAGTCGCCGCCGGGAACGCCGGTGTCGCAGTTGCAGTAGATGTTGAACAGCGAGGCGATGGCGTCGAGATCGGGCCGCAACCAGGTGGTCGCCGTGCCTGTGGGAACCAGATTGACCCCGTACCCTGTCAGCAGGTTGGAGATGTTGGCCACGGTCACGCCGCCCGGCAGCGCCGGAACCACCGTCTCGTCGGCGCGGCGGAACTCATAGGAACGGGAACCGTAGCTTTTCCAGTTGATGCCGGCCTTGATCGTCAGCCAGTCCTGGGCGTCATATTCGATGTCGGCCTGGGCCGACTCGAACAGCGTATCGACGCCGTTCGGCCGAATGCGGATTTCGGAGCGTGGCACGGACGTCCCGGTCTGGCGCCATGACCAGTTGGCGGGATTGGTGACATCGAATCCGTAGGTGATCAGCGGCGCATCGGGATTGCCGCGGAAGTCCCAGGAATAGCCGTCCGTGTCCTGGGCATCGAGGGTGACCGTGGTCTGGATCGGGTTGTCGAAATCCGACTCCGCCCGCCCGTAGTAGTAGCGGCCGCGCAGGCGGTCGCTGAAATCGTGCTCCGCCGTCAGGCTGAACTGCAGGAACTCCGTCGACAGCACGTCGAACCGGCTCTCCGAACGGACATCGACGTTGTCGAACAGGCCGTAAACGAGCATCCCGTTCTCGACGGCGGCGTCGCGGACGATAACCTGGGTCTGGCCGCCCGCCGCCGCGTTGCGGCTGAACGACATCGCCTGCAGGAAGTCCTCCTGGCGAGTGGCGTCCAGCTTGGAATAGAGGACGTCGAGCGAAATCGTGGTGCTGTCCGCCGGACGCCACTGGAAGGCCCCGGTGACGCCGAGGCGTTCCTGCTCGTGAGTCAGCCGGCCATAGCGGGGCAGACGCGGAATGAAGACCGAGGCCTGATTGGCCAGGGTGTAGGCGGCCACACTGTCGGCCGTATTGGCCGGCCGCGGATTTCCGGTCGAGCAGTTGGCCGCGCTGGAGCCCGTCGCACCACTGTTGCCGGGATTCTGCGGGGCGAACCCGAACGGCGAGCAGAAGCCTCCGGAACTGCCCGTGCCGACGGCCGGAGCCCAACGCACGGAACTGAAGCCCTCCTCAAGCGTGCTTCGCTCGCTGTAGGCCAGCGAGACCAGCGCCCCGAACTGGTCGTTCTCGCCGAAGGTGTCGCTGAGCAGGAAGGCCGTGCGCGGGCTCCAGGTTTCGGACAGGTCGTTGTATCCGCCCTGGACCGAGGCGGCCATGGCGAAGCGGTTGAAGTCGAACGGGCGGGTGGCCTGCAGGTCGACCGTGGCGCCCAGCGAGCCTTCCTCGGTCTCGGCGGCGGCGGTCTTGCGCACCGTGATCCGACTGAACAGCTCGGAAGCGAAGACGTTGAAGTCGAAGCCGCGGCCGCGGTTGGCGCCGCCCGAGGAATCGGTGCCGCCGGCGGTGGCCTGGGCCTCCATGCCGTTGATGCGGGTGCGGGTGAAGTCAGCGCCCAGACCGCGGACGGTGATCGAGCGGCCCTCGCCGGCGTCACGGTCGATGGCCACGCCGGGCACCCGCTGGATCGACTCGGCCAGGTTCAGGTCCGGGAAGTCGGCGATGTCCTCGGCGACGATGACGTCGATGACGTTGGCGTCCCGCCGCTTGGCGTCCAGACCGGCGGTGAGGCTGGCGCGGTACCCGGTGACGACGACCTCGTCGATCTCGGTAACCGGCTCCTGCGGCGCCGTCTGGGCCGCGGCGGCGCCGGCTCCAAGCGACAGGGCGACGGCCAGCCCGGACGCACCGGCGAACAGGCTGCGGCGATGAGCGCGGGTCATCCCCGGCTGGATGGCTTGCGACATATGCTCCCTCCCAATGGGCATACAGGACGCCGAGATAGCCCCGGTCTATCTGTTCTTGCGATCCGACCTCACAGGGTTGAACCGTTTGACACCGGTGTCATACTAGCGTGGAATGCTCTCTGACACCGGTAGCAATCACGAGCCTAACCCGATGATCCGTGTTTTCGCAAGCCCACTTCATCGCCTCGCCGTCGCAAGCGCTACGGTAACGGCGATCTGCGTGTCGTCCGGGGCACACCCGGTCGCGGCGCAGGCCGTGGAGGGCGTCCCGGCCTTCCCCACAGCGGAGGGTGCGGGCCGGTTCGCCCTGGGCGGACGCGGCGGGCGGGTGATGCGGGTGACCCATCTGGGCGACTCCGGCCCCGGCAGTCTGCGCGCGGCCGTCGAGGCCGAGGGCCCCCGAACGGTGATCTTCGATATCGGCGGCGTGATCCGGCTGGCCTCGCCCCTGACCATCCGGCGGGGGCGCATCACCATCGCCGGCCAGACCGCGCCCGGCGGGGGGATCACCCTGCGCGACCAGCCGCTGATCGTCGCCGCCGACGACGTGGTGATCCGCCACATCCGGTCACGCCTCGGCGACGAGAGCGGGGTCGAGGCCGACGCCGTCTCGGTCGAACGCGGTCGCCGCATCATCCTGGATCACCTCTCGGCCAGCTGGTCTGTCGACGAGACCCTGTCGGTCGGCAGCCGCTACGATCCGCCCGAACGGGGCATCTATGACGTGACGGTGCAGTGGTCGATGATCGCCGAATCGCTGAACACCTCGGGCCACGCCAAGGGCGAGCACGGCTATGGCTCGCTGGTCCGCGGCGGGCACGGCGCGCGCATGACTTTCCATCATAATCTCTGGGCCGCCCACAGGGCGAGGATGCCCCGCCCGGGCAACTACAATCCGCCCTCGGTCGATCCCGAGGGGCCGCGGTTCGAATTCCGGTCCAATGTCTTCCATGACTGGGGCGGCGGCCACGCCGGCTACAACGCCGACACCGAGACCCTGTCGGCCTACGCCTTCATCGGCAACGCCTACATCCCCGGACCGGACTCGACCGGCCGGTGGGCGTTCGAGGAGGCCAATCCGCTGGCCCGCGCCTGGTTCGAGGGCAATGCGATGGACGGCGTCGTCCCCACTGATCCCTGGAGCCTGGTCAAGGACAGCGACCGGCCCGGCTACCGGTTGGCGGCGCGGCCCGATTGGGCCGAGGCGGCGAGCGAAACGGCGCTCGAGGCCGAGGCCCGGGTCCTGGCCCATGCCGGGGCGGGCCGGAGTCGCGACGCGGTCGACATGCGCATTGTCGAGGGCGTCCGCGCCCGCGCGGGCCGGATCATCGACAGTCAGGACCAGGTGGGCGGCTGGCCGGAGCTCGCGCCCGGATCGCCCTGGATCGACGGCGACGGCGACGGCATGCCCGACGACTGGGAGGCGACGCACGGTCTCGATCCGGCCGACCCGGCGGATGGACCTGTCGATCGGGACGGTGACGGCTACACCAACCTGGAAGACTGGCTCAACAGCCTCTGATCAGCGCGCCAGCCAGCCGCCGTCGACCGGCACGATGGCGCCGTGAACATAGGCCGCCGCGTCCGAGGCCAGAAACACCGCCGCCCCGCTGATGTCGGCCGGATCGCCCCAGCGGCCCGCCGGGATGCGCGCCAGTATGTCCCGGTTGCGGGATTCGTCGGCGCGCAGGGCCTGGGTATTGTTGGTCGAGAAATAGCCCGGGGCGATGGCGTTGACGTTGATCCCCCGGCCCGCCCATTCGCAGGCCAGCAGCCGCGTCAGGCCGGCCAGTCCGCTCTTGGACGCCGTATAGGACGGCACCCGGATGCCGCCCTGGAAGCTCAGCATCGAACAGATGTTGATGATCTTGCCGCCGCGCCCGGCTTCGATCCAGGTCCGGGCCACGGCCTGGCTGAGGAAGAAGGCGGTCTTCAGATTGGTGTCGATGACCGCGTCCCAGTCGTCCTCGGTGAAATCGAGGCTGTCGGCGCGGCGGATGATTCCGGCGTTGTTGACGAGGATGTCGATCGCGCCGACCGCATCGACCGCCCGGGCGACGACATCGCCCAGCGGGCCGACAGACGAGAGGTCGGCGGGGATGGCGTGCAGCGCCCGTCCGGTCTCCGCCACCAAGGCCGCGGTCTCGGTCGGCGCCGACCGTCCCACGGCGACGATATCGGCCCCGGCCCGCGCCAGTCCGACGGCAATGGCCTGACCCAGGCCCGTGTTGGCGCCGGTGACCAGCGCCGTGCGGCCGGTGAGGTCGAAGCCGCTCATTTGAACCGGCGGATGTTGGGGACGCTCATGTCGGCAGGGTCCAGGTTCGAGGCGGATTGTGCCTATAGGTAACCGGTGTCATAACCTTATGCAAACGAGGGTCGGCGGCCCGCCCCATGATCCGGATTCGAGACAAACCCATGAAGATCGCCCTCATCACCGAGAACAGCCAGGCCGCCAAGAATGCGACGATTCACGCCGCCCTGACAGCGGTGGCCGAGCCTCTGGGCCATCAGGTCTTCAACTACGGAATGTACACCGCCGAGGACAAGGCGTCGCTGACCTATGTCATGAATGGTCTGCTGGCGGGGGTCCTGATCAATTCCAGGGCGGCTGACTTCGTGGTCACGGGCTGCGGCACCGGCACGGGCTCGATGCTGGCCGCCAACGCGATGCCGGGCGTGTTCTGCGGTCTGGTGATCGACCCCACCGACGCCTTCCTGTTCGGCCAGATCAACGACGGCAACGCCATCGCCATGCCCTATGCCAAGGGCTTCGGCTGGGCGGCCGAGCTGAACCTTCAGGACTGCTATCGCAAGCTGTTCGAGGGCGAGCGCGGTCTCGGCTACCCCAAGGAGCGGGCCGAGATCATGGCTCGCAACCGCGGCATCCTGAAGGGCCTGAAGGCCGTCACCTGCCACGACATGCTGACCGTTTTGAAGTCCGTGGATCAGGACCTGCTGAAGGCCGCCGTCGCCGGCGAGCGGTTCGCCGAATATTTCTTCGCCAACGCCGAGGACGAGGCGATCCGCGACTACATTCGGGGCGTGGTCGGCGCCTAGGGTCCAGACTCAATTACGGTCCAGACCAATCAAGGACTTATATTCTTTCCGCTCATCCCCGCGAACGCGGGGACCCAGTTCTTTGGGCGCTCGGGCGCCGCCACGAGGCGAAAAAGGCGATCCGACGCACCCTGCCTCACGAAAGCACTGGG
>CALSBO010000065.1:0-16954 GCA_943373195.1 Brevundimonas vancanneytii
GGCGACAACGTCGGCGTGCTGCTGCGCGGCACCAAGCGCGAGGACGTCGAGCGCGGTCAGGTTCTGTGCAAGCCGGGTTCGATCACCCCGCACACGAAATTCCTGGCCGAGGCCTATATCCTGACCAAGGAAGAGGGCGGCCGTCACACGCCGTTCTTCACCAACTACCGCCCGCAGTTCTACTTCCGCACCACGGACGTGACCGGCATCGTGCACCTGAAGGAAGGTGTCGAGATGATCATGCCCGGCGACAACGCCGAACTGAACGTCGAGCTGATCACCCCGATCGCCATGGAAGAGAAGCTGCGCTTCGCCATCCGCGAAGGCGGCCGCACGGTTGGCGCCGGCGTCGTTTCGAAGATTACGGAGTAATCATCGAAACGAGCGCCGTGTGCGACAAGCGCACACGGTGGCGGCGCCGGCGTGGTGAGCAAGATCACCGAGTAATCGGCGATACACAGTAAGGCGTAAGCGAGCGGCCCCCGGAGCGATCCGGGGGCCGTTCTGCTTCGCGGCGGTCAGATGAAACGCACCTCGACCCCCGGCCTGACGCGGCGAGGATCCCGCGGAGGCGCAGGGGAGACCGGACAGTCGCGGGTCTGGACGCAATCCGCCGGCGGCGCGGGCGTTCCCGAGTCGTCAGTCGTTCGGCCTGCCCGTCGCGGGATCGGTGGCGGTTTCGCCCGAGTTGGACGAGCCTTCCGAACCCCTGGGTTCGGTCGCGGGGCGCGGCGGCCGGCCCTCGCGGGCGGGCGCGCGCTGGTCTTCGGTCTCGGTTTCGCGGCTGGGCGGACGGTCGGGGTCGGTCATGGGCGTTCCGGTCGAGGGCGAGGAGGCTGAAGCGACAACGTCCGCCGGGGTCCGAGGCTCCGCACAGACTTCGTTCACCATGAACGCTCACCGGCCTGAAACGGGCGCCGGGTTAGACCTGCGCGGGAAGGGCGGTCCATGCCGGGCCGCCGAAGGACGGCTGCATGGCTCCGCTGAAGGTCGATATCGTCGGGATCGAGACGCTCGGCGAGGCCGACCGGGCGACGTGGCGCGCCATGCTGGCCGCCGACCCGGCGCTGAACAGCCCCTATTTCCGGCCCGAGTTCGCCCGCGCCGCGGGCCGTGTCAGCCCCCGCGCGGCGGTGGCGGTGTTCTCGCGCGGCGGCCAGACCGTCGGCTTCTTTCCGCATCAGAAGCGCGGCGGGGCGATGCAGCCCCTGGCGGCGCCGATGAACGACTATCACGGAGTCATCGCCTTTCCGGGCAAGGGTCCGTCGCTGGAAGAGGCCGCGCAGGCGCTGGGCGCGACCCGGTTGAACGTCACCGCCTGGGTTGGGGCGACCGGGCTGGGCGAGGATCGCCGCACCGTCCAGGTCGAACTGGGCGAGGGCGGCTATGAAAGCTGGTACGCGGAGCGCCGCGCGACGCAGAACAAATTCTTCAAGGACAAGGAGCGCGCCCGGCGCAGCATGGAGGCTGAACTGGGTCCGCTGCGGGTCGAGCGGGGTCTGCGCGATCCGGCGCTGCTGGATTGGCTGATCGCCCTCAAACGCGACCAGTACCGGCGCACGGGGCGGCACGACATCTTCGCCTGCGGCTGGACCGCCGACCTGCTCCACGCCCTGCTGCGCGAGGACGGCGACGATTTCGGCGCCTCGATGGCCGGCCTGTGGGCCGGGGACCGGCTGACGGCGGTGGAGTATTCGCTGCACGCCGGCGACCAGTATCATTTCTGGTTCCCGGGCTATGAGCCCAGCCTGGCGCGCTGTTCGCCGGGCATATTGCTGAGCATGGACACCATGCGGCTGGCGGCGGAGCACGGCTACCGGACCTTCGATTTCGGGTTCGAGGGCGAGCACTACAAGAAATATTTCTGCAACGGCTTCAAGGTCGTGCGCGAGGCCGTGGTGCTGAAGCCGGGTCTGGGCGCGACCATGAGCCAGGCGGCCGTCGGCGCGCTCAACCTGGCCGGGGCCGGGCGGGGCGAGCGGCTGCGCACCAGCGTGCGGCGCCGCTGGGCCGCCATCGAGGCCTGCGAGACCACCCCGGCCGCCCGGATGAAGGGCGCCGTCCAGGCGGCGGGCGCGGCCCTTGCAAAGGTTCGTCCGCCCGTCCACCGCGTTCCGGCCTGAGACAGATGAAAAGCAACGTCCGCACCCGCACCCGTTACGCCGGCCCCATCGCCGAGGCCGGGGTCCATCCGCACAGTCTGGTCGAACAGGGCTTTGCGTCCGACGAGGCCCTGGCGGCGGTGCTGGACCGCTATCGGGCCGAGCTGTTCGACATCAACCTGTATGACTACGACGACGAGGGGCAGGTCTCGCTGCGCACCGGCGCGCGCGGCAAGCTGGACGGGTCCGAGCTGCTGGCGGCGATCCAGCAAGGGCGGCTGTGGGTCAATCTGCGCTCGGTCGAGACCGGCTGGCCCGAACTGTGGGCCGCGGCCATGGGCGAGTTCGGCAAGGTGCAGGCGGCCTATCCGGGCCTGCGGGCGGTGAAGAACGCCGGCCAGCTGATCCTGTCCTCGCCCAAGGCGCGGGTGCCCTATCATTTCGACGCGGCGGGGGTGGTGCTGTTCCACATGCGCGGCCGCAAGCGGATCTTCGTCTATCCGGGCGACGAGGCGCATCTGGCCGAGGCCGACATGGAACAGGTGGTGTCGCGCCAGACGACCGAGGAACTGCCCTATGTCCGGGCCTTCGAGGCCGACGCCCAGGTCATGGATCTGGAGCCGGGCCAGGCCCTGACCTGGCCGATCTATGCGCCGCACCGGGTGGAGAACCTGGACCGGTTCTGCGTCTCGCTATCGATGGATTTCCAGACCTGGCCGTCGCGGTTCCGCAACGGGGCCCTGTTCACCAACGCCGTGCTGCGCAGCCGGGGCGGACGGCCGCGCATGACCGACCGGATGGCGACGCCGGAGCTGGCCGCCCGCTGGGCCGCCTCGCTGGCCCTGAAGCGGGCCGGGGCGCTGAAGAGCCGGATCGCGACCTTCGAGCGCGATTTCGAGCCCGAGGTCGGCGTCGAGGACGGGGCCGGGGCGCTGCGGGCTTGAGTCTCCTCCCTGTCGCGCAGCGATGGGGAGGTGGATCGACGCCCAGCGGCGAGACGGAGGGGCGCCCCTCCACCATGCTTCGCATGGTCCCCCTCCCCATTCGCTACGCGAACAGGGAGGAGACAATTACAACCAGGTCATGACCTCGATTTAAAGTGACTTGGGGACCGACCGGTCGCACCTTCCGGCCACATTCCGGAGAGGGAACCCCTGTCATGAAACCCGTTATCGCTTCCGCCATCGTCGCCGCCGCCGCGGTCATGGCCGCCCCCGCCTTCGCCAAGCCCGGCGACGGCCCGGAGGTCGAGATCCGCCACGCCGTCGCCCGGGTGGTAGTCATCGTCGAGGATCGCGCCGACGTGGCCGTCGAGATCGAACAGGGGACGTCGGGCCTTCCCGCCCTGCGCGTCGAACGCGACGGCCAGAACGTCCGCATCGACGGCGGCCTGCGCCGCCGGGGCATGTTCGGCGGCGGCGGCTCCATCCGCAATTGCCGTTCCGGCCCTGAAGGCGGTCAACCCGGCGCCGGCGCCTCGGTCGAGGTCCGCGATGTCGGCCGGGTCAATCTGTCCGACGCACCCCTGATCGTCATCCGCACCCCGCGCGAGGTGAACGTCGACGCCTCGGGCGCGGTCTTCGGTTCGGTGGGGCGCGGCGCGACCTCGGTCGAGCTGGGCAACGGCGGCTGCGGCGACTGGAATATCGCCAATACCGATGGGCCTGTGTCGCTGAGCATCTCAGGTCCGGGCGACATGCGCGCGGGCACCTCCGCCGCGCTGGAGGCCAGCATCTCCGGCTCGGGCTCGGTGACCGCGGGCGCCACGGGCCCGCTGGAAGTTTCGGTGTCCGGCGCGGGCGATGTGCTTGTCGCCCGGGTGAACGGTCCGACCGAGATCAGCCTTTCGGGCGCGGGCGATGTGACGGTCAGGGGTGGGACTGCGCCCACGCTCGAGGTCAGCATCGCCGGCGTCGGCGATGTTGATTTCCAGGGCGTGGCAGGCGACGTCGATGTCTCCCTCGCGGGCGCCGGCGACGTCAACATCGCCCAGGCGACCGGTTCGGTCAGCCGGTCTGTCGCCGGCGTGGGCGACATCCGCATCGGCAGCTGAACCTCCTCTCGGCTGCTGTGACGGAGAAGGCCCGGGAGCGTGGAACCCTCCGGGCCTTTTTCGCGCCTGTGATTGACCCAAACCCCTTCGCCACCTTTTCGCCGCTTGACCAAAACGGAATCGGCGGTCATAAGCCCCCACTCTTGTTGGACCGGCTGTGCATCCCGCGTGTTTTTGGGGTGCAGACGCGGTTCGCAGGAACGACCTGAGACCCTGTTCTTTGCAGTGACCCAGGACTTCAACGGCCTTCGCGGTTCGCTGCGTGGGCCGATCGTTTTTGCGGACGTGCGTACTCTGAAGACCCTCGCGGTCTGAAGACTCCGGTCTTTGAAATGGTTCACAGGGACGCAGGTTCGCCTGCTTGGGAAATACGACCGATATGGATCAAAGCATCCGCATCAGGCTCAAGGCCTTCGATCACCGCGTCCTCGACTTTTCGACGCGCGAGATCGTGAACACGGCCAAGCGCACGGGCGCGACCGTTCGCGGTCCGATCCCCCTGCCGACCCTGATCGAAAAGTTCACCGTGAACCGCTCGCCGCACGTCGACAAGAAGTCGCGCGAGCAGTTTGAAATCCGCACGCACAAGCGTGTCCTCGATATCGTCGACCCCACCCCGCAGACTGTGGACGCGCTGATGAAGCTCGACCTGTCCGCCGGCGTGGATGTCGAGATCAAGATTTAACAAGAAAGAGGCGGGATCCGATGCGCACGGGCGTGATCGCCAAGAAACTGGGTATGACGCGTGTCTTCGCTGAAGACGGCGCGCATGTTCCAGTCACGATCTTGCAGCTGGATGGCTGTCAGGTCGTGGGCCAACGTACTCAGGAGCGGGACGGCTACGTCGCCCTGCAGCTGGGCGCCGGCGCCAAGAAGGCCAAGAACACCAACAAGTCTCAGCGCGAATCTTTCGCCAAGCTTGAAGTTGAACCCAAGGCCTATGTCACCGAGTTCCGCATCGATGCGGACGCCATGATGGATGTGGGCTCCGAGTTCTCGGCGGACCATTTCGTCGCCGGCCAGAAGGTCGACGTCCAGGCCGAGACCATCGGCAAGGGCTTCGCCGGCGCCATGAAGCGCTGGAACTTCGGCGGCCTGCGGGCGACCCACGGCGTCTCGGTCTCGCACCGTTCGCACGGTTCGACCGGTCAGCGTCAGGATCCGGGCAAGACGTTCAAGGGCAAGAAGATGGCCGGCCACTACGGCACGGAAGTCGTCACCACCCAGAACCTGACCGTGTTCCGCGTCGACGCCGAGCGTGGCCTGCTGCTGATCAAGGGCGCCGTGCCCGGTCACGAAGGCACCTGGGTCAAGGTCCGCGACGCCATCAAGAAGGCCCGTCCGGCCGACGCCCCGTTCCCCGGCGGCGTCAAGTCCAAGGGCGGTTCGGCTGCTGCGGCTCAACCGGCTGAAACGCCGGCCGAGGAAGCCCCGGCCGTCGAGACCACCGAAGGCGGTGAAGCGTAATGAAACTCTCGGTCATCAAACTCGACGGCAAGGCCGCCGGTGACGTCGAACTGTCGGAAGCCGTTTTCGGCATCACCGACATCCGCGGCGACATCCTGGCCCGTTACGTCAACTGGCAACTGGCCAAGCGCCGCGCCGGCACCCACAAGGTCCAGACCCGGAACGAGAACTCTCGCACCGGCAAGAAGATGTACAAGCAGAAGGGAACCGGCGGCGCTCGTCACGGTTCGCGTCGCGCCCCGCAGTTCGTGGGTGGTTCGCGCGCCTTCGGCCCGGTCGTTCGCGACCACGGCTTCTCGCTGCCGAAGAAGGTTCGCGCCCTGGCCCTGCGTCACGCGCTGTCGGCCAAGGTCGTCGCCGGTGATCTGGTCATCGTGGACAGCCTCTCGCTGAAGGACGCCAAGACCGCCGGTCTGCGCGAAACCCTCGGCAAGCTGGGCTGGACCCGCACGCTGATCATCGCCGGTCCGGAAGTCGACACGAACTTCGGCCTGGCCGCCCGCAACATCCCGATGGTGGACGTGCTGCCGAACGCCGGTCTGAACGTCTATGACATCCTGCGCGCGGACAAGCTGGTGCTGACCAAGGCGGCCGTCGAGGCCATCGAGGCCGCCTATGCCGACTACACCCCGTCGCGTCGCGAAGCCGAGGCCGCCAAGGCCGCCAAACCGGCTGCCAAGACGAAGAAGGAGGCCGCGTGATGGCCGGCGCCAACCCCACCGCAAAACACTACGACACCATCCTGGCTCCGATCATCACGGAAAAGGCCACGATCCTGTCGGAGCAGAACAAGGTCGTGTTCCGCGTTGCGGGGACCTCGACCAAGGACGAGATCGCCGCGGCGGTCGAGAGCCTGTTCAAGGTCAACGTCCTGAAGGTCAACACCCTGGTCCAAAAGGGCAAGACCAAGCGCTTCCGCGGCATCATGGGCCGTCGGGTCGACATCAAAAAAGCGATCGTGACGCTGGCTGAAGGCCAGTCGATCGACGTCACCACGGGGCTCTGATCAGATGGCCTTGAAAACCTACAATCCGACATCGCCGGGCCGTCGCGCCCTGGTGCTGATCGACCGTTCGGAGCTCCACAAGGGACGCCCCGAGAAGTCGCTGACCGAAGGCCTGACCAAGTCGGGCGGTCGCGGCGCCGGCGGTCGTATCGCCGTCCGCTTCCGCGGCGGCGGCGCCAAGACGCTGTACCGCAAGATCGACTTCAAGCGCCGGAAGTTCGCCACGGCGACCGTCGAGCGTCTGGAATACGATCCGAACCGGACCGCCTTCATCGCCCTCATCGCCTATGAGGACGGCGAAAAGGCCTACATCATCGCGCCGCAACGCCTGAAGGCGGGCGACTCGGTCGTGGCTGGTGAAAAGGTCGACGTGAAGCCGGGCAATGCGATGCCGCTGCGCTCGGTGCCGGTCGGCACGATCATCCACAACGTCGAAATGAAGCCGGGCAAGGGCGCCCAGCTGGCCCGCTCGGCCGGCGCCTACGCCCAGCTGGTCGGCCGCGACGCCGGCTACGCCCAGATCCGTCTGGGCTCGGGCGAGCTTCGCATGGTCCTGGACGGCTGCATGGCCACGGTGGGCGCGGTTTCGAACCCCGACCACATGAACCAGAACCTGGGCAAGGCCGGCCGCGTCCGCCACATGGGCTGGCGTCCGCACGTTCGCGGCGTCGCCATGAACCCGATCGACCACCCGCACGGTGGTGGTGAAGGCCGGACCTCTGGCGGTCGCACCCCGGTCACGCCGTGGGGCAAGGACACCAAGGGCACCCGCACCCGCAAGAACAAGGCGACGGACAAGTTCATCATCCGTACCCGCCACGTGAAGAAGGCTCGCTAAAGATGGCCCGCTCCTCCTGGAAAGGCCCGTTCGTCGACGGGTATCTGCTCAAGAAGGCCGACGCCGTCTCGACGTCGGGCCGCAAGGACGTGATCAAGACGTGGTCGCGCCGCTCCACCATCCTGCCGCAGTTCGTCGGCCTGACCTTCGGCGTCCACAACGGCCTCAAGCATGTGCCGGTGTCGGTTTCCGAGGAAATGGTCGGCATGAAGCTCGGCGAGTTCGCCCCGACCCGGAACTTCCCGGGCCATGCGGCGGACAAGAAGGCCAAAAGGAAGTAACTGATGGCCCAGACCAAGAACCCCCGTCGGGTCGCCCCGACCGAAGCGCGCGCCAAGCTGGTGAACGTCCGGATCAGCCCTCAGAAGCTGAACCTGGTCGCCCAGTCGATCCGCGGCCTGCCGGTGCAGAAGGCGCTGAACGAGCTGGAATTCAGCCGCAAGCGCATCGCCACCGACGTCCGCAAGGTGCTGTATTCGGCCGTGTCGAACGCCGAGAACAACCACAACCTCGACATCGACAACCTGGTCGTCGCCGAGGCCTTCGTGGGCAAGAACCTGGTGATGAAGCGTTTCGCGAGCCGTGCTCGTGGCCGTTCGTCGCGCATCCTGAAACCTTTCGCGGAGATCACCATCGTGGTTCGCGAAGCCGGTGAGGCCGCCTGATGGGTCAGAAAGTCAATCCGATCGGTCTGCGCCTCGGCGTCAACCGTACGTGGGACAGCCGCTGGTTCGCCCGCGGCGCCGAATACGCCAAGCTGCTGCATCAGGACCTGAAGCTGCGCACGTGGCTGAAGGAACGCCTGAACGCCGCCGGCGTGTCGCGCGTCATCATCGAACGTCCGCACAAGAAGTGCCGCGTGACGATCTACGCCGCCCGTCCGGGTGTCGTGATCGGCAAGAAGGGCGCCGACATCGAGAAGCTCCGCAAGGACATCTCGGCGCGCACCGAGGGTGAAGTTCACCTGAACATCGTCGAAGTGCGCAAGCCCGAGACCGACGCCCAGCTGATCGCCGAGAACATCGCGCAGCAGCTGGAACGCCGGATCGCCTTCCGCCGCGCCATGAAGCGTTCGATGCAATCGGCCATGCGTCTCGGCGCCAAGGGCGTTCGCATCAACGTGTCGGGCCGCCTGGGCGGCGCGGAGATCGCGCGGATGGAATGGTATCGCGAAGGCCGCGTGCCGCTGCACACCCTGCGCGCCGACATCGACTACGGCTTCATCCAGGCCAAGACGACCTACGGCATCATCGGTGTGAAGGTGTGGGTCTTCAAGGGCGAGGTGCTGGAGCACGACCCGATGGCGCAGGACAAGCGCTGGGCCGCCGAGGCCGCCGGTCCGTCGTCCAACGAAGGCCGTGAACGCGGCGGTCCCCGCGGGGACCGTGGTCCGCGCCGCGACCGGGCACGTGAGAGCTAAGTCATGCTGCAACCGAAAAAGACCAAATACCGCAAGGCCTTCAAGGGCCGCATTCACGGCGCCGCCAAGGGCGGCTTCTCGCTGAACTTCGGGTCCTACGGGCTGAAGACGGTCGAGCCGGAACGCATCACCGCGCGTCAGATCGAGGCGGCTCGCCGCGCGATCACCCGCCAGATGAAGCGCCAGGGCCGTGTCTGGATCCGCGTGTTCCCCGACCTGCCGGTCACCGGCAAGCCGGCCGAAGTCCGCATGGGCAAGGGCAAGGGCGCCGTGGATCACTGGGCGGCGCGCTGCCACCCGGGCCGGATCCTGTTTGAAATCGACGGCGTGCCGGACGACATCGCCCGCGAGGCCCTGCGTCTCGGCGCCGCCAAGCTGCCGGTCCGCACCAAGGTGGTCACCCGCCTGGACGCCGGCGTCGCCCATACGGAGCACGTTGGCGCATGACCAAGATCGCCGATCTGCGGGCCCAGACGCCCGACCAGCTGTCCGACGAGCTGCTGAAGCTCAAGAAGGAACAGTTCAACCTGCGCTTCCAGGCCGCCACCGGCCAGATGGAAAAGACCCATCGGGTCTCGGAAGTGCGCAAGGACATCGCCCGTATTTCCACGCTTCTGCGTGCGAACCGCGCGGCGGGTTAAGGAAACGAAGATGCCCAAACGAGTTCTCGAAGGCGTGGTCGTCTCCGACAAGGGCGACAAGACTGTCGTCGTCGTCGTCCAACGCACGCTGCTGCACCCGGTCCTGAAAAAGATCGTGCGCCTGTCCAAAAAGTACCACGCTCACGACGAAGCCAACGCCCTCAAGGTGGGCGATCAGGCCCGCATCATCGAGTGCGCCCCCAAGTCCAAGCTGAAGCGCTGGGAAGTCCTGTCGGACACCTCGGCCTCGGCTTCGTAATCAGAAAGATCTGATCAAATGATCCAGATGCAAACTAACCTGGAGGTGGCCGATAATTCGGGTGCTCGCCGGGTCATGTGCATCAAGGTGTTGGGCGGCTCCAAGCGCCGCTACGCCTCGGTGGGCGACACGATCGTCGCTTCGGTGAAGGAAGCCATTCCTCGCGGCCGCGTGAAGAAGGGCGACGTCGTGCGCGCCATCGTCGTGCGCACCGCCAAGGACATCATGCGCAAGGACGGCTCCGTCATTCGTTTCGACAAGTCGGCCGCCGTCATTGTCAACAAGCAGAACGAGCCGGTCGGCACGCGGATCTTCGGCCCGGTTCCCCGCGAACTGCGCGCCAAGAACCACATGAAGATCATCTCTCTGGCTCCGGAGGTCCTGTAGTCATGGCCGCCAAGATCAAAACCGGCGACAACGTCGTGGTGCTCACGGGCAAGGACAAGGGCCGCACCGGCAAGGTGACCAAGGTCCTGCCGACCACGAACCGCGTCATGGTGCAGGGGATCAACATGGTCCAGCGCCACACCCGCCCGACCCAGGCCGACCCCCAGGGCGGCATCAAGAACAAGGAAGCGTCGCTTCACCTGTCGAACGTCGCGATCGCCGACGCCAACGGCAAGGCGGCCCGCGTCGGCTTCCGCATGGAAGGCGACAGGAAGGTCCGCTTCGCCAAGACGACGGGAGACGTCATCTAATGGCCGACACCAAATACACCCCGCGCCTCAAGGGCGAGTACAACGACCGCATCAAGGGCGTGCTGACCGAGAAGTTCGGCTACACCAACCCGATGCAGATGCCCAAGCTGGACAAGATCGTCCTCAACATGGGCATCGGCGAAGCCGTGGCTGACTCCAAGAAGGCCACCGCGGCCCTCAAGGACCTGGCCGCCATCGCCGGTCAGAAGCCCGTCGCCACCAAGGCCCGCAACTCCATCGCCGGCTTCAAGCTGCGCGAAGGCATGGTCATCGGCGGCAAGGTCACCCTGCGCGGCGACCAGATGTACGAGTTCCTGGACCGTCTGATCACGATCGCGCTGCCGCGCGTGAAGGATTTCCGCGGCCTGAAGCCGACCTCGTTCGACGGTCGCGGCAACTACGCCATGGGCCTGAAGGAACACATCGTGTTCCCCGAGATCAACTACGACCAGATCGACCAGATGTGGGGCATGGACATCATCGTCTGCACCACGGCCAAGACCGATGACGAGGCGCGCGCGCTTCTCACCGAGTTCAAGTTCCCGTTCGTGACGAACTGAGCGGGAAGGGAAAGAAACCATGGCTAAGAAAAGCGCCGTAAACCGCAACGAGATGGTCAAGGCCCTCGTCGCGAAATACGCCGACAAGCGGGCCGCCCTGAAGGCGACCGCCAACAACGAATCCCTGCCTCTCGAGGAGCGTTTCGAAGCGCGCCTCAAGCTGGCCAAGCTGCCGCGCAACTCGGCCGCCAACCGGATTCGCAACCGCTGCGAAGTGACGGGCCGTCCGCGGGCCTTCTATCGCAAGCTCAAGATGAGCCGGATCGCCCTGCGCGAACTCGGCAACCTGGGTCAGATCCCGGGTCTGACCAAGTCCAGCTGGTAAGGGGAGCGACAGATATGATGATCAACGATCCCCTGAGCGACATGATCGCCCGCATCCGGAACGCGCACATGCGCAAGCGTTCCAAGGTGCTCACCCCGGCTTCCCGTCTGCGTCAGCGCGTCCTCGACGTGCTGCAGGACGAAGGCTACATCCGCGGCTACGCCCTGGTTCAGAACCCGGGCGAATTCCCGCAGTTCGAGATCGAGCTGAAGTATTTCGACGGCCAGCCGGTCATCGCCGAGATCGCTCGCGTGTCCAAGCCGGGCCGCCGCGTCTATTCGGCGATCAGCGACCTGAAGCCGATCAAGAACGGCCTGGGCATCTCGATCCTCTCCACGTCCAAGGGCGTCATGTCGGACACCGCGGCTCGCGAAGCCAAGGTGGGCGGCGAAGTCCTCTGCAGGGTCTACTAAGATGTCCCGTATCGGAAAACGCACCATTGAAGTGCCGAAGGGCGTGACTGTCACGCTCGACGGCCAGACGGTCTCGGTGAAGGGTCCCAAGGGCGAACGCTCCTGGACCGTCGCCGACGAGATCGAAGTCACGCAGGGCGACGACGGCCTGAATCTGAACATCCGTGAGGACAACCAGCGTTCGCGGGCCATGTGGGGCCTGTCGCGCACCCTGGTCGACAACATGGTCGTCGGCGTCACCACCGGCTTTGAAAAGAGCCTGGACCTGGTCGGCGTGGGCTATCGCGCCGCGATGAAGGGCAACGCCCTGTCGCTGCAGCTCGGTTTCTCGCACGAAGTCGACATCCAGCCGCCGGCCGGCGTCACCTTCGCGGTGCCCAAGCAGACGGAGATCAAGATCTCGGGCGCCGACAAGCAGGCGGTCGGTCAGATCGCCGCCGTCATCCGCAAGCTGCGTCCGCCGGAACCCTACAAGGGCAAGGGCGTCCGCTACACGGGCGAGAAGGTCCGGCGCAAGGAAGGCAAGAAGAAGTAAGTCATGGCTCTCTCTCTTCGACAACAAGCCCAGCGCCGCACGGAGCGCACCCGCCGCCGCCTGAAGGCTGTCGCCAACGGCCGTCTGCGCCTGTCGGTGCACCGTTCGGACAAGAACATCTCGGCCCAGATCATCGACGACCTGAACGGCGTCACGATCGCCTCGGCCTCCTCGCTGGAAGGCGAGAAGGGCAAGAAGGCCAAGGGTTCGGACGTCGCCGCCGCCGCCAAGATCGGCAAGCTGGTCGCCGAACGCGCCATCGAGAAGGGCGTCAAGGACGTCGTCTTCGATCGCGGCGGCTACATCTATCACGGACGGGTGAAGGCGCTGGCGGAAGCCGCGCGTGAAGCCGGCCTGAATTTCTAAGGGACGCGACAGATGGCGCAAACACCCCAACGCGGCGGCGGCGGCAATGACCGCAACCGTCGTGACAACCGCAACGCTCCCGCCGCCGACGGTCCGGATTCGGACATCGTCGAGAAGCTGGTGCACATCAACCGCGTCGCCGCCACCGTCAAAGGCGGCCGCCGGTTCTCGTTCGCGGCCCTGATGGTCGTCGGCGACGGCAAGGGCCGCGTCGGCTTCGGTCACGGCAAGGCGCGCGAAGTGCCGGAAGCCATCCGCAAGGCGACCGAAGAAGCCAAGAAGACCATGATCAAGGTTCCGCTGCGCGAGAACCGCACCCTGCACCACGACGGCGCCGGCCGTTGGGGCGCCGGCAAGATCATGATGCGCGCCGCCCCTCCGGGAACCGGCGTCATCGCGGGCGGTCCGATGCGCGCCGTGCTCGAAACCCTCGGCGTCCAGGACGTCGTGGGCAAGTCGACCGGTTCGTCGAACCCCTACAACATGATCCGCGCCACCTTCGAAGCTCTGAAGGTCCAGTCGTCGCCCCGCCAGGTGGCCTCGAAGCGCGGCAAGAAGGTCGCCGACCTGATGGGCCGCCGCAACGACGGCGCCTCGGCGCCCGAAGCCGTGGAGTCCTGAGTCATGGCCAAGACTGACAAGAAGACGGTCACCGTCAAACAGACCGGTTCGCCGATCCGCCGCAAGTCGGACCAGCGCGCCACCCTGATGGGTCTGGGTCTGAATCGCATGGGCCGCGAGTCCACGCTGGAAGACACCCCCTCGGTCCGCGGCATGATCGCCAAGGTCGCCCACCTGACCGAGATCGTCGAGAAGTAAGTGCACGGGCGCCCACGGCGTCCGGACCAGGTGAAAAGTGCTAGTGCTGGTGAGCAAGCGGTCGCCGCACCTGCTCACTAGCACTACTCACCAGCACCAAGACCAAACAGCCGAGTCCGGTCCCAAGCCGGGCGCTAGCACCCGAAAGGATCAGGCACATGAAACTGAACGAAATTCGCGACAACGAAGGCGCCCACAAGAAGCGCATGCGCGTCGGCCGCGGCCCGGGTTCGGGCAAGGGCAAGACCGCCGGTCGCGGCGTCAAGGGCCAGAAGTCGCGTTCGGGCGTCGCCATCGGCGGCTTCGAAGGCGGCCAGATGCCCCTGTACATGCGCATGCCCAAGCGCGGCTTCAACAACGCCAACGCGCTGAAGCTGGCCGAAGTGAACCTGTGGCGCCTGCAGGACGCCGTCGACGCCAAGAAGCTGGACATCAAGGGCGAGATCAAGGGCGACGCCCTGGTCGCCGCCGGCGTGATCCGTCGCGTCAAGGACGGCGTCCGCATCCTGGGCACCGGCGAGATCAAGTCCAGGCTGAACCTGGTCGTCTGGTCGGCCTCGGCCGGCGCCGTCAAGGCCATCGAGGCCGCCGGCGGCACCGTCGTGCAGGAGCGAATCGCCGCTGAAGCCAAGGCCGCCGCGCGCGTCGAAAAGCGCAACGCCGCCAAGGGCAAGGCTCCGGCTCCCAAGGCCCCCCGTGGCGACGCCAACAAGATCTCGGCGCGCACCACTCGGACCGCCGCCAAGAAATAAGCCTGAAGGGCGCCCTCGCTAAGCGGGCGCCCTTCGCCTATCTGGACGCAGGCGCCGGATTCAGGTCCGATGCGCCGTGTTCTGACCAGTCGGGGTGACGACATATGGCTTCGGCCGCCGAACAACTCGCAGCAAACATGAACATGGGCTCGTTCGCCAAGGCGACCGAGCTGCACAAACGTCTGCTGTTCACGCTCATGGCGCTGCTGATCTACCGCATCGGCACCTATGTGCCGGTTCCCGGGATCAACTCCGAGGCCTTCCTGGCCTTCTTCCAGAATCCGGAGAGCCAGCGCGGCGTGCTGGACATGGTCAACATGTTCTCGGGCGGCGCCGTGGAGCGGTTCGCCGTCTTCGCCCTGAACGTGATGCCCTATATCTCGGCCTCGATCATCGTCCAGCTGATGGGCGCGGTCTATCCGCCGTGGGAGAAGCTGAAGAAGGAAGGCGGCGAGAGCGGCCGCAAGCAGCTGAACCAGTACACCCGCTATCTGACCGTGGTGCTGGCGCTGTTCCAGTCGACCGGCATCGCCATCGGCCTGAACGCCCAGCCCAATCTGATCGACCAGCCGGGGATATTCTTCATCGTCTCGACGGTCACCGTCCTGACCGGCGGCACCATGTTCCTGATGTGGCTGGGCGAGCAGGTCACGGCCCGCGGCGTCGGCAACGGCATCTCGCTGATCATCTTCGCCGGCATCGTCGCCGTCCTGCCGGGCACGGTCGCCCGCATGTTCGGCCTGGCCCAGCAGGGCCAGTTGCCCGTCTTCGGCCTGCTGGCCATCGCCGTCATGGCCATCGGGGTGGTGGTCTTCATCGTCTTCATGGAGCGGGCCCAGCGCCGGTTGCTGATCCAGTATCCCAAGCGCCAGGAAGGCAACCGGATGGCCGGGGGAGAGCGTTCGTTCCTGCCGCTGAAGGTCAACACCGCCGGGGTCATCCCGCCGATCTTCGCCTCGTCGCTGCTGATGCTGCCGACCACGGTGACCCAGATGACCGCCAACGCCAATCTGCCGACCTGGATGGAATGGCTGCCCGCGGTGAACGCCCAGCTGCAGAGCGGCCAGCCGCTGTTCATGCTGCTGTACGGCGCCCTGATCATCTTCTTCTGCTTCTTCTACACCTCGATCACCTTCAATCCCGAGGACACGGCCGAGAACCTGCGCAAATACGGCGGCTTCCTGCCGGGGATTCGTCCGGGCAAGCGGACGGCGGAGTATCTGGACTATGTCCTGACCCGCCTGACGGTGATCGGCGCCGCCTACATCACGGCGGTCTGTCTGCTGCCGGAAGTGCTGATCGCCAATTTCGGCACCGGCATCGCCCTGGGCGGCACCTCGATCCTGATCGTGGTTTCGGTGACCATGGACACCGTGGCGCAGATCCAGTCCCAGCTGCTGGCCCACCAGTACGAAGGCCTGATCAAGAAGGCCAAGCTGCGTGGCCGCGGCAAGACCTCCGGCAAGGGCGTCACCGCCCCCGCCCGGCGCTAGAGCCGGCCGGGGAGGGGACGGCGATGAACCTGATCCTGTTCGGGCCGCCCGCGGCGGGCAAGGGCACGCAGGCCAAACGGCTGGTCGACGCCTGCGGCATGGTCCAGCTGTCGACCGGCGACATGCTGCGCGAGGCCATCGCCTCGGGTTCCGAACTGGGCCGCGAGTGTCAGGCCATCATGTCGCGCGGCGACCTGGTCAGCGACGCCATCGTCATCGCCCTGATCGAGGCCCGGCTGAAAGAGGTCGAGGACGCCGGCGGGGCCATCTTCGACGGCTTCCCGCGCACCGTGGCCCAGGCCCAGGCGCTGGACGCCATGCTGGCCAAGCTGGGCAAGCGGATCGACCATGTGATCCGGCTGAAGGTCGATGACGCCGCCCTGCTGGAGCGCGTCGCGGTCCGTTTCGCCGACCAGGGCCGTCCGGACGACAATCCGGAGAGCTTCAAGGTTCGGCTGGACGCCTACAACCGCAACACCGCGCCGCTGTTGCCCTACTATGCCGACAAGGGTCTGCTGGCCGAGATCGACGGCATGGGCTCCATCGCGACGGTCGCCGCCGCCATCGACGCGGTGCTGGACGGCCCTTCCGCCTGAACCGCGACTGACCCATCCGGCGTCCCGCGCGTTCAGCCGTGCGTGATAGGATCGGCGCGTGAAACCTGACTTCCCGCTGTTGAACCCCGACCGGCTGCGCAAGCTGGCCGTGGTGCTGGGCGTCAGCCTGGCGCATCTGGGCGTGTTCGCCGTGATGGGCCGCGCCGACGCGCCGGTTCCGCTGCCTGAGCCGCCGCCGACGGTCAGCGTCTTCCTGTACCGTCCGCCGCCTCCGCCCCCGCCGCCGCCGGCCGAGCCCGCGCGGACCGAGGGCGGCGGCGCGCCGGCCGCGCCCTCGCGCGTCCATGTGCCGCTCAAGACCCCGCCGCCGCGGCCGCCCGAGGTGATCGCCCCGCCCAGGCCGGCGCCCGAACCCGAGCTGGTGGTCGGCGCGGCCCCGGTCGCCGGCCCCACGCCGGGCCAGGGCCAGGGCGGGGAGGGGACGGGAACCGGCACGGGGCAGGGGTCCGGCTCGGGACCGGGCAGCGGCGGCACGCGCTGGCGGCTGGTCGCCGGCGCGTCATCCGCCGAGATCCAGCGGGTCTATCCGCCCTCCGCGCGGCGCAACCGGATCAGCGGCAATGTCCTGCTCAGCTGCCGCATCCGGCTCG
>CALSBO010000066.1:0-16933 GCA_943373195.1 Brevundimonas vancanneytii
GACTCGGGCGCCTCCCTGGGCGACATCCTGGGCGCCGCCATGCGCGAGAAGGCCGCGTCGAAGGAATAGGCCTCAAGCCGCGAGCGACCGCAGAGCCTGTCCTCGGGCCGATCGGAGATCGGACCCGGGGCGAGCGTAGGCCACAAGAAGGAAGGCGGCCGGAGCGATCCGGCCGCCTTTTTCGTGGGCGGCGCCCTGCCGAATTGACGGTATGTCCCGCTCCGGCGTGCGTTAACCGACATTTCCGCGCGGAATCCGTCGCGGGGCCTTTTTCCCCCGGCGGGGGAAGGCTAGGGTGGGGTTGCATCCCGCGCCCGGATGCATCCGTATGCGTCTTGGGGAAGCGCGCAAACAGGGCGGGGGGCCTGGTCTGATGATCAAATCCGAGCTGATCGAGAAGCTCGCGGCGGAAAACACCCATCTGACCCACGCCGAGGTCGAGCGGGTGGTCAATATCGTGCTGGGCAGGATGGTGGATTCGCTCGGCGACGGCGGCCGGGTCGAACTGCGCGGCTTCGGGGCCTTTTCGGTGCGGGGCCGCCCGGCGCGGGCCGGCCGAAATCCGCGCACCGGCGAGACCGTCGACGTGCCCGCCAAGGCCGTGCCCTTCTTCAAGAGCGGCAAGGAGTTGCGCGAGCGGCTGAACGCCGGGGACGCCTGAAGCCGCGGAAGTGAACGGGCGGCGCGATTCCCTGTTTGACTCCGGAACGGTTTGGAACAAAGAGTGAACAATCATTCTTCCGGACCGCCATGCACGCCGCCCTCGCCCTTTCGTCCGACCCCTTTCCCGAGCGGCCCGCGCCGCTGGAGGAGGCGTGCGCCCGCGGGCCGCGCGACGTGGCGGGGATGCTGTTGTTCGCCCTGTCGCGGCGGGCCGGGGACGACCGGCGGCCGGTGCTGATCACGGCGCCCCGGGCCTGGTTCGCCGAGCAGGGCCGGCCCCATGGTCCGGGCGCGGCGGGGGCCGCGCTGATCCTGGTCCCGACGTCGACGGCGGCCGAGGCCCTGTGGGTGCTGGAGCAGGCGCTGCGGTCCGGGGCGGTTTCGCTGGCCTTGGGCGCGGTGGACGGGGCCAGTCTGGCCCAGACGCGGCGGCTGGAGTTCGCGGCCAAACAGGGGGAGGCGATCGGGCTGGTGCTGCCCCGGGGGCTGGACGGGCTGAGCGCGGCGCGGCGGCGCTGGCGCATCGCGACCCATGAAAGCGCGGCGGACCCCGACGACGCCCGGGCGCCCGGCCCGGCGCGGCTGATGGCCGAACTGGTGCGCGGCCGGGGCGAGCGGCCCGGCGCCTGGATGCTGGAGCAGGATGATGAGACGAATCGTCTCCGTCTGGCTGATCGACTGGCCGATCACGGTCTGGCGGCGATCGGCCACGCGGGCGCGCCGTCCGGCCTCGCCGCCTGAGCCCGCCCTCGACACGAACGCGCCGTTCGCCCTGATCCTGAGGAACAGCCGGGGCGCGGCGGTGATCCACGCCCTGAACCCGGCCGCGCGCCGGGCCGGGCTGAGGCGCGGCCAGACCCAGGCCGACGCCCGGGCCATGATTCCGCATCTGATCTGCAAGCCCGCCGACCCGGCCGCCGACGCGCGGGCGCTGGAGGCGCTGGCGGTCTGGGCCGAGCGGTGGTCGCCGTCGGTCAGCGTCGATGCGGCGGGGGAAGGGCTGGAGGGCCTGTTTCTCGACATCACCGGGGCGGCGCATCTGTTCGGCGGCGAGGCGGCGTTGGCGGCGCAGATCGGGGAGCGGCTGGCCGAGGCGGGCGCGCGGGCGCGCGTGGCCGCGGCGCCGACGCCGGGCGCGGCCTGGGCCCTGGCGCGCTGGGGTGACGGCGAGGGCGGCGTCGCCGACGAGGAGACGGTTCGCGGCCTGCTGGCGCCCCTGCCGGTCGAGGCCCTGCGGATCGACGACCGGACCCTGGCCCAGGCGCGGCGGTTCGGCCTGAAGCGGATCGGCGACCTGTATCCCATGCCGCGCGCCGGGCTGGCGCGGCGGTTCCGGGACGGCGCCGGCGTGGGGCTGGTGCAGCGGCTGGACCAGGCGCTGGGCTATGCGGGCGAGGCCCTGACGCCGGTGCGGCCGCCGCCCCGATACCGGGCCTGGCGGACCTGGATGGAGCCGGTCGGGGACATCGAGGGGGTCGAGGCGCGGCTGGCGGAACTGGCCGACGACCTGGCCGCGCCGCTGGTGCGCGACGGGCAGGGGGCGAAGGCGCTGACGCTGACGGGGTTCCGCTCGGACGGCGGGACCACGGCCCTGTCGGTGCGGATGGGGCGGCCCGGACGCGAGGCGGGCGTCTGGCTGCGGCTGTTCCGCGAGGCCGGGCTGGGGCGGCTGGAGCTGGGCTTCGGCCTCGACGCCCTGATGCTGACGGCCGACGCGGTGGAGGCGATGGCCGCGCGGCAGGGGGCGCTGGAGAGCGAGGCCGAGGCGAAACAGGCCGAGAGCCTGGCCGCCCTGATCGACCGGCTGAGCGCGCGGCTGGGGGAGGACCGGGTGCTGACGGCCGAGGCGGTGGACAGCTGGATTCCGGAACGGGCCGAGCGGTGGCGGCCGGCGCTGGAGCGGCTTCCGGTGGCGGCGGACGGGGCGGACGGGCGCCGGCCCATCCTGCTGCTCGATCCGCCAGAACCGGTCGAGGCCATGGCCGAACTGCCCGACGGGGCGCCGGTGCGCTTCACCTGGCGGCGGCTGTCGCGGCGGGTGACCCGCGCCGACGGACCCGAACGGCTGTCGCCCGAATGGTGGCGGCCGCGCCCCGACGACCGGCAGGTGCGCACCCGCGACTATTACCGCGTCGAGGACGAGGCGGGCGGGCGCTACTGGCTGTTCCGCGAGGGGCTGTACGGGCGTGAGTATACGGGCGGGGCGGACGAGCGGGCGCCGTCGTGGTGGATGCACGGGGTGCTGCCGTGACGGGCTGGGACGGCGGCTATGCCGAACTCGGGGCCATGACCAATTTCAGCTTTCTGGAAGGGGCGTCGCATCCAGGCGAGGTGATGCATCAGGCGAAGGCCCTGGGGCTGGCCGCCGTCGGGGTGGCCGACCGCAATACGCTGGCCGGGATGGTGCGGGCGCTGATGGGGGCGGAGGAGGTCGACATCCCGCTGGTCGTGGGGGCGCGGCTGGGGTTCACCGACGGGACCGAATTGATCGTCTTTCCGCGCGACCGCGCCGCCTATGGGCGTCTGTGCCGGCTGCTGTCGCTGGGCAAGAGCGAGGCGTTCTCCTCCTCGCTTCGTGGGGAGGGGGACCGCGAAGCGGTGGAGGGGTCCGGCAACCCCTCCGTCACGGCGCGTATCCGCGCCGCGCCACCTCCCCCCAAAGAGGGGGAGGAACGGATCGAGAAGGCCGAGACGCGGCTGACGTTCGAACAGGCGGTTGGGCTCGGCGCGGGGATGATCGCCCTGGCGCCGGCGCCGGAACGGCCCGATGCGGCGTTCGAGGCGCGGCTGGCGGCGTGGCGAAGGGTCTGGCCGGACGACCTGTATCTGGCGGCGGCGCCCCTGTGGCGCGGCGACGACCGGGCCCGGCTGAACCGGCTGGCGGCGATGGCGCGGCGGACGGGCGCGCCGATGATCGCGACCAATGCGGTGCTGTATCACCACCCCGAGCGGCGGATGCTGCAGGACGTGCTGACCTGCATCCGCGAGGGCGCGACCATCGACAAGGCCGGGCGGCGGCTGCAGGCCAACGCCGAACGCCATCTGAAGCCGCCGGTCCAGATGGCCCGACTGTTCCGGGGGCATGAGGCGGCGCTGGCGCGGACGATGGCGGTGGCGCGGGCGTGCACCTTCAGCCTGCGGGAGCTCAGCTATCGGTACCCGGACGAACCCGTGTCCCCGGGCTATTCCCCGCAGGGATGGCTGGCGCGGCTGACGCTGAAGGGGGCGCGGGCGCGCTGGCCGAAGGGGCCGCCCCCGGCGATCCGGGCGATCATCCTGAAGGAGCTGCGGCTGGTCCGGGAGCTGGACTACGCCCCCTATTTTCTGACGGTCCATGACATCGTCGCCTGGGCGCGGTCCCGGCCCGATCCGATCCTGTGTCAGGGGCGGGGGTCCGCGGCCAATTCGGTGATCTGCTTCTGTCTGGGGATCACCAATGTCGATCCGACGCGGCAGGAGGTGCTGATCGAGCGGTTCATCTCCTCCAACCGGTCCGAGCCGCCCGACATCGACGTCGATTTCGAGCATGAGCGGCGCGAGCAGGTGATGCAGTACGTCTATGACCGCTACGGCCGCGACCGGGCGGGGATCGTGGCGACCATCATCCACTATCGTCCGCGTTCGGCGATCCGCGACGTGGGCAAGGCGCTGGGGCTGACGGAGGATGTCACCGCCCGCATGGCCGACACCGTCTGGGGGTCCTGGGGGTCCGAGGTCAAGGACGAGCATGTCGATCGCACCGGGCTGGACAGGGACGACGTGCGCCTGCGTCTCGCGCTGGACCTGACCGCCGAACTGATCAAATTCCCCCGCCATCTGAGCCAGCACGTCGGCGGCTTCGTGCTGAGCCAGACCCCGCTGATCGAGATCGTGCCCATCGGCAATGCGGCCATGGCGGACCGGACCTTCATCGAATGGGACAAGGACGACATCGACTTCCTCAAGCTGATGAAGGTCGATGTGCTGGCGCTGGGCATGCTGACGGCGATGAAGCGCGCCTTTCACATGATCGGGACGACCTATGGCCGGCCGTTGCCCGACACGGCGGCCGTTCCGGCCGAACGGCGGGGCGTTTACCGGATGCTGTGCAAGGCGGATTCCCTGGGCGTCTTCCAGGTCGAGAGCCGGGCGCAGATGTCGATGCTGCCGCGCCTGCGGCCGGTGGAGTTCTACGACCTGGTGGTCCAGGTCGCCATCGTCCGGCCCGGCCCGATCCAGGGCAAGATGGTGCATCCCTATCTCCAGCGCCGGATGGAGCGCCGGGTGCATGAGGCCAAGCACGGCCCGGGCAGCTACCGCTTCTCCATGCCGGGTTCGACCGCCGACCCGCACGAACTGACCCGGGTATTGCGCAAGACGCTGGGGGTGCCCCTGTTCCAGGAGCAGGCGATGAAGATCGCCATGGTCGCGGCCGAGTTCAGCGGAGCCGAGGCCAACGGCCTGCGCCGGGCCATGGCCACCTTCCGGCACAACGGCACCATCGGAAACTACGAGGAGCTTATGGTCGGGCGGATGATCGCGCGCGGCTATGACGCCGACTTCGCCCAGAACTGCTTCAACCAGATCAAGGGGTTCGGTGAATACGGCTTTCCCGAGAGCCACGCCTGCTCCTTCGCCCACCTGGTCTATGTCTCGGCGTGGGTGAAGTGGCTGTACCCGGATGTGTTCGCGGCCTGTCTGCTGAACAGCCAGCCGATGGGATTTTACGCCCCGGCCCAGATCGTCCGCGACGCGCGCGAGCATGGGGTCGAGGTGCGGCGCCCGGACGTGAACGCCAGCGACTGGGACGCGACGCTGGAGACGCGGCCGCGCCGCCGGCGACACGCCCTGCGTCTGGGCATGCGGTCCATCGACGGGTTCAAGAAGGTCTGGGCTGAGGCGATCATGGAGGCGCGGGCGAACGGCGCCTTCATCGACCTCGACGATCTGCGCCGCCGCGCCGCCCTGCCGCCTTCGGCGCTGGACCGGCTGGCCGAGGCGGATGCTTACGGCTCGCTCGACCTGACGCGTCGGCAGGGCGTATGGGCGGCGAAGGGGGCGGCGCCCGCGTCATCAGCGCCGCTGTTCGAGGCCATGGGGCTGAACGAGGCCGACGGCCGCCCGCCCGATGCCTTGCCGGTTCTGGCCCCGTCGGAAGAGGTGGTCGGCGACTACCAGACCATCCGCCTGTCGCTGAAGGGCCATCCGGTCAGCTTCCTGCGCGAGCGGTTGGCGCACAAAGGGGCTCTGACGGCGAAGGATTATCCGGCCCGGCCCAACGGGCGGTCGGTCGCGGTCGGCGGGGTGGTGCTGGTCCGCCAGCGGCCGGGCACGGCCAAGGGCGTCTGCTTCATGACCATCGAGGACGAAACCGGCGTGGCCAATCTGGTCCTGTGGCCCAACGTGTTCGAACGGTTCAGGCCGGTCGCCATGGGCGCGCGGATGGTGCTGGCCCGGGGCAAGGTGCAGACGGCCGAGGGCGTGACCCATCTGGTGGTCGAACAGCTGGAGGACTGGACGCCGAGGCTGGGCGAGCTGACCCCCGAAGCCGCGCCGGGCTCAGGCCATGCGCCAGCGCGGGGGCGGCATCCTCGGGATGTCAGGGTCCTGCCGGGGTCGCGGGATTTTCACTGAGGGGGGCGCCCGACGAAGCGAAGGCTTGTCATCCCCGCCGAAGCGAAGCGAAGAGCGGGGACGGTACGGGCTTCCGTCAGCCTCTCCCGGACAGCCCGCAGGGCTGAGCCGGGAGAAGGGTGGCCCCGCGCTGGCCTGACCTGTCTCCCGGCTCGCTGCTGGCGCAGCGTCCGGGAAGACGAAATAGTGGTGGGTCCGAGCGTCCCGGATCACCGCTTCGCGGTGTCCGGGATGACAAGTTCCATCGGTTGCAGCGGCTGGATTATACCTGCGAGGCTTCGACTGCTTTCAGCCGTTCGACCGCAGGATGCTACTTCGCGAACAAATCCAAACCGCGATCAACAAACTCATAGAAATCCGACGCCTCCGGCTCAAGTTCGAGAAGGCTCATATCGAAGCAAAAAACCTCCGAGCCCATATCGGGTCCGAAGCAATATCGCCATGAGGCACCGCAATCGGCGAACATGACGGCCCCAGTTGGGATTGCCGGCGCTTTCGCTTTTGGTCGAACGTTGAAAAACCGACGATAAGCGGGGCCTTGGTAAAGCTTATAGCTGGGAGATGACTCTACGGCAGCGAGCGCGACCGGTTCATAGAGGTTCATGACCGTGCAAGACCCGACGCCAATGTGAGCGACAAAGTCCATATACTGTTGAGACATACCCGGATGCTCAGCCTCAATGGCGGCAACACGAACCGGTGAAAGGGGCTCCAATCCGTAAAGGAGACCGCCTTCGCGTGCCTCTTCGCTGTATCGCTTCATGGCGTCCATACGATCCCCCTACCCCCGCCGCTGAAATCGCCACTTCCAGACGCGATACCCCACGATCGGCGCAAACCCGCACACCAGCGCGGCGACCAGGACCGTCCAGAAGCCGCCGCCCAGGCCGTATTCGCCGACCGCCGCCCCGACCCCGGCCGCGAGCAGCGGGCCGAGCCAGGGCAGCCAGGCGGGAGGCCTTGGAAGTGACGGCTTCACGCCGTCACCGCCAAGGCTTCTGAGTGGGCGCGCGGCCTCATCCGAAAACCGGGTCCCACTTTTCGGGGCCGCGCGTCAGGCATCCACCTTGATGACGCCGCGCCGGATCTGGTCCAGCTCGATGGAGTCGAACAGGGCCTGGAAATTGCCCTCGCCGAACGCCTGGTTGCCCTTGCGCTGGATGATCTCGAAGAAGATCGGGCCGAAGGTGTCCTGGGTGAAGATCTGCAGCAGCAGACCGTCCTCGTCCGAGCCGTCGATCAGGATGCGGTTCAGGCGCATGCGGGCGACGTCGTGGCCATGCCCGGGCAGGCGTTTGTCGATCAGGTCGAAATAGGTCTCGATGGTATCCTGGAAAGGGATGCCGCGGCGCTTCAGCTCTTCCACCGTCTCGAAGATGTCGTCGGTGGCCAGGGCGATATGCTGGATGCCCTCGCCGTTGTAGCGTTTGAGGAATTCCTCGATCTGGGAGTTCTCGTCCTGGCTCTCGTTCAGGGGGATGCGGATCGCGCGGTCGGGCGCGATCATGGCCTGGGACAGCAGGCCGGTCGCCTTGCCCTTGATGTTGAAGTATTTCTGCTCCTCGAAGGCGAAGACGTCGCCGTAGAAGCCGGACCACGTCCGCATCTGGCCGCGGCGCACATTGTGGGTCAGGTGGTCGAGCAGGAACAGGCCGACCGAGTTCTTGCGCTCGGCCTCCTCCCAGCCCTCGATCTCGTCCCAGCCGTCGTAGAGGGAGCCGGCGTCGCCATACTGGTCGACGATGTAGAGCAGCGAACCGCCGATGCCCTGGAGCACATAGGGATAGCCGCCGCCCAAGGCCCCGCCGTCGTGACCCTCGGCCGGACGCGCGCCGCGCGCGACCGCGCCCTCGAAGGCGGATTTGGCGTCGGTGACGCGGAAGGCCATGCCGTTGGCCGAGGGACCGTGCTCGGTGGCGAACGCGGCGGCCTGACCCGTGGGCGACCGGTGGACCAGCATGGTGATGTCGCCCTGCTTCAGCCGCACCGCGTCATTGGCCGGGTTCACATGGGTGGGGGTGAAGCCCATCAGCTCCAGCCGCGCGACCATGGCCGCCGGATCGGGGCCGGTGAACTCCACGAACTCGAAGCCGTCGACGCCGAGCGGGTTTTCCTTGTCGAGGCGGGCGGCCGCGTCTGATTGGGGCGCGTCATGCATGGGAGCGTCTCCTGAGGTCGATGCGGCGTTGATCGCCGCTTTCGGGGCGGAACCTAGTGGGTGGGGGCGGTCAAGCCAAGGCGGGGGCGGTCACAGTTGAGTGGGGCGTTCTCCCTCCCCCGAAGTGGGGAGGGACGGCGAGGCGAAGCCGAGCCCGGGTGGGGCGGTGTGAAACATCCGCCGACCGGGCTTGCCGCCAAGGTTCCCCACCCGGTCGCTACGCGACCACCCTCCCCATGAAGGGGAGGGAGAACGCTCATTGAGGCCGCCCCACCACCGCGTCGACCGAGCCGGTGGTGACCGGGTGGTAGCCGGGGCGGGCGCGGGCGTAGAGGGGGGTGGCGATGGAGCGGCCCCAGTCGCCTTCGGCCCACAGGCTGGTGAACAGCGGCAGGACGAATTTGCGCCGGCCCATGGTGGTCAGGAACCGCTCCAGCGTCGGCACGGCGGGCTGGTAGCGGTGCTGGACCGCGATCTGCAGCCAGGCGAACAGGACCTCGGCATTGCCTTCCTGACGTAGGTTCAGGGTCGATTCCAGATCGGCCAGCTGGGCGGGGGTCAGCCAGTCGGCGCCGGCTGTGCGGTTGGCCGGGCGCCAGGCCAGGAAGCGTTGCCGCTCCTGGGTCGACCAGCCGGCCCAGGGGATGGCCGAGGCCGGGCCGCCGGCGTGGAAGCCGCTCGCCGCCGCGTCGACCGGGACGAAGGCGTTGGACACCGGCGGCTGCCAGTTCGACGGCATGCCGGGCTGGTAGATCCAGGCGTCCATCATCAGCTGGCTTTCGAGGGCGGCGTCGCCCGCGATCAGATGGGCGCGGATATCGGCCATGAACCGTTCGGTAGTCATCGGACGGAAGGCGTTGCGCTCGAAATAGCCCTTCAGCCAGGCGTCGAACCGTTCACGGCCGACGGTGCGCTCGATGGTGTGCAGGAAGGCCGCGCCCTTCTCATAGGCGACGTCGGTCAGGCCTTCGTCGGGATCGCGCCCGGTCAGGTCGAGCTTCAGTCGGGTGTCGGCGGCTGGCAGGTCGGCCAGGGTCGACTGCAGGTCGCCCCAGCCCAGCGACTGCAGCATCAGCGCCCGGTCGCGGCCGTAGACCGCCTCCATGATCCGGTTCTCGAAATAGACGGTGAAACCCTCGTTGAGCCAGAAGTCCGCCCAGGTGGCGTTGGTGACGAGGTTGCCCGACCAGCTGTGCGCCAGCTCGTGCGCCACCAGACTGACCAGCGACTGGTCCCCGGCGATGATGGTCGGGGTGGCGAAGGTCAGGCGCGGGTTCTCCATCCCGCCGAAGGGGAAGCTGGGCGGCAGGATCAGCAGGTCATACCGGCCCCAGCGGTAGGGGCCGTAAAGCGCTTCGGCCGCATCGACCATGGCGGCGGTCGGGACCATTTCGGCGTGGGCGGCGGCCAGCATCGACGGCTCGGTCCAGACGCCGGTGCGCTCGTCGATGGCCTGGAAAGCCACATCGCCGACGGCGACCGCGATCAGATAGGGCGGCACCGGATTGGTCATGCGGAATCGCCAGGCGCTATGCCCGTCGCCGACGGGCTCACCCCGTGTGGTCAGCCCCTCGGCGCTCATCACCACCTTGAGCTCCGACGGGGCGACGATGCGGGCGTCCCAGGTCTGGCGGATGCCGGGACTGTCCTGGGTGGGTATCCAGGTGCGGGTCAGGATCGCCTGACCCTGGCTGAACATATAGGGATGCCGCCCGCCGGCGGTCTGGGCCGGGCTCAGCCATTGCAGGGCGGCGGCGTCGGGGCGGGTGGCGTAGCGGATGACGATCCGGCGCTGTTCACCCGGGGCGAAGGCCGGGAAGCGGATGGTCAGGGGCTGGCCCAGGATGGCGTCGTTGTCGCCGGTCCGGAATTGCAGCGGCGCGCCCGAGGCGTCGCGCACGTCCTGGATGTCGAGGTTGCGGACATCGAGAATGATCTCTTCGGCGCCCGGCTCGGCGGTGACGTCCAGCGCCGCCGTGCCCGACAGAGCCCCCGTGGTGAAGTCGGCGGTCAGATCCAGGGCGACGTGGTTCACTCGGGCGATCTCGGGCCGGGCGTAGGAGTGGATGTCGCGCACATACTCCACCGGCGCGGTCGCCGAAGGCGGAACGGCGGGCATGTCGGAGCCGAAGTCGGGCATCATGGCGCAGCCTCCCATGGCCGTGGCGAGCGCGAGCGCGGAGACCAGTCCAAAGGTGCGGATCATTGAAAGTCCTCGACCAAAAGGCCCGCCGTCCTGATCGGTCGGTCGGGCCGGTGCGTTTGATGCCGGGACAACGCCCCGGCGAGCCAAAAAGATCAAGTGGGGGCTGGAACCGGCGCGAGGTTGCGCGCCCTGAACAGCTGTCCGCGCTCGGCGATCAGGACGAAGACCAGCGCCACAAAGCCCAGGATGACGAAACCGACTGTCAACGGCGCGGCGGAGCCGTTGAACTGCTGACCGATCAGGAAGCCCAGCGACGCCCCGATGGTGGTGGAGATAAAGCCCTGGGCCGAAGACGCCGTGCCCGCGATATGGCCCATCGGCTCCATGGCCATGGCGCCGAAATTGCCGGCGATGAAGCCGAAGCAGAACATGGTCAGGGCCTGCAGCACGGCGAAGGTCCAGATCGTCTCATGGCCGGTCAGCGCCACCGCCGCATGGATCGTCGACATGGCGATGAAGCCGATGAGGGCGGTGTGCGAGATCAGGCGCGAACCCAGCCGCTCGACCAGCCGCGCGTTCAGCAGCGAGGCCACGGCGATGCCCCCGGCGACCAGGCCGAAGACGACGGTGAACAGCTGCGGCTCATGGAAGACGTCGAAGAAGATCTGCTGGCTGGAGTTGATGAAGCCGAACAGGGCGCCCGAGATGGCGGTGATGGCCAGGGTGTAGTTGATCGACTGACGGTTGGTCAGGGCCTGTTTGAAGGCCGAGGCGACGCGGCCAACCTCGATGGGCATCCGGTTGTCGGGATGCAGGGTCTCGGGCAGGCGGATGGCGGCCCAAAGCGCAAAGGCCGCCCCGCCCAGGGCCAGCACGCCGAACACCCAGGGCCACGGGGCCACGGTCAGGATCAGCTGGCCCAGCGCCGGGGCCAGGATCGGGATGCCGAGGAAGACGAGGAAGCTCAACGACATGACCCGCGCCATGGTCCGCCCCGAATAGCGGTCGCGCACGATCGAGACCGCCAGCACCCGCAGGGCCGCGGCGCCGACGCCGGTGGCGACGCGGGCGGCGATCAGCAGTTCGAACGTCGGCGACAGGGCCGCCAGCACGCTGAACACGACATAGAGCGACAGGCCCAGCATCAGGATCGGCTTGCGCCCGAACCGGTCGGCCAGCGGGCCGTAGATGATCTGGGTCACGCCGAAGCCGAGCAGATAGGCGGTGATCACCCACTGGCGGCTGTTCTCGTCGACCACGCCCAGCGCCTCGCCGATGGCGGGCAGGGCCGGCAGCATGGAATCGATGGCCAGGGCGTTGAGCGCCATCATCATGGCGATCAAGGCCACGAACTCGGGAAAGCCGGGACCCTTCAGGGCGGGCGTGACGGGTTCAGCGGCGGGGGAGTTCATCGGGGGCAGATGGCTCGGACCCCGATGGGAAACAAGGCGCTTGACTCCATCATTCGATAATTCGAGTAATATCGAAATCAAAGGAGCGCCGCCATGAACCGTCTTCATCTGCACGTCGGGGTGCAGGACCTTGCGACATCGATCGCCTTCTATCGCGCGCTGTTCGGCGCGGCGCCCTCGGTGATCAAGGATGACTACGCCAAATGGATGCTCGACGATCCGGCGGTGAATTTCGCCATCTCCGCGCGCGGTTCCGCGGTCGGTGTCGACCATGTCGGCATCCAGGTCGAAACCGCCGAAGACCTCGCGGTTCTCGCGGGCCGGCTGAGGGCCGCCGGTCAGGAGGCCATCGACCAGGTTGGGGCGTCCTGTTGTTACGCCCGCTCCGACAAGACCTGGGTGCGCGACCCCTCGGGACTGGCCTGGGAGACCTTCCACACCTTCGGGGAGTCCACGACCTATGGCGAGGATGCGGCTCCGCGCGAGGCCATGATGCAAGAGGCTTGCTGTCTGCCGTCCATGGATGGGTCACGACCGGCGGCATCGGCGGCCTGCTGCTGATGGACAGCGAGGCCGCGATCCGGGCCCTGGCGGCCCTGGCCCAGACCAACCGGCTGGCGGTGTTCCGCGCGCTGGTGCAGGCCGGCCCCGAGGGCCTGGCGGCCGGGGTCATCGCCGAACGTCTGGCGGTGACGCCCAGCACCCTGTCCACCCATCTGGGGCTTCTGGCCCAGGCCGGACTTGTCGCCTCCCGACGGGAAAGCCGGTCAATCATCTATTCCGCGCGCTTCGAACGCATGGCTGAACTGATGGCCTTCCTCGCCGAGGACTGCTGCGCCGGGTCGGCGCAGGTGTGCGAGCCGGTGGCCGAGGCGGCGGCGCGGGCGGCCTGCGGGCCGAGGCTGACGGCGTGACGGAGGCGGTGTTCAGCCCCACACGGCGGCTGGCGGCCGAGGCGCTGGGGACGGCGCTGCTGCTGGCGGTCGTCGTCGGCTCCGGGATCATGGCCGAGCGGCTGACGCAGGATACGGCCGTCGCCCTGCTGGCCAACACCGTGGCGACGGGAGCGGGCCTGGCGGTGCTGATCACCGTGCTGGGGCCGGTGTCGGGCGCTCATTTCAATCCGGCGGTGACGCTGGTGATGACCCTGCAACGCGCGCTGCCGCCCCGGCTCGCGGCGGCCTATGTCCTCGCCCAGACCGGCGGCGCGGTTGTCGGGGTCTGGCTGGCCCATCTGATGTTCGCGGAACCCGTGATCCAGGTCTCGACCCGGCTGAGGGACGGGCCGGCTCAGGCGCTGTCGGAAGCGGTGGCGACGTTCGGCCTGATCGGGGTGATCCTTGCGGGGGTGCGGTTCAGGCCTCAGGCCTTGCCCGCCTTGGTCGGTCTGTACGTCACCGCGGCCTACTGGTTCACCGCCTCGACCTCCTTCGCGAATCCGGCGGTGACCGTGGCGCGCGCGCTCAGCGACACCTTCGCGGGCATAGCGCCCTCGTCAGCGCCCGCCTTCATCGCCGCCCAGATCGCCGGGGCGCTGACGGCCATGGTTGTCTTCAACTGGCTTCTGCGCGAGGAGAGCGCCCCATGACCGAATCTTCTGGGACCGACTTTCCCGTGATCGTCTTCCACAACCCGGCCTGCGGCACGTCGCGCAATGTGCTGGCCATGGTCGAGGCGTCGGGACGGTCTCCCCAGGTGGTCGACTATCTGCAGACGGGCTGGACCGCCGACCAGTTGCGCGACCTCTTCGCCGAGGCCGGGCTGACGCCTCGCGCGGCGCTGCGCAGCAAGGAGCCGGTCGCCGCAGAACTGGGGCTGACGGCGCCGGACGCGTCCGACGAGGCCATCCTGGCGGCGATGATCGCCCATCCGGTGCTGGTCAACCGTCCCCTCGTCCGCACGCCGAAGGGCGCCGCGATGTGCCGCCCGTCCGAGAAGGTGTTCGACCTGCTGGACCGGGTCCCCGAGCGGTTCGTCAAGGAAGACGGCGAGGTCGTCATCAACCGGGCGTCGGCCGACTGACGGCGCGTTCGTCCAGGACCGCCAGAACGGAATCCAGGGTCTGATCGCGGGCGCGGAGCAGGACGAGCAGATGGTAGATCAGGTCGGCGGCTTCGGAGGCCAACTCTTGGTCGGTCCCAGCGACGCCGGCCAGGGCGGTCTCAACGCCCTCCTCGCCGACCTTTTGCGCGATCCGCTTCACTCCTTCGGCCAGCAGGCGCGCCGTCCAGCTGTGCGCGGGGTCGGCCGAGGCGCGGTCGGCGATCGTCGCTTCCAGCCGCGCAAGACGGCCGAGACCCGGCGCATCCTCGTCCCCGAAACAGCTGACGCGGTTCAGGTGGCAGGCAATCCCGACCGGACGGACCTTGAGCACCAGGGCGTCGGCGTCGCAGTCGGGCGTGATGGAAACCACATGCAGCCGGTCGCCCGAGGTTTCGCCCTTGCGCCAGCGCCCGCCGCGCGAACGCGAGAAGAAGGTCGCCTCGTTGGACGCGAGGGTCTCTTCGAGGGCGGCCCGGTCCATGTATGCCAGCGTCAGCACCTGCAAGGTGGCGGCGTCCTGGACCACCACGGGGATCAGGCCGCCGGACTTGTCGAAATCGAGGGTGGAAGGATCGATCATCATGTTCCGCTCATCCCGGCGAAAGCCGGGACCCAGTGCTTTGGGTGACCGGTCGAGGCGTGTCTGGCAAGTCCAGCCCCTGAGGCTCCGGCGTCAAGCTGGACAGGACTGGGTCCCGGCTTTCGCCGGGATGAGCGGGATGAAAAGTCATGTCCGCATCTCCTGCCCGGCGTCCGACAGGAACGCCTTGAGATCCGGGATCGTCACGGCGCCGGTGTGAAAGACGCTGGCGGCCAGCGCACCCGAGACGTCCGCCTGTTCGAACACCTCGACGAAGTGCGAAGCGGCGCCCGCGCCGCCGGAAGCGACCAGCGGAACGGTCAACACGGCGCGGGCGGCGGCGAGCTGGACCAGGTCATAGCCCTGGCGCACCCCGTCCTCGTCCATGCAGTTGAGCACGATCTCGCCCGCGCCGAGGGCTTGCGCCTCGACGATCCAGTCGAGCGTCCGGCGACCGGCGGCGCGGCTCGCAGTGGGATCGCCCGTGTACTGATGCACGACCCAGTCGTCCCCGGACCGTTTCGAATCGACGCCGACGACGACACACTGGCTGCCGAAGCGATCGGCCATCTCGGCGATCAGTTCGGGGCGTTCGAGGGCGGGAGAGTTGATCGATACCTTGTCGGCGCCGTGATCGAGGCAGCGGGCGGCCTGATCGACCGAGCGAATGCCGCCGGCGACGCTGAACGGGATGTCCAGCAGACGGGCGATGTCGCGTACCCAGCCATGGTCGAGGGTGCGGCCCTCGGGGCTGGCCGCAATGTCATAGAAGACCAGCTCGTCGGCCCCCTGATCGCGATAGCGAGCGGCCAGTTCGGCGGCGTCGCCCATGTCGATGTGCCCCCGGAATCGGACGCCCTTGACCACCCGGCCGTCCTTGACGTCGAGACAGGGGATGATGCGCCGGGCGGTCATGCGGCCAGCGCCTCTTCAAGCGAAAAGCGGTTCTCGTACAGGGCGCGGCCGACGATGGCGCCATCGCAGCCGAGGGCGGCGGCGGCGGTCAGGTCGGCGACCGAGGCGACCCCGCCCGAGGCCTGGACCTTCAGATCGGGGCGGCGGCGGACGATCTGGCCCAGCAGGTCGAGATTGGGTCCGGTCAGGGCGCCGTCGCGGCCGACGTCGGTGACCAGCAGGTGGCGGGCGAGGGTGGGCGGATAGCGGTCCAGAGCGGCCCAGAGGTCGATCCCCGCCGCCTCGGTCCAGCCCTTCAGGGCCGGGACCCAGCGGTCGCCGTCGGCCTTGACGTCGATGGCCAGGGTGATCCGGTCCGGACTGAACCGGCGCAGCCAGTCCGCCACGGTCGCGGGGTGGGAGACCGCCAGGGAGCCGACCACGACGCGCGCGACGCCGGCGTCGATCAGGGCGACGACATCGTCGGCGGTTCGCACGCCGCCGCCGGACTGGATGCGGATATCGACGGCGCGCGCGAGTTCGCCGATCAGGGCGTGCTGGACCGCGCGGCCGGCTTGGGCGCCGTCCAGATCGACGACATGCGCCCAGGTCGCCCCCGCCGCGGCGAAGGCGGCGAGGCGGGCGGCGGGATCGCCGTCATAGCGGGTCACCTGATCGAACCGGCCGTGCATCAGGCGCACGCAGGCGCCGGCCCTCAGGTCGATGGCGGGATAGACGATCATGCCGGCTGGTCCAGAAAATTGGCGAGGATTCGGGCGCCGACGCCGGCTGAGCGTTCGGGGTGGAACTGGCAGCCCCAGCGGGCGCCGCTGCGGACCACAGCCGGGACGGGACCGCCGTAGTCGGCGCGGGCGATGGTCGCGGACCCGTCAGGACAGACGAAGCTGTGCACGAAATAGGCGTAGGCCCCGTCCTCGACGCCTTCGAGCAGGGGGTCGTCGCGGACCGCCGTCAGCCGCGACCAGCCCATGTGCGGCACGGTCAGTCCGGGGCCGGGCTCAAGGCGGCGGACCGGGCCGGGGATCAGGCCCAGCAGCGGAACCGGCGCGCCCTCCTCGCTGGTTTCGAACAGCAGCTGCTGGCCGAGGCAGACGCCGAGCAGCGGCCGGGCGAAGGCGCGGATGGCGTCAACGAGACCGAGCGCCGACAACCGGGCCATGGCGTAGCCGGCCGCGCCGACACCGGGCAGGATCAGCCGTTCGGCCTCGGCGACCGCGACCGGATCATCGGTCAGGCGCACGGTCGCGCCGAGCCGCTCCAGGGCGAAGCGGACCGAGGCGGTGTTGCCGGCGCCGTAGGAGAGGACAGTGACGGAATTCATGGTTCCTCCCCCAACGGGGGAGGGGGACCATCCGAAGGATGGTGGAGGGGGCTGATGGCGAAAGCGGTGTCTGGGGTTGGGG
>CALSBO010000067.1:0-16712 GCA_943373195.1 Brevundimonas vancanneytii
CGCACATTGGGGCCGATGATCACCGTCTTGCCGGCCTCGTCATAGACGCCGCCGTCGGCGGTCAGGGTCGTCACCTTGCGGCCGCCCAGGTTCAGCCGCAGCGCCGGGCCGACCAGGCGATAGCGGCCGGTCTCGGGGTCGCGCACGGCCCCCTCGGCGCCGATCACGAAACTGCGTCCCGCGGCGTCCTGGCCGTGGAAACGTAACTCATCCAGGCGGATTTCGCGGCTGGTTCCGGCCTTGCGCTCGACGTCGGACATGACGCTGCGCAGCACGATCCAGCTGATCGTGCCGCCCGCCAGCACGATGATCGCCACCGGCAGCACCCGCCGCAACAGCTGCACGCGGCGCGAGCGCGCGCGAAAGGCCTTGGCCGTCGCGGCGACGCGGGCCTCGTCCTGTTGCGCGTGCTGGTCGGCGGGTTCGGTCATTCAGGCCCAGAAATCAGGTATGCGCGAACACGTCCATCTCGTCCCAGCCCGCCAGGTCGAGGGCCGAGCGCGTCGGCAGGAAGTCGAAACATTGGCGGGCCAGTTCCGTCCGGCCCTCGCGCGCCAGAATCTCGTCCAGCCGCGCCTTGGCCGCGTGCAGGTACAGGACATCGGACGCCGCATATTCCAGCTGGGCGGGCGACAGCTCGGCCGCGCCCCAGTCGCTGGACTGCTGGGCCTTGGACAGGTCCACCCCGACCAGTTCGCGCACCACGTCCTTCAGCCCGTGCCGGTCGGTATAGGTGCGCGCCAGTTTCGAGGCGATCTTGGTGCAATAGACCGGCCGGGTCTCGACCCCCAGATGCAGCTGGAACATGCCGATGTCGAACCGGCCGAAATGGAACAGCTTGAGCACCGCCGGATCGGTCAGCAGGCGTTTTAGATTGGGGCAGTCATAGCCCGGCCTGTTCATGCGCACGACATGGGCGTCGCCGTCCCCGGCCGACAGCTGCACCACGCACAGCGGATCGCGCCGGAACCGCAGCCCCATGGTCTCGGAATCGATCGCCACCTCGGGCCCCAGATCGAGGCCGTTCGGCAGGTCGCCTTCGTGGAAATGGATCGTCATGGACCGTCTTGTGTCAGTGAAGAGTGCTGGTGCCAGTGAGCAAGACCCGAGCCCGGCCGGTTCCGGAAGGCGCCGACCCGCTCACCCTTGCTCACTAGCACTAGCACTCTTCACTCCCGAGAGCCCAAAACAGAAACGGCGCCACATCTTTCGATGCGACGCCGTTCCAGAATATGGTGCCCAGGAGAGGACTCGAACCTCCACGACATTTCTATCACTGGCACCTGAAGCCAGCGCGTCTACCAATTCCGCCACCTGGGCCCAGACGTTTCGCGCTTGCACGCGTTTTCGTCCGGAAGGCGCGGACCCTTAAGGCAGGGTCCGGGGCCGGTCAACAGGGATTTCGCGAAGCCCGCCCGCCCGCTCCGGGAGCCTTGTTCAGGCGGCCTGTTTCCGGCGCGTGAATCCCAGCCTTATTTCATACCCCAGCGCATTGAAGGCCGCCTGAACCTGATCGGGCTTCGAGACGTGATCGAAGCGGAACAGACGATCGACCTGCTCGCGGTGCCAATCGAGACGGCGCGAAAGTTCGGCCCGGGTGATGCCGGAATCCTGCAGCGCCTGAACCAGCCCGACCTTGACCTGGACGGCGTAGGAAATCCGGGCCGCTGGCGCGCCGGGACGGGCGACGGTGTGAAACCGGGGCAAGGGCCGTCCATCCGCGATACGCGCGGCCAAAGCCTCTTCAACCGCTGCTTCACCTTGGCGGATGGCGTCGTCCCGCGATTCGCCGAAGGTGGTCAGTTCGGGAAAGTCGGAACTGGTGACCAAGAACGAGCCATTGTCGTCCGGGGTCAGGCTGAGGCGATAAAAGCTCATTTCAGATCGAGGTCCTTCTTTATCTTGTTGACCAGCCCGGTCCCCAACTCCTTGCGTGAGCCGTGCATCGGCAACTGCGACGTCCGCTCGCCCCTGCGGACCGTCAAATGGCCCGAACCGCCCCGATGGCTTTCAAACGTACAGCCCCGCGCGGCGAGCCACTTTTTCAGTTCGTTCGCGTTCACGCGTCTTCGTAGTCCACACTTCTGTGAAAATCAACATAAGTGTTGATTTTCCGCGGATGAGATGGCTCGGTTTCACGCGCAAGCGGCGGGCCTTTGCGTTGCGAGCGCGGCGGCCATCGTCTAATCCCCGGCGCGTCGAGGGTTTCAAGCCCTCGCGCCGTCGCCTTTCGGAGCCTGCCATGAACGAAGTCGCCCCCGGCCTTGTCACCGTCTTCGGCGGCTCCGGTTTCGTCGGCGGTCAGGTGGTCCAGGCCCTGGCCCGGCGCGGCTGGCGCGTGCGCATCGCCTGCCGCCGACCCGACCGGGCGTGGAAGCTGCAGACCGCCGGCCACGTCGGCCAGCTGCAAGCCGTGCGCTGCGACATCACCCGGCCGGCCGAGGTCGAGTCGGCCCTGCGCGGCGCCGATGCGGCGATCAATCTGGTCGGCATCCTGTACGAATCCGGCCGCCGCTCCTTCCATGCCCTGCATGTCGAGGGTTCGCGCAACATCGCCGAGGCCTGCGCCGCCGCGAACCTGGGCCGTCTGGTCCAGGTCTCGGCCCTCGGCGCCGACCCCGAGAGCGGCTCCGACTACGCCCTGTCCAAGGCCGCGGCCGAGATGGCGGTGCGCGAGGTCAAGCCGGACGCGGTGGTCATCCGCCCGTCCGTCGTTTTCGGCGAGGGCGACGGCTTCCTCAACCGCTTCGCCGCCCTGGCCTCCATGGCTCCCGCCCTGCCCTTGATCGGCGGCGGCCAGACGAAATTCCAGCCGGTCCATGTCGGCGACGTGGCCGAGGCGATCGCCCGCGCCACGGGCCTGCCCCAGGCGGCGGCCCGCACCTATGAACTGGGCGGCCCGGCGGTGATGACCTTCGAGGACGTGCTGAAACTGATCCGGCGCGAGACCTATCGCACCTTCGGCCTGATCCCCCTGCCCTTCTTCGCCGCCCGCGCCATCGGCTCCATGGCTCAGCTGACCGCCATGGTCGGCCTCGCGCCGGTGCTGACCCGCGACCAGGTGGTGCTGCTGGAAAGCGACAACGTCGTCTCGCCCGGCGCGGAGGGCCTGGCGGAACTGGGCGTCGAACCCACCGGCATCGAGGCCATCGCCCCGTCCGTCCTGTGGCGCTACCGCCGCGGCGGCCAGTTCGCGGAAGCTCCGGCGGCCTGAGTTTCGGGATCGGGGTGATTTCTCTCTGATCCGCTCATCCCCGCGAAAGCGGGGATGAGCGGGGATTGGGTGTCAGCTCACGCGTACAGCCACATCCCCAGCAGCCCGACCGTCCCGACGAGGATTCGCCACGCCGCGAAGGGCGCGAAGCCGTAGCGGCCGACGAAGTCGACCATGGTGCGGACCACGAACAGTCCGCTGATGAAGGACACCACGAAGCCGATGCCGATCAGCCCGGCGACCTCGGCGTTGATCAGCTCGCGGCTCGACCAGAAATCGAGCGCGAAGGCCCCGACCATGGTCGGAATGGCCAGGAAGAACGAGAATTCCGCCGCCGCCCGCTTGTCCACGCCCAGCAGCAGGCCGCCGACGATGGTCGCGCCCGAGCGCGACACGCCGGGGATGATCGACAGGCATTGCCACAGGCCGATGCCCAGCGCCGTCTTCCAGGAGAAGCTCATCGCGTCGGTCTCGCGCGCCGGCGGCGCCCAGCGCTCCAGCGCGATCAGGGCGAAACCGCCGACGATCAGCATGACGCAGACGATGGTGGTGTTGAACAGCACGTCCTTGATGAAGTCGTGGAACAGCAGCCCCAGCAGCGCCGAGGGAAAGAAGGCCAGCAGCACCGCGACGGCGAACCGCCGCGCCGCCGGGTCCTTGCCGGGCAGGCCCAGCAGCACCTTCCACAGCCGCATGAAATAGACCGCCACCACCGCCAGGATCGCGCCCAGCTGGATCATGACGATGAAGGTGTCCCAGGGCTCGTCGCCCAGGCCCAGAAGCTGTTTGGCCAGCAGCAGATGCCCCGTCGAGGACACCGGAATGAACTCGGTCAGGCCTTCGACCAGACCCAGGATGATCGCCGCAATCCAGTCCGCCACGCACGCCCCCAGCTACCAAGGGCCGTCAATGCGCGCCCGGTTCGGGTCCCACATAGCGCAGCCGCGCCCGGATAGGCGAGCCGTTCGTCGCCTGATCCAGCGCATGGCCCAGCATCCCGGCCAGCCGGCCCAGCAGCAGCAGGTCCCCCGCGGCGTCGCGCGGCAGTTCCAGACGCCGGGCGATGACGGCCAGGGCGAGGCCGAAATTGGCGGGCCGTCCCGTGGCGGCCTGGCCCTCCTGAACCGCGCGGGCCAGGTCGATGGGCAGGTCGGTGGAGGCCAGCAGGGCGGCCGCGCGCGGGTCGCCGCCCGGATAGTCGTCGCTGCCGAAGCCGGCCAGCCCGCCCGCCGCATGGGCCCGGCGCGCCGCGTCGGTGGCCTGACGGCGCACGGCCACGACCCAGTCGGACGCCCGCGTCAGCTCGGCCATCATCTCCGAACCGGCCAGGGTCATCAATCCGGCGAAAGCCGCCGCCGCCGGGGCCGCGCCGCCGCCGGCCGCGGCCCGCGTGGCCATCACCGCCGCATTCATCTCATGGTCCGCCGCCAGCACCAGCGCCCGCCGGATCAGATGCACGTCGCGCTCCGGCGTCTTCCACGACCGCGCCAGCCTCTGGTGCAGGAACAGGCGCGGACCCGAACCGGCGGCGGCGTCGACGGCCTCGTCCAGCACCCGGGCGCATTCCAGCCGCAGGGTCTCGACCGTGCGCGTCTTGGGATCGGCGTCCTCCTCGGCGCGGCGGGCCAGGGCCGCGAACAGCCGCGCCCGGATCGAGCCGCCGGGCACGGCCCCGACGCGGGGCCGGATTTCGGCGAAGGGATTGACCGCCCGCGCGTCCCACAGGCGGCGGGCCACGTCTTCCAGCGTCGCCGTCTCGGCCAGCTGCACCGCGTCCAGTCCGCGATAGAACAGCCGCCCGTCGGCGATCACCGTCAGGGCGGAACAGACCTCGGCCTCGCCGCGGGTGGCGGCGCGCGAGGCGCGGTGGTGAACGGCGTGCGGCTCGTCTTCATCGACGGTCTGTCCGCTCAGCCGGGCGATGTCCTGGACGGCGTAGAGGCTGCGGCGGGGGTCCGACGGATCGGGCCGCGCGGCGATCCGTCCGCGGCTGACATAGGCGTACAGGGTCTGGGTCTTGACCCCCAACCGGGCCAAGGCCTCGCCGCGTCCGATCCAGCGGAGGGCGTCCATGGCTGTGTCGGCGGGTTCCAGTTCGCAACCTCCGCGCGGAGCGGCGGCGCTCCGGTCCCTATCGGGCTCCCACCATGGGGCGGTTTCGTGACGATCCGGCTAACAGGGTCGGACCGGCCTTGGCAGGGCGCGGGCTTTCCGCGACAAGGCGACGATGACGACCCCCGCCGCGCTTGACGACATCCACGCCACGACCCGCGCCGTGACCCGGCTGTCGGTCGGCGTGGCCGTGGTGCTGATCGCGCTCAAGGCCTTCGCCGTGGGCGCTTCCGGCTCGGTCTCGATCCTGGCCTCGCTGGCGGATTCGGCGCTCGATCTGGTCGCGTCCCTGGGAACCTTCTTCGCCGTGCGCTGGGCCGCCGCGCCCCCGGACGAGGAGCACCGCTTCGGCCACGGCAAGGGCGAGGCCCTGGCCGCCCTGGTCCAGTCGGGTCTGGTCTTCGCCTCGGCCCTGTTCGTCGGCTGGGAGGCGGTGCAGCGCATCTTCGATCCCCGCCCGGTGACCTCCGGCTACTGGGGCGTGCTGGTCATTCTGGTCTCCATCGCCCTGACCGGCTGGCTGGTCTGGATGCAGGGCCGCGCGGTGAAGAAGAGCGGCTCCATGGCCGTCGCCGCCGACCGGGCCCACTACACCGCCGATCTGGCGGCCAACGGCGTGGTCCTGATCGGTGTGATCTCGGGCGCCTTTCTGGCCGCCCCCGGCCTCGACGCGGCGGCCGGCCTGATCGTGGCCGTCTGGCTGTTCTGGGGCGCGACCGCCATCCTCAGGAGCGCCGCCGACCATCTGGTCGACAAGGCCCTGCCCGAATCCGACCGGATCGCCATCACCACCGCCGTCCTGGCCGACCCCCGCATCTCGGGGGTGCATCAGCTGCGCACCCGCATGGCCGGTTCGGTGATGATGGTCCAGATGCACGTCGACCTCGAGCCGAGCCTGACGCTGGACGCCGCCCACGCCATCGTCGTGGAGGCCGAGACCCGCATAGTCGCCGTTTTCCCCCGCGCCGACGTCCTGATCCACCCCGACCCTCGCGGCCGCGCCGCGCCGCACGGCGGGGCGTTCGCGGAGGCGACGGATGGTCCGGGTTAGGTTCCGGCCTTCCAACGCCACTCCCCCTCCCCGCTCATCCCCGCGAACGCGGGGATGAGCGGATTGTAGGTTTGGTGTTCGCGCTTCCCGCCGCCCGCCGATCGCCAACACAGCTAACGCGGGATTAACGCCCGCCGGTGCATGGATCGGCCATGTCGGCCTGCGTCCTGTATCATTTCGCCTTCGATCCGGGCTCGCGCGCCGCGCGCCTGGCGCTGGGCGAGGCGCGCATCGACTGCTCCGAGACTCCCGTCCGCCCGTGGGAGGACGGCTGCCCGGTGGCGGCGCTGAACCCCTCGGGCATGCCGCCGGTGTTGCAGACCGCCGACGCCGCCGGCCGCCCCCTGACCCTGTGCGAGCCCGCCGCCATCCTCGGCTGGCTGGAGGAGCGGACGGACCAGCCCTTCCTGCTGCCCGCCGACGCCGCCGAACGCGCCGAGGTGCGCCGCCTGCTCGCCTGGTTCGACCGCCGCTTCACCGACGAGGTCGACGCGGTCCTGCTGCACGAACGGATGGAGAAACCCCTGCTCCGCCTCGGCCCGCCCGAGGCCCGCGCCCTGCGCGCCGGACGCGAGGCGCTGAAATCCCACCTGACCATGCTGGAGGGCCTGCTGGCCCGCCGCGACGCCCTGGCCGGACGCCGCATCAGCCAGGCCGATATCGTCGCCGCGGCCCATCTGTCGGTGCTCGACTATTTCGGCGAAGTCTCATGGGCGGCGTATCCCGGCCTCAAGACCTGGTACATGAAGCTGAAATCCCGCCCCAGCTTCCGGCCCCTGCTGGCCGACCGCTTCCCGGGCGTGGCCTCCTCGGCCTGGTACGCCGATCTGGATTTCTGATCGCAACCAAGCCCGTCATCCTCGGGCTTGTCCCGAGGACCCATGGTAAGAGCGGGTCCGAACCCTGCCGCCCGGTTTTCCTTCCGTGATCCAGCCCTGCCGCCATCACCGCCGCCTGAATGGGTCCTCGGGACAAGCCCGAGGATGACGGACGCGAGGAAGGAGCATATCCGCGAGACCGCCACGGCCCTGGGCTTCGACGTCTGCCGCTTCGCCTCGGCGTCGGAACCGTGGAGCGCGGGCGAACGGCTGGCGCATTTCGTCGAGGCGGGGCGGCACGGCGACATGGGCTGGATGGAGACGACGCTCGAACGCCGGTCCCACCCCACCGCCATGTGGGACGGCGCCCGCACCGCCGTCGTGCTCGGCCTCAACTACGGCCCCGACCGCGACCCCCTGCCCGAAATGGCTGACGCGTCCGCCGGCTATATCTCGGTCTACGCCCGCGGCGACGACTATCACGAGGTCATCAAGGGCCGGCTCAAGACCCTGGCCGGCCAGATCGCCGCCCGCACCGGCGAGGAGGTGAAGGTCTTCGTCGACACCGCCCCGCTGATGGAGAAACCGCTGGCCCAGCGCGCCGGCCTCGGCTGGCAGGGCAAACACACCAATCTGCTCAGCCGCGCCCACGGCAACTGGCTGTTCCTCGGCGTCATCCTCACCGCGGCCGCGTTCGAGCCCGACCCGCCCGAGGTCGAACACTGCGGAACCTGCACCGCCTGCCTCGACATCTGCCCGACCAAGGCCTTCCCCGCCCCGTTCCAGCTCGATGCGCGTCGCTGCCTGTCCTATCTGACCATCGAGTTCGCGGGAGCATGGCCGGAGGAATTCCGCGTCGCGACCGGCAGCCGCATCTACGGCTGCGACGACTGTCTGGCCGTCTGCCCGTGGAACAAGTTCGCGGCTGTTTCCCGGGAGTCCCGCGTCCAGGCCCGCGAGGCCCTGGTCTCGCCCCGGCTGGGCGATCTGGCGGCGCTCGACGACCCCGCCTTCCGCGCCCTGTTCTCGAAGAGCCCGGTCAAGCGGATCGGCCGCGACCGCTTCGTCCGCAATGTCCTCTACGCCATCGGCAACAGCGGGGATGCGGGGTTGATCCCGGCGGCGGAACGGTTGCTGAACGACCCGGACGCGGTGGTGGCCGACGCGGCGGAATGGGCGGTGCGACGCCTTCTCCCTCCCCCTCCGGGGGAGGGTGGCTGAGCCGCAGGCGAAGCCGGGTGGGAGGGGCTCGGCGAAACAGACTCCGGCGCTCCCGTCGCCGCGCCCTCCCCACCCTGTCGTCGCTGCGCTCCGACATCCCTCCCCCGGAGGGGGAGGGAGAGGCCGAAATCCTACCCCACCCCGATCGCCCCGCCGCGCTCGCCGCCGGGCACCCGGTCGAGGTCGAGCAGCTTGATGCGGAACACCATCAGCGCATTCGGCGGAACGGCGCGCGAGCCCCGCTCGCCGTAACCCTGCGCCGGTGGCACATATACCACCCATTCGTCGCCGACCCGCATCTGCTGCAGCGCCTCGGTCCAGCCCGGAACCACATTGCCGACAGTGAAGACCGCCGGTCTTCCAGACTGGAACGAGCTGTCGAACACCGTCCCGTCGGTCAGGGCGCCTTCATAGTCGACGCGGACCAGATCGTTGCGGTCGGGGCGTTCGCCGCCGGGCGGGCCGGATTGCAAGACCTTGTACTGCACCCCCGACGGCAGGGTCCGCACGCCCTCGCTCCGGGCGTTGGAGGTCAGGAAGAATTCGGCCGCGCGCAGGTTCTGCGCCGCCGTCTCGTCCGGCGGCGCGCCGCCGCGGTCGCAGGCGGCCAGCGGCCCGGCCAGGACCGCGATCATCGCCAGCGCCGAAGCGCCTCTAACCCATCCGAAGTTCATATCCCGCCTCTTCCAGTCCATGTCTGATTTCGATGGCGTGGGCCTCGCCGCGCGTCTCGACCATGATGTCGAACTCCGCGCCCTTGGCCGGCACGTCCAGCGCCAGCCGGTTGTGCACCACGTCGATGATATTGCCGCCCAGGCCGCCGATCACGGCGCTCATCTTGGACAGCATGCCCGGCCGGTCGTCGCCCAGAATTCGGTAGACCACCATCTTCTTCTCGCGCACCAGTTCGCGGTTCAGCACCACGGCCAGCATCCGCGCGTCGATATTGCCGCCGGTCAGTTCGATCCCGACCTTCAGGCCGCGAAACTTGTCCGGATAGGCCAGCAGGGCCGCCAGCCCGCCGGCGCCCGCGCCCTCGGCCACCGTCTTCTCCAGCGTGGCCAGGAAGGCGACGCCCTTTTCGAAATCGGCCTCCTGGACGACCAGCACCTCCTCGATCAGCCCGTCGACCAGGGCGAAGGGAATCTCGCCCACCGCCTTGATGGCGATCCCCTCGGCGATGGTCTGGCCGCTGCACACCGGCGGGCGGCCCTCGCGCCGCGCCGTATAGGACGGATACATGGCCGCCTCGACGCCGAAGATGCGGATCGAGGGCTTGATCGCCTTGGCCGCGATGGCCGAACCGGCGATCAGCCCGCCGCCGCCGATCGGGATGATCAGCACGTCCAGATCGGGCGCATCCTCCATGAACTCCAGCCCGCACACGCCCTGGCCGGCGACGATGCCTTCGTCGTCGAACGCCGAGACGAAGACGAAACCCTTCTCGTCGCGCAGCCGGTGCGCCTCCTCGGTCGAGCCGGTGAAGTCCAGCCCCTTGATCACCACCGTCGCGCCGTGCGCCCGGGTGCCGTCGGCCTTCACGAAGGGCGTGCCCTCGGGCATGACGATGGTCACCGGCACGCCCAGCCGGGCGCCGTGATAGGCCAGGGCCTGGGCGTGGTTGCCGGCGCTGGCCGCCACCACGCCGCGCTCGCGCTCGTCCGGCGTCAGCTGCAGCAGCCGGTTCAGGGCCCCGCGCTCCTTGAAACTGCCGGTGAAATGCAGGTTGTCGAACTTGACCCAGACCTCGGCCCCGGTCAGCTGCGACAGCCGCCGCGAGTAACGCACCGGCGTGCGGTCGACCTGACCGGCGATACGGTCGCGCGCGGCCAGAATGTCGTCAAACGTGACTGTCATGGGCCTTCCCTATAGCCGGTCTTTCGCCGGCTTGATGCGCGCTTTTGGCCCACGGTCCGACGCGCCGCAACCTTGACCTTATGGCGGCGTTCAGCGTCTGATCGAGACGTTCGACCCGCAGTCCCGGAGAGAGCCCTGATGTCCGTCCGCCACCTGATCGCTTTCGCCGCCCTCGGCGCCGCCCTGGCGGCCTGCGAAACCCTGCCCATGGGCGACTACGGGACCGGCGGCGCCGCGCCGTCCGCGGCCTTCAGCGCCGAGGATTTCGCCTGGTCCAGCCGCTCGGGCCGCGCCGCCGTCGACGGCCGCGTCGCCTTCAGCCGCGACGGCCAGGCCTTCAACTGCACCGGCTCGGTCGCCCTGACGCCGGACACCCCCTACACCCGCGCCCGGGTCCGGACCCTGTACGGCTCGACCGACCGCGCCGCCATTCCCGAGGCCGTGGTTCGCGCCCGCACGGTCGAGAACCCCAGCGCCGACTATCGCTCCTTCGTCCGCTCGACCACCTGCCAGAACGGCCGTTTCGAATTCACGGGACTCCCGGACGGCGGCTGGTTCATCATCACCCCCGTCAGCGCGGGCGGCGATCGCATCGTGCTGATGCGCCACGTCGCCACCCGCGGCGGGCGCGTGTCCGTCACCCTGTAAGCCTTTCAGTCGCTGTTGTTTCTGGCCGCGTATCGGGCCGCTTCGGAGAGTTAACCATGATCCGTCTCGCCCTGATCGCCGCCGCCGGCCTGACCCTGACCGCCGTCCCCGCCGCCGCCCAGACCTATGATCCCGGCTATCGCGGCGGCGACTCCTACCGCTCCTACGGCAGCTACGGCGAGCGGTCGTATTACAGCGACGGTTACGGCGACCGGTCCTACGGCGACCGCTATGGCCGCCGCTACTCCAACGCGGCCCCGTCCAATTTCGACTGGCGCGGCCAGCTGGACCGCCCCGGCGACTATCGCTGCGACCAGTTCTGGGACGCCAGCCGCACCGACTGCGGCGCCCGCTGGCGCGACCAGCGCCATCGCGCCAGTCCCCAGGCGCGCCGCGACTATCGCGCGCTGGCCGGATACGGCGGCGGCTACGGTTACGGCCGCTACGGTCGGGGCTACGGCCGGGGCTACGGCTCGGCCTATGGCCACACCCAGGGTTCGTCCACCTATTACGGCGCCTATGGCCGCCCCGACCAGGTCTATCCGGGCGGCGGCGGCTACGGCGGCTACGGCGGCTACGGCGGCGGCTACGGCGGCGGTTATGGCGGCGGCTACGGCAACCGCTCCGACTGGTGCCGCGCCAACTACCGCTCCTATAACCCGCGCACCGGCTACTACCGCGCCTACAGCGGCCGACTGGTCTATTGCGGCTGAGGTTCTGTGGCCGCTTGGCTGTTGGCGATCAGTGCTGGTGAAAAGTGCTGGTGAGCAAGAATCGAGAGTGGAAGCGGCGCCGTCGGCTCACCCCTTGCTCACTGGCACCGGCACTCGCCACCCCTTTCGAGCGTAGCCGCCAAGGCATGATCCGATCACGGAACGGTGGGTAATCGCCGTTCGCCATTGTTTCGCCGCTTCGGACCCGCTTCGGTCCTGCTGAACCCGCACGGGGCGGTGGATCAGGGAGCGCGTTCATGTCCCAGCACAATATTTCCGGTTCGGAAGTCTTCGGACCCAAGCCCGGCGTCATGCTGCGGTCGGTCAAGACCAGCGGCCTGCGCCGCCAGCGCGCCGCCCGCACCTGGGCGGCCTTCATCGCCGGCGCCGTGGTGGCTGTCGCCGGCGGCGCCATCGCCCTGGCGGCGGTGTTCGGCCCCACGCTGTTCGGCTAACTCCACTTTCCGCTCATCCCGGCGAAAGCCGGGACCCAGTGCTTTGGGTGACGCAGCGGGTGTAGCGGACCGCAAACCCAGTCCTGAAACGCCGGCGTCAAGCTGGACAGCACTGGGTCCCGGCTTTCGCCGGGATGAGCGGATTTGTAAGTCCCATCAAGCCAGCCACACCATCCGCCGCGTCGCCGTCTCGGCCCCGCGCGCGCGGCTGAAATTCCTGCGCACCTCGCCGGTGTACAGGAACCCCGCCTTCTCCAGCACCCGGCCCGAGGCCGGATTGTCGCTGAAATGGCCGGCCATCAGCGCCCGACGCTTCCACGCCTTCGACGCCCAGGCCACGGCCCCCTGCAACGCCTCCGTCGCGAACCCCCGGCCCCAGTACGGCCGCGCGATCCAGTAGCCGACCTCGGGGGCCGGATCGCCGTCCTCGAACAGGCCGATGACCCCGACCGCGCCGTGATCCTCGTGCTCGATCAGAAAGGTCCGGGCCCGCGCCGGATCCTGCACCGCCACCTTCAGCACGAATTCCTCGGCGTCCGTGAGCCTGTACGGATGCGGCATGCGCAGGGTCATCCGGGCGATGTCGGGATCATTGGCCAGGGCCGCCAGACGGCTGATGTCCCGGGCGCCCGGGCTGCGCAGCGCCAGGCGCCGCGTCTCGACGACGGGAGAGGGTTCGATCACGCACATGCGCACTGCCTCGTTCGATCTGCCGCCTCCTTGGAGGGCTTGGGCGGCGTCAAGGCGGAGATACGAAAACGGGGAGCCTGGTGATCCAGACTCCCCGCGGAAACTTGTCCCTGGTCCGGATCGCGGCTCTCGAGCCTTGCGCGATCCGGGTGTCAGTCGGTCTTCGCGCTACTCGGCGGCCATGGCCTGTTCGGTGGCCGGAAGAATCGACACGTAACAGCGGCCGTTGGCCTTCTTGGTGAATTTGACGGCGCCGTGGGCGGTCGCGAACAGGGTGTGGTCGCGGCCCAGGCCGACGTTGTCGCCCGGATGGAAGGTGGTGCCGCGCTGGCGCACCAGGATGTTGCCGGCCAGCACGGTCTCGCCGCCGAACTTCTTCACGCCCAGGCGCTTGGAATGGGAGTCGCGACCGTTGCGCGACGAACCACCGGATTTCTTGTGAGCCATAGGTCTGCTCCCGTTCTCGTACTGATATTACGCTTCGTCGCCGGCCTTGTCCGCCTTCTTGGCGGGGGCCTTCTTGGCGGGAGCGGCTTTGGTTTCGGTCTTGGCGGCCTTCGGAGCCGCGGCCTTCTTGGCGGCAGGCTTGGCGGCGGCCTTCGGAGCGGCGGCCTTGGCGGGCTTGGCTTCGGTTTCTTCGACACGCGGGGCCAGGCCGCGGGCGCGCAGGTTCATCTCGGCCTTGGTCATCAGCGAGGTCTCGCCGTCCCACTTGGCCTTTTCGCCGGCGCCGTCGATGCCGGTGATGCGCAGGACCGATTCCATCTGGCGATGGCCGTTGGTGCGGCGATAGCCCTGACGGCGGGTCTTCTTGAAGATCTTGATCTTCTCGCCCTTGCGGGTCTCGACCAGGGTCGCGGCGACCGTCGCGCCGGCGATCATCGGGGCGCCCAGGGTCACGCCCTTGTCGCCGCCCAGCATCAGGACGTCGCCGAACGAAACGTTCGAGCCGGCGTCGCCGTCGAGCTTCTCGACCACGATGACGTCGCCCGGTTGAACCCGGTACTGTTTGCCGCCGGTCTTGATCACCGCGTACATGTTGAAGCCTCAGCGAAACGCAAAAAGAATAAGCCCGACGGGGGACCCCCTCGGGCGAAGAGCGGCGACATAGACGCAGAGGGGTGTCCGAGTCAACGCGGATGGGCGAAAAAGCCGCGCCGGACCTCGCGAAACCTCAGCCGCCCGAGACCTGCCCCGAGACCCGCACAGTACGCCGGATGTCATCCCCGCGGAAGCCGATCGCCTCGGCCTGACGCACCCCGGGCAGGACGGCGACGTCATACAGTTCGTCGATGGTGTGCTCGAACCTCAGCCATTCGACCGTGCGGCCCGTGTCGATGTCGACCACCACCAGCCCGCAGCGCGGCGCCGCGTCCTTGGCCGCCAGCCGCCCGTCCAGCTCCAGCCCCTCGAAGGTCTGGTTGCGGCGCGGTCGCGACAGGCCGATCACGGCGTGGCGGCCGACGAAGGCCAGGCCCCGCGCATAGCCGGGACAGAAGGCGACCGGCGTCACCGTCCCGTCCTTCGGATCGATGGTGCACAGCTCGCCCCGCCCGGAGTTCAGCACCCACAGCCGCCCATCGTACAGCCTCGGCGAATGGGGCATGGACAGGCCGGTCGCCGCGGCCTCGCCGGACGCTACGTCCAGCACCACCCCGCCGTCCCGCCGCCGCTCGCGCCAGCCGTCGGCCACGTCCGACCGGCTGACCGCGCTGACATAGGCCGCGCGCGGCCCGTCCATGGCCAGGCCGTTCAGATGACAGCGGTCCTCGCCGACCATCCGGCTGATGAACGGCGGCCGCCACAGGGGGCGGAAACTGGCGTGATCGTCCGTCGTGGCCAGACAGTTGAAGGCGGTGCTGACGAAGATGGGGCCCGTCCCGGCCTCGCCCCCGAACTGGCCCGGATCGCCGACGCCGATGTCATGGACGTCGACCTGACCGGTGACGCGGCCCTCGCGCGGAACGAATCGGCGGTCGGCGCCCGCCTGAGTGCGTTCCCCCTCGGCCAGATCGTTCTCGAACCGCCACAGCGCATAGAGCCCGCTGGTCCACAGCGACCGCCCGTCGGTCCACAGGCCCTGACACTGTTCGATCAGCCGCTCGTGCGCCCGCACCGACCCGTCGCCCTTGCGCCCGATCAGGAACAGCCGCCCCGCCTGATAGGTGGTCAGGGCGACCGAACAGTCATTGGCCTGAAGCCAGCCGGCGAACCCCTGGGACAGCAGCAGCATGGGCGGTTTGGCGTCAGCGGCCGCGGGCGGCGTCTCCGTGGCCGCGACCGTTACCGGCGCCCGTTTCCTTCCAGCCATGCCGATCTCCCCCTGAACCGCCATGAGAGGCGGGACGGCGGCGCCTTGTCAAACCCGGAGTCCGCGCGATCCCCGCTCGGGAGTGGATCCGGTCCAGCCGGTCAGAGGCTTTCCAGCCAGGTCAGGAACCCGCCGTCCGCATGGTCGGGGGTCTCCAAATTCCGCCGGTCGCGGCGGACCTCCAGCGGCGAGACATTGAAGCGGGCGCGGAAGTCGCGGCTGAAACTGGACAGGTTGCGGAAGCCCAGTTCGGTGGCGATCGTCGATACCCGCGCCTGCGCTTCCGTCGACTGCAACAGGTCGCGATAGGCGCGGTTCAGCCGCCGGCTCCGGATATAGACATTGACCCCGCCCAGCGGCGCGAACAGCCGGTACAGGGCCGCGCGCGACAGGCCGAAATGTTCGCAGATCGTCGTGGTGCCCAGACTGGAGTCGCCCAGCCGGGCTTCGATGAACCGCTGGACCAGCGGTCGCGTCGCCGCCGCGGCCGAGCTATGGGAGCGCGTCTGTCCCGCGGCCGAAGGCTCGAAACAGGAGGCGACCAGAGACACGGCCGAGCGGCCGAAGGCTTTGGCTTCAGCCTGGGTCAGACTGTCGGCGCGCGCGGCCAGGGTGCGCAGAAAGCCGCCCAGCACCACCGCGCCGTTCGAGCCGGGCGGCAGAACGAGGCCGTGCAGGTCCGCCGTGGTGTTCAACACCGTCTCCACCCCCGCGCGAGGCAGGATCAGCGTGATGTTGCCGAAGGCGTCGGCGTGGGTCTCCACCGGACGGCTCATGTCCAGAATCCGCACCGATCCGACCGCCCAGTCCAGTTCGGGGGCGCCCGACCGGACCACGCTGCGTCCCCGCGTCAGCAACTGGACCAGATAGTGATCCAGTCCGCTGCTGGCGACCTTGGCGCTGGAGCGCACGAAGCGATTGCCGGTCGACCACATCTCGCCCAGCACGGCCGGCCCCAGGTTCCACGACCGCAGGCCGCAGTCGAACCCGTCCGGATCCATCTCGTCCAGATCGTAGACGGCCGAAACGGCCTGTCGCCACGTCTCGATCCGGGCCGCCCGCTCCAGGTTGCGGCCGACCACGATCGACGGCGCGTTCGACGGCTTCGCCTGATCGGGACCCGGATCAGCCACCTCGGCCGCCCTGGAATTGTGCCTGTGGTCTCAAAGGCATTGCGTCACGTCTCAGCGCCCCGGAACGTCGTTGACCGTACACAGCGTACCAGACGACACCTTGGCTGTCGAAACCGGACCGTGGGCCTGCCCGCGTCCGGGCATCGGCCGTCGGGCTGTTCGGCGTGTCAGGCGCCGCCCGGTCAGGCGTGATCGCCGCCTCGTCGTTCTGTCTTTCCGGGACCTTTCGCCATGACCGCACCGACCCTGACCGGCTTCTCGCCGTCGATCACGTTCGACGAGAACACCGTCAACGGCGCTCCGCAGCTGCTGGACGCCGATGTCGTCTTCACCGATCCGGACAACGACTACACCGGCGGCGTCCTGACCCTGAGCGGCCTGCTGGCCGAGGACCGGGCCTCGGTCCGGAACGAGGGCACGGCCGCGGGCCAGATCGGCCTGTCGGGAACTGACGTCACCTACGGCGGCGTGGTGATCGGCACGCTGGCC
>CALSBO010000068.1:0-16390 GCA_943373195.1 Brevundimonas vancanneytii
CGCCACCGGGCCCAAGGGCAACATCACCAAGGCCGACGCCGTGAACGCCATCGCCGCCGCCCCGGCCGCTCCGGCCGCCCCGGCTCCCGCCGCCGCTCCGGCCGCCCCGCGCGCCGACCAGCCGCTCGAGGAGCGGGTCAAGATGACCCGGCTGCGCCAGACCATCGCGCGCCGGCTGAAGGAATCGCAGAACACCGCCGCCCAGCTGACCACCTTCAACGAGGTGGACATGACCAATGTCATGGCCCTGCGAAACCAGTACAAAGAGGTCTTCGAGAAGCGCCACGGCGTGAAGCTGGGCTTCATGTCCTTCTTCACCAAGGCGGTGGTCGCCGCCCTGAAGGAGATCCCGGCGGTCAACGCCGAGATCGACGGCACGGACATCATCTACAAGAACCACTATGACATCGGCGTCGCCGTCGGCACCGAGAAGGGCCTGGTCGTGCCGGTCCTGCGCGACGCCGACGCCCTGTCGCTGGCGGGCATCGAGAAGGGCATCGCGGCTCTCGGCAAGGCGGCCCGCGACGGCGCCCTGACCCTGGACCAGCTGCAGGGCGGCACCTTCACCATCACCAACGGCGGCACCTATGGCTCGCTGATGTCGACGCCGATCCTGAACGCGCCGCAGTCGGGCATTCTGGGCATGCACAACATCGTCCAGCGCCCGATGGCGGTGAACGGCGAGGTTGTGATCCGTCCGATGATGTACCTGGCCCTCAGCTACGACCACCGCATCGTCGACGGCAAGGAGGCGGTGACCTTCCTGGTGCGGGTCAAGGAACTGCTGGAAGACCCGGCGCGGGCGTTGCTGGATTTGTGACATTGTTGGCTGGGGTAGCCACCGGAGGGGCTGTAGGATGAAAGTCTTCATCGCAAACGTCGGCCAGCAGAACTACCTCTGGCCGGAGTGTCTTCGCAGATCGACAATCGCGACGATCAACAACAAGAGCGTTCACCCATTCTGGGAAGCTCGCGACCGCAAAGGTTATGTGGCCCACGCGCTCGCGCACCTGAAAACGGCACGAGGAGAGACGCCGACACCGTCGGTGGCGTCGCGCTGGTACGGTTTGACGGATGAGATCGCGAACACCAGTGCGGACATCTGGATTCATCGCGAGAAGGATGAGTTGTGGTGGACGACTTCACGAGTTGATCCCGTCGAAATCGCCATAAAGCCATCATTGAACGCACTCCGGGACGGTCCGGAAATCTACGAGCTTCAAAAGCCCTGCGATCCTTGGAAAGACCAAACCCGCAAAGGCGGACGATTGAGTTGGAACGGCCTTCACCCGAAGGCGAAGGACTTTTTGTTCACCGAAGGAACGCTACAGCAGCTACAGCCCGACAACGCGAACTACGCGCTCGCATTGATCGACGGCGATGACTTGTCCGAATGGCACGACAGGCCAGTCTGGAAAAAAAAGGTGGAGCTCTCGTCCAGCAAAGCCGGCGCGGTGAAGACATTCGACCCTATCGAGCGTGCCGCGTGGATCATGGCGGATCGCGCCCTCAACACGGCCGCTCAATCGAATGGGCAGGAGGTGCTTCACACGGTTAAGAACAAGGAGTGCGACCTCAGCAAGGACGAACTTCGCGCGTACATCGTGAACTTGATCCATGATCAAGAGCGACTGTGCGCGATCACCGGGATTCCATTGCAATTTGAGCCCGATGTCGAAGACCGAGCGATGCTGTACTCACTGGATCGCATCGACAGCGCGGGTCACTATGAGCGTGGTAATCTCCAGATCGTCTGTCAGTTCGTGAACCGTTGGAAAAGCGACACTGTGGATGCAGAATTCAGGCGGCTGGTCGGGAAGGTCCGTGAACTGTCCTTGTAGCAGGACTGGGAAATGCCAATGGTTGCGGAGCGCCGCGAAAAGAGTATTTTTGGTTGCGCACGTTGGAGGTGCAACACCGATGCCAAAGGACGACCAGTCCGAACGATTGCCAACCGCCATGGCGCGGATAGTCAACGACCGAGACTCTCAGACCGTTGTCTTTCCCAAAGGGTTTGACTTGCCCTTCAAAAAGGTCAGCTTCCGTAAGGATGGCGACCGGGTGATACTTGAGGAGGCCCCGCCGTTAATCGTTGTCTGGCTTTCCAAGTTTCGCACTTGGTTGAATCGAAGATAGCACCTCGTCCGTATCCGTCCCGAGTTTGGGCGGCGGCAGGTCGTAGGCGACCGGCGTCACCGACATCCGGATCGGCGAGGCCACGGTGCGCACCGGCCCGGACAGGTCAGCGCGATCCTGCGTCACCTCCAGCCCGCGGTGTTTCGCCTGGGGCTCGTCGAAGACCTGATCGATCGTATTGACCGGGCCGCAGGGCACGCCCGCCGCCTCCAGCGCCGCCATCAGGCCGTGCATCGTCCGGCCTGCCGTCAGGGCCGACAGTTCCGCCGTCATCGCCGCGCGATGCTCGATGCGCAGGGCGTTTGTCAGAAAGCGGGGGTCTGCGCCGAGCCCGGCCGCGCCCAAAGCCCCCGCCAGCGCCCGGAACTGGCCGTCGTTTCCGACGGCGATGACCACCATGCCGTCCGTGCACGGAAAGGGTTGGTAGGGGGCGAGGTTCGGGTGGGCGTTGCCCATCCGCGTCGGGGTCTTGCCCGAGACGAACCAGTTGGTCGCCTGATTGGCCAGCATGGCCGCCTGGACGTCGAACAGGGCGATGTCGATATGCTGGCCCTGACCGGTGGCGCGGGCGTGCAACAGGGCCGCCATGATGGCGTTGGAGGCGTAGAGGCCGGTGAACAGGTCGACCACCGCGACCCCGACCTTCATCGGCTCGGCCCCGGCCGCGCCGTCGGGCCGGCCGGTGATCGACATCAGTCCGCCCATGGCCTGGATCATATAGTCATAGCCGGCGCGGTGGGCGTCGGGCCCGTCCTGACCGAAACCGGTGATGGAGCAATAGACCAGCCGGGGATTGATCGCCGACAGGGCGGCATGATCGAGGCCGTATTTCTTCAGCCCGCCGGTCTTGAAATTCTCGACAACGACGTCGCAGGTCTTGCTCAGTTCACGGACGATCGCGGCGCCTTCGGGCGTGGCCAGGTCCAGTTCGACCGACTTCTTGCCCCGGTTGGCGCACAGGAAATAGGCGGCGTCGCCCTTGGAACCATCGGTTCTTGTGGTGAAGGGCGGTCCCCACGCCCGGGTGTCGTCGCCGACGCCGGGGCGTTCGATCTTGATCACCTCGGCCCCGAGATCGGCCAGCATCTGCGTCGCCCACGGTCCGGCCAGGACGCGGCTGAGGTCGAGGACGCGAACGCCGGAGAGAGGGCCGGCAGGGGCGGGGGTCGAGGGTCGAGGGTCGAGGGAAGTCCGAGCTTCAGTCATGCAATCGGACCGGTTCCCGCGAGTCAGTCGCGCAGGAGGTCAAGCCCGCGTCGTTCGACCCTCGACCCTCGACCCTCGCCCCTCGGCTCAAAGCCCCGGATCCCACACGCCCGCGTCCCGCATGCGGCATTCGCGGGCCTCGCGCGCCCGGCCGTCCATCTCTTCGGCCATGCAGCAGACGGCTTTCGACACCGTCGCCTTGTGCACGCCGGGCACCAGCGCATGCATGAAGGCGCAGCCGGCCAGTTTCAGCAGGCGGAAACCGAACCGCGACGAGGCGGCCATATGGTGCAGATAGCTTTCATCGACCTCGCGCGGGTGATCGACGAACAGGCGGTTGAAGGTGCGGATCATGGTCCCAGCATAGACTGCGTCGGGCCGCCCCTCTACCCGACCGGTGCATTTTGGCCTAAACCGCGCGCCTCCGCCACGCTTGAGAAAGACGACCCATGGCCGACGGCGCCGCCTCTCCCTCAAAGACCTTCCGCTGGGACGACCCTCTGGACCTCTCGGGCCGGCTGACCGACGACGAGCGGATGATCCAGGACGCGGCGCGCGCCTACGCCCGCGAGAAGCTGCTGCCCCGCGTGGTCGAGGCCTTCCGCGACGAGACCTTCGACCGCGCCATCATGACCGAACTGGGCGAGATGGGCTTCCTGGGAGCCATGCTGCCGGAACAGTACGGCGGCTCATCGGTCAGCCACGTCGCCTACGGTCTGATCGCGCGCGAGATCGAGGCGGTCGACAGCGGCTACCGCTCGGCCATGAGCGTGCAGTCGTCGCTGGCCATGTACCCGATCCATGCCTTCGGCTCGGAAGAGCAGAAGATGCGCTTCCTGCCGCGCATGGCCGCCGGGGAACTGATCGGCTGCTTCGGCCTGACCGAGGCCGACGGCGGCTCCGACCCGGCCTCGATGAAGACCAGGGCCGAAAAGGTCGACGGCGGCTACAGGCTGAACGGCGCCAAATACTGGATCACCAACTCCCCGATCAGCGACCTGGCCATCGTCTGGGCCAAGCTGGACGGCGAAATCCGCGGCTTCATCGTCGAACGAGGCATGGACGGTTTCACCACCGACAAGATCGGCGACAAGCTTTCCCTGCGCGCCTCCATCACCGGCGACATCGGCCTGAACGACGTCCTCGTGCCGGAAGACAACCTGCTGCCGGGCGTGAAGGGCCTGCGCGGGCCGTTTTCCTGCCTGAACAAGGCCCGCTACGGCATCGCCTGGGGCGCCATGGGCGCCGCCGAGGCCTGTCTGCACCTGACCCGCGACTATGTCGGCGAGCGGATGCTGTTCGGCCGCCCGCTGTCGTCGCGCCAGCTGGTGCAGAAGAAGCTGGCCGACATGCAGACCGAGATCTTCCTCGGCTTCGAAGGCGCGCTGGCGCTGGGGCGGCTGCTGGACCAGGGGGCCTGGGCGCCCGAAGCCATCTCGATGATGAAGCGCAACAACTGCGGCAAGGCCCTGGCCATCGCCCGAGAAGCCCGCGACATGCACGGCGGCGCCGGCATCACGGGCGAGATGCATGTCATGCGGCACGCCATGAACCTCGAGACGGTCAACACCTATGAGGGCGCCCACGACGTCCACGCCCTGATCCTGGGCCGGGCGATCACGGGGCAGAGCGCGTTCTAGGACAGGGGCCCGATCAGTGAAAATTGCTAGTGCTAGTGAGCCGATGGCTGCCCCGGTTGCTCACCAGCACTACTCACTAGCACCCGGCCTCAAACGCCGAGGCGCATCAGAAACAATCAGACCCCCCCGCGCGCGCAACCCCTAGTCTGCGCGAACACGGTCCGTTGAGCATTGTCATTCCGCTTCAACGCCGTATCGTCGCTTGAGGGTGGAGCGGACCATGGACGGGGAAGCGGCGGGCATCGAGGGCGACGATCCGTTCGTCCAGCTGCGCGAGGTCTTCGCCGGCCGCCGCGCCCTGCTTCTGGAAGACGATCCGGCCCTGTCGGAACATGTCGCCGAACGGCTGCTGCGCGCCGGGTTCGAGGCGGTGGAGCGGGTCGACCGCGGCGAGGCCGCCATCGCCGCCGCAGACCGTCCCTATGACGTCCTGATCCTCGATCGCCTGACCGCCGGACTGGACGGGCTGGAGACGCTGAAACGGATTCGCGCCGGCGGCGGGCCCTGCGCCGACGCCCCGGCCCTGATGCTGACCGCGCTGGGCGGCGAGCGGCAGAAGGTCGAGGGTCTGCTGGGCGGGGCCGACGACTATCTGGCCAAGCCGGTCGGCGACGAGGAGCTTCTGGCCCGTATCGCCGCCCAGCTGCGCCGCGCCGCCCGCCGGGCCGCCCCGGTCGGGGCCGACCTGGTCAACGGGCCGTTCCGCCTGGCCTTCGGCGCCCGCACCCTGAAGTTCGAGGTCGAGGGCGCCTCGCGGCTGATCGACCTGTCGCCGCTGGAGTTCGCCATCGTCTGCGAACTGATGACCGCGCGCGGCCAGCCGGTGACCAAGACCATGCTGTGGGACAAATGCTGGGTCGAATGGCGTTTCCTGCCCGACAATTTCGTCAACATCATCGACGCCCGGATCAGCGCCCTGCGCCGCCGGCTGAAGGAACAGGCGGCCGAGCTGGGCGAGAACCTGCACCCGCTGATCGTCTCGGCCCGCAGCCAGAGCCTGGTGTTCCGCGACCTGTCCGCCTGGACGGGCTGAGGCCGCCGTGGCGTTCCGTTTCCGCCGCCTGCGCGCCTGGCTGGGGCGGCGGACCACGACCCAGCTGGCGGCGGGCATCGCCGTCCTGGCCGCCGCGGCCCTGGTCGGCTCGGTCCTGGTCACCAGCGCGGCGGTGCGGATGGACCAGCGCGAGAAGGCGGCCCTGGCCGCGCTGGACGACTACAGCGCCATGGTCGAGAAGCTGGGCGTCGAATCCAGCCTGACCGCCGCCGACATCACCCCGGCCGACGCCGCCTATCTGTCGGCCTGGCTGAGCGCCTTTCAGGACGGCCCGGCGCGGGACGCCGGCACGATCGAACAGACCTGCGGCACCGGGCGGGGCGGGGCCGGGGTGCGGTTCATCCGCGCGCCCGTCGGAAAGCCGGCCGGACTGGCGGCGCTGGAGTCCATCCGGGGCGAACGGGTCCCGCGCCTCGGCGAAGGCGTCTTCGTCATGCGGCTGGAGCGCGGCGTCCTGTGCCCGGCGCGCGCGGTCGAGGTCGTCGTGGTGCGCCGATCGGTCGGGGCGCTGGACATCGCCGTCGGCCGGGTGGTCGACCGCTCGGGCGGCGCCTGGGGCCGGGCCGTGGCGGCGGTGGCCGCCGCCGGGGTGCTGCTGCTCGCCTTCGGCCTGACGGCCGCGACCTTCGCGCGGCGGCGCCTGACCAGCGCGGTGGCCGAGGTCAGCCGGGCGCTCGACCTGGCCTCGGTGGGCGATTTCTCCGTTCGGGCGCCCGAGACGGCGGTGGCCCCCGAGCTGACCGAACTGACCAGCCGGGTGAACCTGACGCTGGACCGGCTGGAGGAGCTGTTGAGCTGGCTCAGGGATTCCGCCGACCAGCTGGCCCATGATTTCCGCACGCCGCTGGCGCGGGCCTCGGCCCGGCTGGACCGGCTGAAGGAGGCGGCGACGACGCCCGAGTCGCGCGCCCTGGCCGCCGAGGCGCGCGCCGACCTGACCCGGCTGACGCGGGCGATGAACGAGGCCATGGCCCTGCGCGACGGCGAAGCCTGGGTGTTCGAGCCGGTGCGGCTCGACAAATTGGCGGCCTCGGCGGCCGAGCTCTACCAGCCCCTGGCCGAGGCGCGCGGCGTGGTGATCAGGGTCGAGGCCTCGCCCGTCCCGGTCTTGGGCGTGCGCTCGCTGTTGCAGCGGGCGGTGGCCAATCTGGTGGACAATGCGGTGAAATTCTCGCCGGACGGCGGGGTGGTGACACTGACGGCGCGGCTGGAGGACGGCAAGCCGGTGCTGTCGGTGGCGGATCAGGGGCCGGGGCTGGATCCGGCCCTGCTGGACGATCCCGCCGGCGCGGTCTCCGCCGCCGCCGACGAGGGACGCGAAAGCCACGGCATGGGGCTGGCCTTCGTGCGCGCCATTCTCAAACGCCATGGGGCGACCATGACGATTGGTGACGCCGCTCCGGGGGCAGTCGTCACGGCGCGTTTCTCGCGCTAGGGTCTGTGTAACAAGAGGGGTTTGGCGATGCGTTCCATTATCCGGGCCGGCGGTCTGTCCGTTCTGGCGCTCGTCGCCGCGGTTCCGATGCTGGCGGCGACCCCCGCCGCCGCGCAGCAGTCGCCGGTGCCGTTCGACGCCCAGCGCGGGGTCTTCACCTTCGCCAGCGGCCTCGAGCGCGCCCTGCCCGCCGTGGTCCAGGTCACGACCCTGGGTCAATCCGCAGGCCCCAGCTCGAGCGAGAACGAGCCGCGGCCGGTGTCCAGCGGTTCGGGCGCCATCATCGACGCGCGCGAGGGCATCGTCGTCACCAACAACCATGTGGTCGATGGCGGGCGGAAATTCACCGTCGACATGACCGACGGCCGCATCTTCGACGCCGTGCTGGTCGGCACGGACAAGGCCACGGACCTGGCCGTGCTCAAGATCGAGGCGCCATCCGTTTCGGGACTGGGCCTGTCGCAGATCGAGGTGGTCAATTCCGATTCCCTGCGCACCGGCGATCTGGCCTTCGCGGTCGGCTATCCGCTGGGCCTGGACCAGACCCTGACCATGGGCGTGATCTCGGGCATGGGGCGCTCGGGCATGGGCGACCGGATCGAGGACTATATCCAGACCGACGCCGCGGTGAACTCGGGCAATTCCGGCGGCCCGCTGCTGGACAGCCGGGGCCGTTTGATCGGCATCAACACCTCCATTCTGTCGGGCGGCGGCGGCGGCAACGACGGCATCGCCTTCGCCGTGCCCAGCCGCATCCTGATGTATGTGGTCGCCCAATTGCGTGCGAACGGCGAGGTCAAGCGCGGCGCGACCGGCGCCATCTTCGGCTCGCTCAACGCCCAGCGCTCGGGCGATCTCGGCCTCGGCATCGTCCGCGGCGCGGTGATCGAGGATGTGGCCCCGGGATCCTCGGCCGAGGTTTCGGGTCTCCAACGCGGCGACATCGTCACCCGGATCCAGAACCGCCCCGTCTCGAACGCCGGCACCGTCGCGGCCACCATCGGCATCGCCGAGCGGGGAACCCGGCTCGAGGTCGTCTATCTGCGTGAAGGCCGGGAAGGGCACACGAGCCTGACGGTCGAGGCTCCGACGGAACGCACGGCCATCACCGGCGCCGACGTCGTCATGGCGCGTGGGGCGTCCGTGCGCGTCGCCTCCGAGGGTCTTCTGCAGGTGTTCGCGGTCGAGGGCGGTTCGGCCGCGGCCGCGGCCGGGCTGCAGGCCGGCGACGTGATCGCCCTGATCGACGATACCGCGGTGACCGGACTCGACTTCCTCGCCACGGCCCTGGGCGGCGACGGCCGGGCCATCCTGTCTGTGATCCGGAGCGGCGAGCCGGTCGAGATCATCCTGCCCTGATCCGACGGGCCTGAGTTCGCTTCAAACCCCGGACAGCAAAACGCCCGCTCTGCCGGAGGGGGGAGGGTGGCGGAGCGGGCGTCTCGCTTTGGAGGAAGCATCGGCCCGCCGGAGCCCTTGGTGGAGAAATCCAGGAGGGGCTGGGGGGGCTGTTCAGGATCCGGAATCTCTCCGAACTCCGACGGGCCGATGCATCCGGTGTCGTCCCCCAAGGCGGCGGGTGCTGGGCGGAAGCGAGGCGATTTCATGTTCGTGGCGATTTGTTCGCATCGCGGCGTTCCGGACACAGTGTTCGGCCACGCGAATGCTTTGAACAGGCGCCGACGCACTGGCGTTTTCAGGATGGCGGCGTAACCTTCCCGGGATGAGCGACGCCGCTGATTTGCAGTCCGTCCCCGGACCGGTCTTTTTCGACCGGCGCGAACTCGAGTTGATCCTGCGGGTCTATGGCCGGATGGTCGCGGCGGGCGAATGGCGCGACTACGCCATGGTCGGTCATGCCGACCTCGCCGAGTTCGCCGTCTTCCGCCGCTCGGGCGATGCGCCGCTCTATCGCATCGAGAAACGCCCGTCGTTGCGTCAGCGTCAGGGCCAGTGGGCCGTGATCGGCGACGGCGGCCAGATGCTGCGCCGGGGCCGCGAACTGGCCCAGGTGCTGCGCGTCTTCGACAGCCGGCGGTTCACGGTGGTGGAGTGAGGAGAGGCGTGATTCGTGAATCGTGACTGCTTATCCGCCTATTCACGAGTCACGGCTCACGAGTCACGACAAAGGGTCCCGACGTCTCCGCCGGGGTCCTCTTCTTGTTTGGCCTACCGCCCTTCGGGCTACTTGAGGCCGGGTTGTTTGGCCCATCGCCCTTCGGGCTACTTGAGGCCGAGGCGCTCAAGCAGGCCGGGACCGCGTCCCGGCCGTCAGCGCAACCTCAGCGCCTGCCGCCGAACAGGGCGAGCAGGAACTGGAACATGTTGATAAAGTTGATGTACAGGCTCAGCGCACCGTAGCTGGTGGCCACGCCCATGGCGTTCCGGTCGCCGCCCAGGGCGTAGTAGGTCATCTTCAGCCGCTGGGTGTCATAGGCGGTCAGGCCGGCGAAGATCAGCACGCCGGCGGCGCTGATGATCAGTTGCATCATCGGGTTCTGCAGGAAGATGTTGACCACCGAGGCGATGATCAGGCCGATCACGCCCATGATCAGGAAGCTGCCGAAGCCGGTCAGGTCCTTCTTGGTCGTATAGCCGAACAGGCTGAGCGCGCCGAAGGCGGCGGCCGTGATCAGGAAGGTCTGGATCACCGAGGCGCCGGTATAGACCAGCACCACCGTGCCCATCGAGGCGCCGATCAGGGCCACGATCAGCCAGTACAGGCCGCCCGCGGTGGCGGCCGTCGGGTTCTTCATCACGAAATTGGAGCCGAGCAGCACCACCAGCGGCGAGAAGGCCACGATCATGCCGAGGAGGGTCATGCCGGTCAGCCGGGTCACCCCGTCGGGGAAGACCGCGGTCGAGAACAGCAGGTCGCGGACCGGCGGATAGGAACCGGTCACCCAGGCCAGGGCGGCCGAGACCAGCAGGCCCAGGGCCACCTTGTTGTAGACGCCCAGCATGAAGCCGCGCAGGCCCGCGTCCGTCGACATGTCGGCGGTGGCGGGGATCGAATGGCTGTTTCTGAAATCGCTCATGGCGAGATCGGTCCTCCGTTGGGCCGGGCGATCCCGGCCTTTGCACAAATATCGGGCGCGTCCCGCCCTTCCGCAAGGAAAACCGGACTTGGGCCGCGCGTTTCCAGCCGCTACCAAGGGTCGCATGATCCGGCTGTTCACCGCCCTGTCCATTCCCGACGACGTGGCCGAGAGCCTGGCGCGCCGCCAGACCGGCCTGCCCGGCGCCCGCTGGCGCACCGCGGACCAGCTGCACATCACCCTGGCTTTCTACGGCGACATCGACGAGCGCCGGGCCGACGATCTGTCGATCGAACTGGAGCGGGCGGCGGCGGGCGGTCCGTTCGAGATCGCCCTGGCCGGAGTGGGGGCCTTCGGCGAGGGCCACCGTACGCGCGCGATCTGGGCCGGGCTGGAGCCGAGCGAACGGCTGTCGGTCCTGGCCGGGCGTTGCCGCGGCGCCGCCGAGCGCGCAAGCGTGGCCGTCGAGCGGCGCGACTATCGCCCTCATCTGACCCTGGCCTATCTGGACCCGCAGGCCAGTCCGGACCGGATCGGGGGATGGATGGCCGACCACAATCTGCTGCATTCGCCGCCGATCCGGATTGATCGGTTCGGCCTGTATTCCAGCGTGCTGAGCCACGGCGGCAGCCGCTATGAACTGGAGAGGGAGTACGTTCTTTGACCGGACCGGTGCTGGAAACCGAACGCCTGACCCTTCGTCCCGCCCGGATCGAGGACTTCCCGCGCTGGGCCGAGATGATGGCCGACCCCGAGGCGGCGCGCTTCCTGGGCGGCCCGCAGCCGGCGGCGGTGGCTTGGCGCGGCTTCATGAGCATGGCCGGGGCCTGGAGCCTGACCGGCATCTCCATGTTCTCGCTCTTCGAACGCGGCTCGGACCTGTGGCTGGGCCGGATCGGCCCGTGGACCCCGCACGGCTGGCCGGGCACGGAGGTCGGCTGGGGTCTGCATCCGGACGCTCAAGGCAAGGGCTATGGCGTCGAGGCGGCGACGGCGGCGATCGACTATGCCTTCGACGTGCTGGGCTGGACCCAGGTGATCCACTGCATCGATCCCGACAACACCCCTTCGCAGCGGCTGGCCGAGCGGCTGGGATCCGTCAATCAGGGTCCGACCCGCATGCCGCCGCCGTTCGAGGACCTGCCCGTCGACCGCTGGGGCCAGACCCGCGAGGAATGGCGGGCCCGGGCGCGTTAGTTGCGGCCAGGCCGCCTTTCGCCGCCGGATGGTGACGCTTTGACCGGCTGGCGCGTTCCGCTAGTCAGGATGCAGGAAGCGGCGAGGTTGGATGATGCGGGTACTGGTTCTGGGCGGCGACGGCTTCTGCGGCTGGCCGACGGCGCTGCACCTGTCGGCGCGCGGCTGGGACGTCTGCGTCGTCGACAATCTGAGCCGGCGCAACATCGACAACGAGCTGGAAGTCCAGTCCCTGACCCCGATCCGGACCATGGGCGAGCGGATCGCCGCCTGGCAGGAGATCACCGGCCGGAGCATCGACTTCGTCAACATGACCGTCGGCAAGGAATTCGACCGGCTCGTCGCCCTGATCAGGGACTGGAAGCCCGACAGCGTCGTCCATTTCGCCGAACAGCGGGCCGCCCCCTATTCGATGAAGTCGGCGCGGCACAAGCTGTACACGGTCGACAACAACATCAACGCCACCAACCATCTGCTGGCCGCCATCGTCGAGAGCGGGCTGGACGTGCATCTGGCGCACCTGGGCACCATGGGGGTCTATGGCTACACCACCGCCGGCCTGCGCATCCCCGAGGGCTATCTGAAGGTGACGGTGGACACCGATTTCGGCCCGGCCGAGCAGGAAATCCTGTTCCCGCCGAACCCGGGCTCGATCTATCACATGACCAAGACCCAGGACGCCCTGCTGTTCCAGTTCTACGCCCGCAACGACGGTCTGCGGATCACCGACCTGCACCAGGGCATCGTCTGGGGCGCCCAGACCGAGGAGACCCGCCGGGACGAGCGGCTGATCAACCGGTTCGACTATGACGGCGACTTCGGCACGGTGCTGAACCGGTTCCTGATGCAGGCGGCGGTCGGCTATCCGCTGACGGTGCACGGCACCGGGGGGCAGACGCGGGCCTTCATCCACATCCAGGACACGGTGCGCTGCGTCGAACTGGCCCTGGCCAATCCGCCCAAGGCCGGCGACCGGGTCAAGATCCTGAACCAGATGACCGAGAGCCGGCGGGTGCGCGACCTGGCCGCCATGATCGCGGGCATGACCGGGGCCGAGGTCCACAACGTCCCCAATCCGCGCCAGGAAGCCGACGAGAACGAGCTGGTCGTCGCCAATGACCAGTTCCGCGAGCTGGGCCTCAAGCCCATCACCCTGGCCGAGGGGTTGATGCAGGATGTGACAGAGATCGCGCGCCGCTACGCCGACCGGGCCGACCTGTCCAAGGTCCCCTGCGTCTCGACCTGGAACAGCAAGCGGGCCGAGGCGGTCAAGGCGCCGCCGACCGTCGCCGCCCCGCCTGTCGCCCCGACGCCGGTCGCCTCGGTCCGGGCGCGTACGGCCTGAGCCCAAAAATGGCCCAGCCTGACGCCGCCGTCTGTTCCACCCTGCTGATCTACGGAGGCGGCTGGCTGGGCCGGGCGGTGGCGCGCGAGGCCGTGCGCCGCGGCGGACGCGCCGTCCTGACCAGCCGCGACGCCGACCGCCGCGCCGCGCTGACCGTCGAAGGCTTCGGCGCGGTCGATCCTGGTGATGCGGCGGCCCTGGCCGCGGTGGTGGCCTCGGCTTCGGCCATCCTGGTCTGCGCCCCGCCCGAGGCCGACGGCTGTCCGGGGCTGAAGGCCCTCTCGCTCGCCCTGACGGCCGCCGGGGTCTGGCCCGACTGGATCGGCTATGTCTCGTCCACCGCCGTTTACGGCGACCGCGCCGGAGGCTGGGCGCTGGAGGACAGCGAACTGAACGCCGCCTCGCTGGAGGGCGCGCGCCGGGTGCGGGCCGAGCGCGACTGGCTGCATGCGGGCCGGGGCATGGGGCTGACGGTGCAGCTGTTCCGCCTGCCGGCCCTGTACGGCCCCGGCCGTTCGCCGCTGGACCGGCTGCGCGACGGCACGGCGCGGATCGTCCGCAAGCCCGGTCAGGTGTTCAACCGCGTCCATGTCGATGACGCCGTCGCTGGCCTGTTCGCCTCCATGGCACGGCCCCGGCCCGGCGCCGCCTATATCCTGTGCGACGACGAACCCGCCCCCGCCGATGTGGTCATGGAAGGCGCCGCGCGGCGGCTGGGCCTGCCGATTCCTCCGGAGGTCGAACTGGACGATCCGGCGGTGAGCGACGCCATGCGGCGGTTCTATCTCGACTCGAAGCGGCTTTCGAACGCGCGGGCGAAGGCGGAGCTGGGGTGGAGACCGAAATATCCGACCTGGCGCGAGGGGCTGGAGGCGCTGTTGGGTGAAGAGTGAGTAGTGAGTGGTGAGTCGGGCTCAAGGTGCGTCAGGCTTCGAGAGCGGCTGCCACGGCCCTTCGCCAATCACCAATCACCAATCACTCTTCACTCGGCACTTCAGAACGGCAGCAGGTTCCGCTGGCGGCTGTAGGCCATGGTGCCGACATTGGCGCCCAGACGCAGGCCGACGCCGGTGCGGATCGGGGCCAGGACGATGCCGTCGGCGCGCTGATAGTTCACGCCCAGGCCGCCGATCAGATAGGCGGTGCCCTCCACGCCGGGGTAGCGGCGGTAGATCATGTCGGGGTGGTACAGGCCGTAGACCAGGGTGAAGACCCGGCTGGCGTTGCCGCCCAGGTCCCAGCCGATCGAAATGCCCTGCCAGAACACCTCCTGCGAGGCCGACAGGTCCTTCATGTGCAGGGCGCCGCGGCCGTAGCGCGCGCCGATGCCGGCGGCGCCCGCGGCTTCCTCGCCGGCGATGTATGCGGTCGGGCGGTCGCCCTGTTCGGCGAAGATGCGCTCGATGGCGGCCCCGATGGCCTCGGCGGCGATGCCGAGTTCGCGCGAACCGGCGGCGATCAGTTCTTCCGACGTATAGGCCGGAGCCTGCCCGTCCGAGGCGATCGGATAGGCGGGATCAGACGCCGGCTGCCCGCCCGCGGTGGCGCAGGCCGACAGGCCCGAGGCGCCGGCGGTGGCGGCGAGGCCCGACAGGATCATTTGGCGGCGATGCATGGGTAGGCTCCGATAGGCGGGGACGGTCCGCCCGTGACATGCGGGCGGTTGTCCATACCGTCACCGGCCTTTGCGTCAGCCTTGCGGCGATGAGGTTAACGGGAAGTTGCCGGGCGGCCTGCCGCGCGGTTCCGGGCGCGAGATGATCCTGACCGCCTCTGTTGGGGCGTCGCTAAATTTCCGTTCCTTTCGCTTTGGCCTTCCCGCTGACCATGGCTCTCAGGCCATCGAGTGTTCGCGATCCCTTCTGGTCATTTTCGTCGATGACCTTCAGGCGGTTCGTAATGGCTAAACATACTACTGAGACAACAAAAGTAAGTTGTATCGCAATCAGCCAGATAAACTTCCGCTCATTGATCTCACCAGACTGATCGAGTTCAATAGAATAACTCAATAACTTCACTGAGGAAATTGCCAATATCGAACCTAGTAGCTGAACTTTCAGGCCGCTGTATCCGAGCGTTTCCATCCAACCCGGTTTGTCTCGCAATTTTCTCTGATCATCAATCTTTGAAACAAAATTCGTGTATCCAACAAATATGATCATAAGAAGCAAGTTAACTACAAGAACAATGTCAACAATGCTCAAAACTCTGACTATTGTTTCGGTTTCTGTTAGATCGACAAAATGAACTAGCATTCGCCAGAAAGACTGCGCTGTTTTTGCAATGAGCACCACAAGGCAAAGTATGAGAATCATGTATGCTGGAACTAGCGCCCAGCGCACCGAATAGAAGAAGTGTTCCCACAGGTCTTCTAGCCTGTTCAGCACTTTATTTTCTATGACTCTCGCTTGCCGCATCGCGATCTCCCTAGTCCAGAAGGAGACCTTACGTTGTGATGTTCGGCGAACGCAAATTTCCAAGTTTCTATGCGCGTAAGGCTGCCCCGACCTTGCCCGCCGCCGCCACCACCTTCGCCGACAGCGCCTCGATCTCGCCTTCGGTCAGGGTCGCCTCGACGGGCTGGATCGTGACCTCCAGCGCCACCGACTTCGTGCCCTCCGGCACGCCCGCGCCGCGATAGACGTCGAACACCGACACCCCGGCGATCAACGCCTTGTCAGCGCCGGCGACGGCGCGGACCAGGTCTCCGACGGCCTTGGCGTCCTCGACCACGAAGGCGAAGTCGCGGGTCAGGGGCATGAGGTTGGCCAGATTGGCCGCCCCGCGCGTCTTGGACCGGGCGCCGCGCGGCTCGGGCACGGCGTCCAGCACGATCTCGAACGCCAGCATCGGCCCGTCGGCGTCCAGCGCCTTGAGCACACGCGGGTGCAGGGCGCCGAACTCGGCCATGATGGTCTTGGGACCCAGCTGCAGGCGGGCGGAGCGGCCCGGGTGCCACCAGTCGCGGTTCTGGCCCTGGGCCAGCTGCAGCGAGGCCACCGGCGCGCCCAGCGCCTCCAGCAGGGCCATCAGGTCGCCCTTGAGGCCGAACAGGGCGTCCTCCGGCGCGGCGCCCCAGTGGCGCGCGGCGCGCGGCGCGATCAGGCCGGTGATGACGGTGCGCTGACCGGTCGGGCCGTCGTCCAGATAGATGGGGCCGATCTCGAACAGGGCGGCGTCGGGGTGGCCGCGGTCGGCGTTGCGCGCCGCCGCCTGAATCAGATTGGGCAGGCTTGAGGGCCGCATGCAGTCCAGATCGGCGGCGATGGGGTTCTCGACCCTCAGCGCGTCGTCGCCGCCGCCGAACCGGGCCGCCGTCGACTGTTTGGTGAAGGACCA